>NZ_JAUSTB010000017.1:0-79332 GCF_030812615.1 Pseudarthrobacter niigatensis | reverse complement strand
CCCCGAGGAGTTCACCGATCGAGGCGTTATCCGCTTTCACATGCGCCGCGCTGGGCGGCGGCTCCGGTATCTGGCTGCTCATCACAGACCACCCGTGCCATGGCGGCCACTGCCGTAGGTACCGTCGGTTCCAGGTGCTTCTTCACCGGTGTACACACCGTCTTCGGCCCGGAAGGGGTCGTCTTCGAAGCGCAGGGGAGTCTCCTCGGCAGTCCCCGACGGCAGGGTGCTGGTGGACACAGGCGCGGAACCGCGGACGGTGGGCTCATCGAAGAGGTCGTCGGTGCCCGCGGCGTACACGGTCTCCTGGTGCAGGGGTGCTGCCGGCGGTGACTGCGCGGCGCGGTGCTGGGCTGGACCTTGTACAGGGCTGGAATACCGCGCCTGCCCCTGCGCTTCGGGCGGGCCTGCGGTGAGGCCGCGGGTGAGGCGGCCGGCCAGGACGCCGGCGCCGGCGGCCAGGAGCAGGAAGGTCCCGGGCTTGTTCCGGGCGAAGCGCTGGACTTCGTTCAGGAGGTCACCTGGTTCCCGGTTTTCCAGCCAGGTCGCCATCGAGGAGGTGCGCTCCGCTGCCTGGCGGACCAGGTCACTGGCCATGCCCTGCTGGTCCGGGGCGCTGGCCATGCTGTGCAGCTGGGTGGAGATGTTGCGGATGCCCTCGGCAGCCTTCTGCTGCTGCGTGCCTGCCTGGCTGGTCAGGCCTGACCTCGCCTGTCCCAGCAGGTCCTGCGCATTGGCCTTCGCCTCATGCGCAACGTTCGCTGCCTCGTCCTTCGCCGTCTGGGCCACCCCCTGGGCGGCGGACGCCGCTTCACCGGCGACGTTGGAGGCCTCTTCCTTCGCTGCCTGCGACTTGGAGTTGCCATCCGGAGTGGATGGGTAGGAGGCGTGCTGGGGAGCTGGCTCGGTTCCGCCGTACGGATCGGCGATGGCCGGATCGTTGGCAGTGTGCGGGGTCTGGGGCCATTGGTTCTCTGTCATCTTCGCTCTCTTTCGGAAAGGGTTAGCTGGCGATCAGGAACCAGCAATGCTGGCGACTTAGTAAGCAAGGTTACTAATCAGATACTAAGCACACTTCCCATTTCGATTGCAAGGGGCGGGCCGTCCGGCTTTCTATTCACCAGGCCTTTCCAAGGGCCCGGAGATGGGCGGATAGTAAGCCTACTTGCGAATATGTTGCTAAGCATGCTTATTGTAGGGGTGTAGCGACGCAGGGTGACCAGCAATTCGCCACCAATAGGAAGGCCGCGGCCGATGACCAGCAATCTCGATCCGGACGCCCGGAGCAGCTACCGCCTGATCACTTTGGCGGCGCGGCTGATCCAGCGGCGCCAGGACGATGCACTGGCCCCCCTTGGCCTCACCCGTGCGGCCGTGATCGCACTGGAAGGCCTCACCGGGGGCCCACTGAACCAGGAACAGCTTGCCGACGCCATCAGGGTCCAGAGCCAGACGCTGGGCCGGGTCCTCACGCGCCTGGAAACTACAGGACTCATCACCAGGACCCGCCGGACCTCGGACCGCCGCCAGCTGAAGGTGGAGCTGACGGATGCCGGTGTGGCGGCTGTCGAAGCGGCGCGGCAAGCGGAGGTTAACGCCTATCCCGATGATCCGGACATTGGCTGGAACGTACTCCGGAAGGAACTCACCAAGTTTGTCCGCGCCGTCCCGCCCGGCCGGGACACCGGCGTGGTCCCGTTCGCACCGCCGGAACACCGTACGGGGCACCGCCCCCAAGCCGGCCGGGCAGCCGGCATGCGGGGCTGGGAACAGCCGCGCCAAAACTGACCCGGGTTACCAGAGCTGACCCGGCTTACGCGCTCATGCCCGGCAGGCGTCCTGCGTGCCCGGAGGGAGTCTGCGGGCACCTGGTCTCCGGACTCCGCAACCTGGCCCAGCGGCGTCGTAATCTCTGCGGGCACCCCTGCTGATTTGGCGGCCGAGACCAAGCCGGCCAGCGCCTTGCGGTCCTCGGGGCTGACCAGGCCGTCCTTGACGACGGCGCAGATTTGCCTGTTGACCTCCTGCGCGGCGGCCGAGGCAGCTTTTGAAGCGGCATCGCTGGCAGCGCTACCCGCTGCGTCCCCCACTGCGCCGCATCCCGTCAGCAGGAGGGTGGCGGCCAGGGCGGTGGCTGGTACGACGGCGGGGCGGAAAGTCATGCCCCAAGCGTACCGGCGTGCCCTACCGCCGGGCCGGGACACCCAGGATGCTGTCCAGCAGCCTGTTCCGGAATTTGCCTTCGGGATCATGCCCGGCGGCAAACGCACGGAAATCTGCGAAGCGGGGGTACAGGGCCTCCCAGTCATGGCCGTCCGGCGTGAACAGCTTGCCCCAGTGCGGCCTCGCGCCAAAGGGGCGCAGGGCCTCCTCAAGGACTGGAAGGAAGGCCTCCACCTCAGGTTGCAGCGGCTTCCAGGTGAAATGGAGCGCGACGCTCTGCTGGCGGTGGAACGGGCTGAGCCAGAACTCGTCCGCGGCGCCGGTGCGGATCTCCGAGACGAACAGCAGGGGCATGAGGCCTTCTGCCAGCGCGCGGACGGCCTGGAGGGCGGCTGGGGCGTGTTCGATGGGAAGGATGAACTCACTCTGGAGTTCGTCTCCGTTGCTCGGCGTGAACTCGTGCCGGAAGTGCGGCAGCCGGTCCAGCCACAGGCCGGGTTCGTCCAGCTGCGCCGTGCAGTTTTCCGCCGACATTTCCGGTAGGGGGTGCCGCGGCTGCAGGGCGGCGGTGGCCCCGAACAGGCTGGGAAGCGGCAGCTCCCCGTCCAGCGCCTTGAGCCATACCTGGTTGACCGCGGAGCCCCCGTAGTCCGTAAACAGGCTTACGCTGTAGGCGGCCGACACAATAGTGCTGAAATCGGCCAGGGCGTTGTCCCACGGCAGGTCTTCGAGGACCCGCTGGCGCATCCTGAAGCTGGGCTGCACTGCCAGTTCCAGGCCGGTGACGATGCCAACGGCCCCGACGCCCACCACGCTGGCCAGGAACTCGTCCCCGTCCGCCCGGGTCAGCGTTACCTGCTCGCCGGACGCCCGCACCAGGTCGATCGATTCCACGGCCCCGGCGAGGGACTGGTTGTTCACGCCCGAGCCGTGGGTGCCGGTCTGCACAGCACCTGCCACCGAGATGTGCGGCAGCGAGGCCAGGTTGTGGATTGCCACGCCGGACTCCTCAAGGGTCCGGCACAGTGCCCCGTAACTGACGCCACCACTGACGCGCACCGTGCCACGGCTGGGGTCCAGGTCCACCCGCTGCGGCAGCGCATCAAGCAGCACGTGGACCCCGTCAGTGTCACCCACGCGGTTGAACGAGTGCCGTGACCCCAGGGCCTTGACCCGTGGCGAAGCGGCCACGATGGCCGCCAGCTCCGCAACGGACTCCGGCCGCCTGACATCAGCCGAGGAGTATTCGAGGTTTCCTGCCCAGTTCTTCATCGAGTGGCTTTCGCTTGGCGTCGGTTTCCTCCCACTGTCAGCGCTCACAATCACGGCTGTCAAGGCGCATCCGCTGGGTGGGCGGGAGACCCCGGTGCGGGTTAGGGGACCCAGTGGGCAGGCTGTTCCAGTCCTGCGGGGAGCCGGGTGGACGCGCTGCCGCGGGCGGCGGCAACCTGCGCCTGGGTGAGGAATAGGGCATGACTGAGGTCCGCCCCGTCGAGCCTTGCATCCCGCAGGTCCGCGCCCAGCAGGTCCACTGCGGTCAGGTCTGCTCCGCGGAGGTCGGCGGCGATCAGGCAGGCGCCGCGAAGATCTGCGCCGCACAGCGCCAACCCGCCCAGGCGTGCTCCGGCAAGGTCCGAGCCTGGTGCCAGGCGGGCAGGCTGTGGGGCATCGTCGATATACCCGGCGCGGACCTCCTCACTGACCCAGCGCAGAGTTTCGCCCACTTGCCGGTGGAGGGTCGCGACATCGGCTGCCAGGACCTCGCCAAGCCCGCCTTCGGCGACCTTCCGGACGCTCCACTCCACCTGGCGCACCTCGTTTGCGGTATCCGCGCTGTAGGCGGCCGTCGCCGCCTGGGCCAGGTGCCACAGCATTTCGTGGAGTTGGCGCAGGATCCGGAAGGCCGTGAACATGTCCGTTGCCGTTTCCGGGTCTTCCCGCCACGAGGTTCCGTTGAACAGCCGCCTGCTGACGGCCTGCCCTGCGCCGAAGCAGTCGAAAACCGTGCAGCCGGCAAAACCGCGTGCCCGGAGCCTGTCATGGATGGTGCAGGAAAAGTCTGCGGCGAGGTTGGAGCACGGCGTGGCTGGCGGCTTGTCGACGGCAAAGTCTGCGGAGCGGGCAAAACCGAAGGCCGTGCAGCACAGGGCAAAGCAGTGTGAGCAGTCAGGCCGAAGGGCGGCTGGGTTGGCAGGGGGCCGTGCCATGCGTCCAGACTACCCACGAGGGCTGGCTTCGTTCAGTCACCTTTTCCTGCAGGCGTGGTGCGGGGAGGTGGCATGCGCCGGTTCCCGGTGGCTTCGAAGGCCGCGGCCAGCCGGAGCAGGTCCGTGTCGCTGTAGGCTTTGCCGGCGATGGTCAGGCCCACCGGCATGGCGATGTCAGCAGCCAGGCCCATCGGGACCGTGACCGTGGGAATGCCGAGGTGCCGGGGGACAAGGTTGCTGTTGGAAACCCAGACGCCGTTGCGCCAGGCCGTGTCCGCCGAAGCGGGGTTCGTGTCAGCGTCCGCCGGGGCCACATCCGCAGCGGCGGGAAACACCACCGCGTCCAGGCCCAGCCGGTCCATCCATGCCTCCAGGTCCACCCGGCGCGTCTCTTCGAGTCCGGCCAGGCCCGCGGGCAGGTGCGGAATGTGGGCGAGGTCCGGAACGCCGTGCTCCCGGATCCATGCGGGATAGTCAGCGATGTCGTCGTCGAAGCCGTCGTAGCGGTCCGGCAATGCACCGTCCGGGGCGGGGAAGATCGCGGAGCCGTCCACGTCTGCGAGGCGGTTCAGCTGCGGATCACCGTTGGCCTCAAGGAAGTCATTCCATGCCCAGGCTGACAGGTCAACGATTTCCCGGCGCAAATATGCCGGGGACACCAGGCCTCGGGTGGCGATGGTGGGTGCGCCCGGCCGGTCCCCTTCGTAGTTGGACACCACGGGGAAGTCCACCTCGATGACCTCGGCACCAGCCGCTTCCAGGTCGCGGCGGGCCGCCTCCCACAGCGCAATGATGGACGCTCGGGTTTCGATCCGCTGCCCTGTGGGACCACCAATGCCCGGGGCGTCGGCGGTGCCGGCCTGCGGGTCCGCGTTGATGTACATCCGGGGCACGCCCAAACGCTTCCCTGCCAGTACGCCTGCCGCGGCGGCTGCGTCAGGGACGCCCAGGGAAACATACGACGGCGGGCGGACACTTGATGCCTTGGGTACCGGGATCCACGGCTGGACGCGCCAGAAGTCGCCGCGGGGGTTGGCGTCGTCGGCTACCACCACGTCCAGGACCTCCAGCATGTCCGCCACGGTGCGGGTGTGCGGAACTACTACGTCCATGGTGGGAACGAGCGGCCAGTTCCCGCGGACGGAGATCACGCCGCGGGACGGTGTGTAGGCGCAGAGGGCGTTGTTCGACGCCGGGGCGCGGCCGGAGGACCAGGTCTCTTCCGCGAGGCCGAACGCCGCGAAGCTGGCGGCGGTGGCGGTCCCGGAGCCGTTGGATGAACCCGACGCGAATGCGGCCGTGAGGTAGTCCGCGTTGTAGGGGCTTTCCGCCCGGCCGTAGACCCCGCGCTGCATCCCGCCGTTGGCCATGGGAGGCATGTTGGTAAGACCGATCAGGATTGCGCCGCCGGCCCGGAGCCGTCCAATGGTGAAGGCGTCGCGCTGCGCCACCAGGTCCTTGAACGCCGGGGAGCCGGCGGCCACGGTGAGGCCGCGGACCTGGTAGCTGTCCTTCGCCGTGTAGGGGATGCCGTCCAGAGGGCCCAGCGTGAAGCCGGCGGCCCGGCGCCGGTCGGACGCCTGCGCTTCAGCGACGGCCTCCGGGTTCATGACCACCATGGCATTTAGGCATATGCCTGATGAGTCATATTTTAGGATTCGCTCCAGGTACAGCTCCACCAGCTCCTCGCTGGTGACCTGTCCCGACTCGAGCGCGGAACGCAGCCGGCTGATGCCGGCCTCGACGACGTTGAATGGGCGGACTGCGGGCACGGGCATCTGCTCCTCAACCAGTTTCACGCGGCCTCCTCCTTCGGGGCCGGCTGCTGCTGGGTGATGCAGTGGATGCCACCGCCAAAGGCGAAGATGTCCCGGGCGTCCACCAGTTCCACGGTTCGTCCGGGGTAGGTACGTTCCAGGATGCCGGCGGCGATGGCGTCGTTGGGGTCATCGAAGGCGCAGAGCACCACCACGTCGTTGGCCACGTAGTGGTTGATGTAGGACCAGTCCACCCAACCTTCGCCGTCCTTGAGCGTGGTGGGGGCCGGAACGTCGATAATCCGCAGGGGCCGCCCCTGGGCATCCAGCTGGCCTCCGAGGACGGCTTTCAGCTGAAGATAGACCGCGTGGTCGGGATGGGCAGGATCGTCCTGCCGGTGCAACAGGATGGTGCCGGGCCCGCCAAAGGCGGCGACAATGTCCACGTGGCCGCGGGTGCCGAATTCGTCGTAGTCCCGGGTGAGGCCGCGCGGAAGCCAGATGGCCTTGGTGGTGCCCAGGGCCGCGTGGACTTCCGCCTCGACCGATTCCTTGGTGGCGCCAGGGTTGCGGCCGGGATCGAGCTGGACCGTCTCGGTCAGCAGCACGGTGCCTTCGCCGTCCACGTGGAATCCGCCGCCCTCGTTCACCAGGGAGCTCGGCCGGACCGGCACATCGATGCCGGCTGCCACGCTTCGGGCAACGTTTTCGTCCTTGGACCAGGCGGCCCAGTGCTGCGCGCCCCAGCCGTTGAAGATCCAGTCGACGGCGGCCAGCGATCCGTCCGCCGAGTGAACGAAGGTGGGGCCGCTGTCACGCAGCCAGGCGTCGTCCAGCGGAATCTCCAGGACGTCGATGCCCTGGCCGAGCCATTCCCGCGCGGGAGTGGCATCCCGTGGATCGGCGATGACAGTGACGGGCTCATAGCGGGCGATGACCCGGGCCACCTTGCTCCACGCGGCCCGCGCCCGGTCCAAAGTGGAGCTTCCCACAGGGCCGAAGGTGTCGTTGGGCGGCGGGAAAGCCATCCACGTCCGCTGGTGGGGCTCCCACTCTGCGGGCATGCGGCCCGCGGGCCCGGTATGGACATGGCCGGGGGCAGCACTGCCCTCGGTTGCGGTCGAATAAATGAATGCCATTCATTTATTATGGGGACCATGCCGGCCCTGCGCAAGGGTAATTCAGGCCCGGGAGGTGTTGGTGCGGTCAACGGCCGCCAGGATGGCCTGCGCCAGTTGCTCCGGCTTGGTGAATTGGGGCCAGTGCCCTGTGGGCAGGTCGATGTACTCCACGTCATGGACCTTGGCCAGCTCGGAGACGAACGGGTGCCCGGCCGCGACCCATTCACGGATCATGGCGGACGGAAACTCGCACGCGATCACGGTGGCGGGTACGTCGTAGCGGCCTTCATCATGCAGTTGCTGCTTGCCGTACGCCACGCCCCGGGGCTCCGGAATGGCACGGGCACGGAAGGCCTGGCGAAGCCCGTCGTCCAGGTCCACCAGGTCGGCGTCGTCGAAGCTTTCCCAGGGCGGAAGGGGAATGTCGTCACCCTCGGCGGGCAGTTCGTCATTGATCACACCCCCTTCGCCCAGTGGGCCGCTGTCCACATAGATGGCGCGCTGCACCTTGTCCGGCCGTGCGTCAACGGCTCCGTGGATGATTGCGCCGCCTCCCGAATGCCCCACCAGGACCACCCTGCCGCCCATGGCGTCGACGGCCTGGACCACGGCATCAATGTGGTCCTGCAGCCCTATTCCGGCCCGGCTGGAGTCCACGGATTCCAGTCCGGGCAGCGTCAGGGGGTGGGGCCGGTGGCCCGCTGCCTCCAGGGCAGGTGCCACCTCCGCCCACGATGAAGCGTCCAACCAGAAGCCGGGTACCAGGATGATGTCCATGACCGCACCCTACCCCCCACCCCCTGCGCCGGAACAAGGGGCCGCTACCGCTTCCGGTTCCGGCCTTTCCCGGCGTTCCGGCTGCCGCGTTCATAGGCCTCGCGCTCAGCGGAGCGCTGAGACTTTCCCGCAGACACCACCTTCTGCTGCCACTCCCGGTGGTAAGCGCGCTGGGCAGCAACGTCGGAGCGGCGGGCCAGGGCTGCGAGTTCACGCTGCATCTTCAGGTACGAATTCCAGCGCCGCTCCTCCAGGACGCCCCTGTCAATTGCGTCCCGGACCGGGCACCCTGGCTCAGTTCCGTGCGAGCAGTCCGCAAACCGGCAGCCGGCAGCCAGCTCCTCCACATCGCCGAACATGCCGCCCAGGCCTTCGCCGGCGTCGAACAGCCCGAAACCGCGGACCCCTGGGGTGTCCATCAGCACCGTACAGTTGGACAGCGGCACCAGTTCGCGGGCGGTAGTGGTGTGCTTGCCCTTGAAGTCGCCGGACCGCACCTCCCCGGTCTGCTGGACCTCGCGGCCCACCAGGGTATTGATCAAGGTGGATTTGCCCGCGCCGGACGGACCCAGGAGCACGATGGTGCCACGCGCTGGGATGCGGGACATCAGTTCGTCGATCCCGCTGCCGTTCCCGGCTGAGGTGGTCACCACGTCCACGCCGGCCGCCTGCAGGATGACCTTCCCGACGACGTCGTCCGCCACCTGCGCAAGGTCGGCCTTGGTGATGATCACCAGGGGAGTGGCTCCCGAGTCCCATACCGCCACCAGGGTCCGTTCTAGCCGGTTGTGGGTGAGCGGCCGGTCCACGGGCACCACCACGCCAACCGTGTCCATGTTGGCGGCAAGGACCTGCTCGGCCGACGAGTCCTCGAAGGCACGTTTGCGGCTGAGCTCGGACCGGCGGGGCAGGACGGCCAGGATCTGCCGTGCGCCGGCGCGGTTGGGGCCGATCCAGACCCAGTCGCCGGTAACGGGCTGGTCGCCGGTGAGCGGGTAGGGCAGGTGGAGCAGACCGTCAGCGACGGCCACCAGCAGCAGCGTTCGGTCCACGCGCACCACCCGGCCGGTGCCGGTGGCCTCGGGGTTGGGGTGCGCGGCGAAATGGCGGGCGACGGCGGGCGTGTAGCCGTAGGCGAAGGGGCCCTCGGCTGTTGAAGGGGTGTTGATGCCAGGGTTGTCCAGGGCGTTGCCTGAAGGAATATGCACGTTGGTTTCCTCGGAAAGGTTCCCGGTGCAGGCGGGGTATCCGGCAGGTTTCTCAGGAAAGGCGCGTGCAACGGGAAAGGATGGTTGATGGTGTTAGTGCGGGGCGCTCACGGCGCGCGGCAGTTGCAGTCATCAAAGCCACCTCCTCTCCCTCGTGCGGGTCCCCTCAGCCTGCCGGGAACAGCAGGATGGGGCCGGGACCCACTTTAGTGGCCGCCGGCGTCGGGCACCAGAGCCAGGAGCGCAGGGGGCGGACACCCTCCGCCCGCTAGGCAGGCTCCCGGGTTGGGCAGGACCTTCTGCGATGTCAGGGTGGAATGCAATACTGTCGTGAGCAGCATTCGCCGCGTTTGGGGGGACTTCTGGCACATGGTTCTGGATACGGCAACCCTGCGCATCGCTTTCGGCCTGATGGCCCTGGTGCTGGTGGTCCTGTTCTATTTTTCCGCCTACCGGGTGACGCGCTCGCCGTACAGCGCCTGGTGGTGCGCAGCCCTGCTGTTCTTCCTGTCCGGATCGGGTTGCTTCCTCCTGGACGGCACCCCCCACCAGGTGTGGGCCAACCCGGTGGGAAACACCCTGCTGGTCCACGGCGGTGTTGCTGTGTGGGCCGGCGCGCGGTCGCTGCGGACGGTGCGGCCGCCCAAATGGGCCTTTACCGGTATCCCCCTGGCCACCCTGGTTGCCTCCCTGCTGGACCATCCCGCCACCAATACCTGGTCCGGCGGCCCGGTGTTCCTTGCCGCGATGAGCCTGACCATCGGCATGGCATCGCGCGAGCTGTGGCGGCTGGAACCGGGCTACTCACGGGTACGCATCCCCATGGCCGTGGCCGCCGGCGGGCTGTCCGTTTTCTACTTCTTCCGCTGGCTGGCGTTCCTGCTTGAAGGCCCCGACGGTCCCGTTTTCGTCACCGTCTTTGGATCGGCAGTCACCACCATGGTCACCATGGTGCTGCTGGTGGTGGTGTCCTTCAGCATGGCGGCGTTGAGCAGCGAGCAGCAGACCCGCGCCCTGCGGGTGGTGGCTTCCCGGGACGACCTCACCGGGCTGTTGAACCGGAAGGCCTTCATGGACCTTGCGGCGGAACAGTTGGCCGACCGGAGCATCACGGGCGGCTCCGGGGCCCTTATCCTTGCCGACCTGGACCATTTCAAGGCCGTCAACGATACCCACGGCCATGCCGCCGGCGACCTGGCGCTGCAGGCCTTCGCCGGAGCCTGCGTTGCCACGGTCCGGTCCACCGACCTGATCGGCAGGTACGGCGGGGAAGAGTTTGTCATCCTGGTCCCGGGGGCTAGCGCCGAACGCGCGGAAACCATCGCGGAGGAGATCAGCAGGCGGCTGGCCGTCGCCCAAACCCTGAACGGAATGGAGATGCCCACCGCCAGTTACGGGATTTCCACGTACGGCGCCGGGACCTCCGACGTTGACGACCTCGTGGCCTCCGCAGATGCTGCCTTGTACAGGGCCAAGTCCCTGGGCCGGAACCGTGCCGCCCGCAGCGACGAGCTGTACTAGCCGGGCTGCGCCGGCGGCACGGTTCCGCCAACCTGCCTACTTGGGCTGGAGTGCGTCCGCCCGATCCGCCAGGACCGTCAGCTCCACGCGGTCAGGGCGGTCGACGGTGCTGTGGATCGCCACCGAAGTGCCCTTGTGGGCGGACTCCAGCAGGGATTCCATGACCTCCAGGGCGTGGTAGGCAAGGGCGCCGCCGGCCCGGGGCTCCTTGCCCCGCGGGGTGGCGGCCAGGTCCGCGATGCCGAACCCGCGGCCGGAATCAACATACCCGGCGGACACCGGAAGGGTTTCCCAATCCGTGGCACCGAGCGGGAACAGTTCGACGTCCCCGTCGAAGTGGTTGGGGTCCGGTACCACCAGGGAGCCGCGCTCACCGTGGATCTCGATGTTTGGCGACTTGGATTTTACGGCGTCGAAGCTCATGAAGAGCGTAGACAGTGCCCCGGAGGCGTGGACCAGGACGCCGGTGACGTGGGAGTCGATGGTCACGGGGACTTTTTCGCCCTGCCGCGCCCCCGAGCCGATGGTCCGCTCGTCCCGGGTGTGGCTGGCGGCACCCAGTACCGACGTCACGGGACCCAGCAGTGTCACGAGAGCGGTGACGTAGTAGGGGCCCATATCGAGGAGGGGGCCGCCGCCGGGCTGGTAGTAGAAGTCCGGGTTGGGATGCCAGCGTTCGTGGCCCGGGGTGGCCATGGTGGCAGACGCCGAGATGGGTGCGCCGATCAGTCCGTCGTCGATCGCCTTGCGGGCGGTCTGGATCCCGGTGCCCAGCACGGTGTCAGGTGCACAGCCGACGACGACGCCCGCCTCCCGTGCAGCATCCAGCACCCGGCGGGCTTCTTCGGTGGTGGCAGCGAGGGGCTTTTCACCATAGACGCTTTTGCCGGCAGCGATCGCCTTCAGTGCCACGTCGGCGTGTGCGGCCGGGATGGTGAGGTTCAGCACCAGGTCGACGTCGGCTGCGGAGAGCAGGCCCTCCACGGACAGGGCGCGGACGCCGTCGTAATCATCCGCAACTGCCTGCGCACGTGCCGGGTCCAGGTCCGCGACGGCCACCAGCCGGACCTGGTCCAGCCGGCGGAAGTTGGCGAGGTACTGCGCGATGATGGCTCCGCAGCCAATGATTCCGACGTTCAACGGCTTGCCCACAGCAGGCCCCTTTCGATGATGGTGCGTACGTTCTGGTCCTGGAGGATTTCCACGCGGTGCCCTGGGGTGGACACGAAGATCCGGCCCTTGCCCCATTGGCGGGTCCAGATGGCGGGAGACGTCACTTCGCGGTTCCAGGGGTCCCACTCGCGGACTTTTTGCGTGGTGGTGGCCAGGATGTCCACGTAGTCGTCCGAGAGGACCCAGTACTGTTCGGTGACCAGGTCAAAGTCCTTGATGCCCTTCGTGATGGGGTGGTCTGCTGCGGCCGGCAGCATGTTGACGGTATAGGGCACGTAGTTGTCCGACTGCTCGCCGCTGCACTCGTCCGGGTGCTTGCCGGGGTGGCAGGCGAACTGGCCGCCGATCAGGTGCAGGTAGTCCGAGGTGTTCCGGTAGGAATCGGCGATCCCGCCGTGCCAGCCGGCCAGGCCGGTGCCGTTCTCCACGGCCGCCCGCAGCCCGGCAAACTCGTCTTTTTCGATCGTGCTCATGGTCATGCACTGCATGATCAGGTCCACGCCTGCCATGTATTCGGCGTCGGCGTAGACGTTGGGGGATTCCTCCACCCGGACGTCGTAGCCGTTGTCCTTGAGGTAGGGAATGAAGAGCTCCGTGGCCTCGTACGGCTGGTGGCCGTCCCAGCCGCCGCGGACGACCAGCGCATTCTTGCGATCTGTCATTGAGGTTTCCTTTGTCTGGCTGCCGGCTAGTGCCGGCAAGGCTTGGGGTCAGTGGCTGGCGAACGCGGCGTCGAAGGCCGCCGCGGGCGGGGCAATCCGGCCCAGTTCCTGGACCATGGCCAGTGCCTGGGGAGCGCCGATGAGCCGGTCCATGCCGGCATCCTCCCATTCGATGCTGGTGGGACCTTCGTAGCCGATGGCGTTCAGGGTCCGGAAGATCCTGTTCCACTGGACATCCCCGTGCCCTGCGGTGACGAAGTCCCAGCCGCGGCGGGGGTCCGCCCAGGCCAGGTGGGAGCCGAGACGGCCGTTGCGTCCGTCCAGTTGGCGCACGGATTCCTTGACGTGGACGTGGAAAATCTTGTCCGCGAAGTCCTGCAGGAACATCACCGGGTCCAGGTCCTGCCAGATGAAGTGCGAGGGATCGAAGTTCAGGCCGAAATTCTCCCGGTGCCCCACGGCTTCAAGGGTGCGCTTGGCTGTCCAGTAGTCGTAGGCGATTTCGGACGGATGGACCTCCAGTGCGAACCGGACACCCTCATCGTCGAACACATCGAGGATGGGGTTCCAGCGGTCCGCGAAGTCCTGGTATCCGGCGTCGATCATGGCCTGGGAGGCCGGCGGGAACATGGCGACGGCCTTCCAGATGGACGAACCGGTGAACCCCGTCACGGTCTTGACGCCAAGCCGGGCGGCCGCACGCGCGGTGTCCTTCATGGCTTCCGCCGCCCGGCGGCGTACGCCTTCGGGCTCGCCGTCGCCCCAGATGTCCGCTGACAGGATGCCTTGGTGGCGCTCGTCGATGGGGTCGTCACACACTGCCTGTCCGGTTAGGTGGTTGGCGATGGCGAACACCTTCAGGTTGTTCTTTTCGAGGATGTCCAGCCGGCCCTGGAGGTAGTTGTCGTCCTCGGCCGCGCGGCGCGGGTCCAGGTGGTCGCCCCAGCAGGCGATCTCCAGCCCGT
This sequence comes from Pseudarthrobacter niigatensis, assembly GCF_030812615.1. Taxonomy (NCBI): domain Bacteria; kingdom Bacillati; phylum Actinomycetota; class Actinomycetes; order Micrococcales; family Micrococcaceae; genus Pseudarthrobacter; species Pseudarthrobacter niigatensis. The sequence continues at coordinate 65,778 of NZ_JAUSTB010000017.1, read as the reverse complement.
CGAAGCCCCACTCGCCCGCGAGCCGCGCCACTTCCTCGAAGGGTAGGTCGGCCCACTGGCCGGTAAACAGCGTGATTGGTCGTGTCATGTCTATTCCTTGGATCGCTTGAAGCTGGTCGTTGCCCTGCCGAACCGCTGCTCAGACCTTTTGCCACTGGCTGGAATTTGCGGCACTGGACTCCACGGCGGCCAGGACCCGCTGCACCTGCAGGGCGTCCGCGAAGGACGGTTCCGGTTGGCGGGCTTCGCCGATGGCCGTGACGAGGTCCACCACCTGGTGGGTGAAGCCGTGTTCATACCCCAGGCCGTGGCCGGTGGGCCACCAGTTTCCGACGTAGGGGTGCTCGGGCTCGGTGACGAAGATCTTCCGGAACCCCGCGTCGGGGGAATCGGCCGCGTCGTAGAAGGAGAGGGCGTTCATGTCTTCGAAATCGAAGGCGAGGGAACCCTTGGTGCCGTTGACCTCCAGCCGCATGGCGTTCTTCCGGCCCAGCGCGTAGCGCGTGGCTTCAAAGACGCCCACGGCACCTGCCGAGGTGCCGCCGTCGAACCTTGCGCTGAAGATGGCCGCATCATCTACGGTGACCTTCCCGCGCGGGGCGTCGCTGCTGAGGTCGCCGTGGCCGCCGAGGCCCACCAGGTCGCCGGCCAGCGGGCGTTCCTGCACGAAGGTCTCCAGCAGTGCCGAAACCCCGCTGATGTTCAGGCCCGTAACCCACTGGGCGGCGTCGATGCTGTGCGCTCCGATGTCACCCAGGGAGCCGGAGCCGGACTGCTCCTTGTCCAGCCGCCACGTCATGGGGGCGTTGGCGTCGGTGAGCCAGTCCTGCAGGTACTGGGCCCTGACATGGCGGATCTCGCCCAGCCGTCCCTGGTCCACGAACCGCCGGGCCAGCGCCAGGGCCGGCGTGCGGCGGTAGCTGAAGCCGCACATCGAGAGGACACCGTTCTTGGCGGCGGTCTCCGCTGCCAGTGTCATCCGCTCGGCTTCCTCCACGGAGTTGGCCAGCGGCTTTTCGCACAGCACGTGCTTACCGGCTTCGAGGGCCGCGATGGCAATCTCGGCATGGGTGTTGCCGGGCGTGCAGATATCGATGAGGTCGATGTCGTCGCGCTCGATCAGGCGCCGCCAGTCGCTCTCCACCGACTCCCAGCCCAGCTTGTCAGCGGCCGCTCGGACGCCGTCGGCATTCCTGCCCGCCACCGCGGTGAGCTGTGGCTGCAGCGGCAGGTCGAAGAACCGTGGCGCGGTGCGCCAGGCGTGGGAGTGGGCGGCACCCATGAAGGCGTAGCCCACCATGCCGACCCGCAGGGGTTTGGCGGTGGTCATGGAGGAGTCCTTTCTACTTGCTGAAGCCGGCGGTGAGGCCGCTCAGCAGTTGACGGCGGGCGACGACGTACACCACCAGCAGGGGAAGGGTCGCCAGGACGACGGAGGCGAGAATGGCAGGGATGTTCACGCTGAACTCGCCCTGGAAGGTCCACAGTGACAGCGGCAGGACCCTGGTTGCCGGGCTCTGCGTCAGGATCAGCGGGAAAAGGAAACCGTTCCAGACGTGCAGGGCGTTGTAGATGCCGACCGTGATGACCGCCGGCTTGGTCATGGGGAGCGCGAGGCGCCACATCATGGCCCAGTCGGAACAACCGTCCAGTCGCATCGATTCGAAAAGCTCATTGGGGACATCGCGCATGAAGTTGGACAGGATGAGCACGCTGACCGGGATGGCAAAAGCCACGGACGGAAGGATCAGGGCCAGCAGGGTGTCATACATGTGCGCCCGGGTGATCATCCAGTAGATAGGGATGATGGTGGCGTGCAGGGGGATGGCAAGGCCAAGGAGGAACAGGTTGTTCGTCAGGCCCAGGAACCGGCCCTTGCCGCGGACAATGGCGTATGCGGCCATGAAGGACACCAGCAGGGCAGGCAGGACTGTGCCCAGGGTGACGATCAGGCTGTTCGTGAAGTACCTGACGAAGTTGTTCTCCAGGACCAGCTTGTAGTTGTCCAGCGTCGGGTCCGTTGCCGGGAGCATGGGGTTGGAGGTGAAGAAGCCAGCCTGGTTCTTGAAGCTGGTGATCACCACGTAATAGATGGGGACGATGATGATGGCCAGCCAAAGCCAGCCGCCCAGGCCGCCAAGGAAGTTTGGCCGGAGCCGTCCGGGGCCTTTGGTGCGGGTAACCGGTGAAGCGGTGATGCCGCCGGCGGTGGGGGCCGGTGGGACGGGAAGTTGGGTTGTGGACGCCATCAGGCACCTTCCAATTGGCTTGCGTTGCGGTTTTTGCCGCCCAACCGCTGGAGGATGAGCGCAAGGCCCAGTCCGATGACGACGAGAATGACTCCCAGGGCGCTCGCGGCGCCCATGTCGTTGGCCTTGAAGCCCGTCAGGTACATATGCAGCGGAAGCAGCCGGGTGCTGTAGCCGGGGCCACCCCCGGTGAGCACGAAGATAAGGTCGAAGTACGCGAGGCTGCCCACCACCATCAGGGTGGAGGACGTGATGACCGTGTACTTCAGCTGGGGCAGGGTGATGTTCCAGAACTGGCGGAAGCGTCCCGCGCCGTCGATCTCAGCAGCCTCGTAAAGCGACGTGGGGATTTGGCGTACGCCGCCCTGGTAGATCAGCGTGTGGAATGGAACGAACTGCCAGGCAATGACGAAGACCACCACGAACAGGACCAGATCCGAGTTGCCAAGCCAGTCCTGGGCAAGGACGGGCAGGTTGAATCCGGGCCCCAGGCCGAAGTTGGGATCGAGCAGGGCCTTGAAGGCGATGGCAACTGCCGCGGACGACAGCAGCAACGGCAGGAAGTAGAGCACGGCGAGGGCGGCGCGGTACTTTTGGCCGCCGGCCGTGAAGACGCCCAGCAGCAGGCTGATGGGCGCCTGGACGATGAACGAGAAGAACATGATCTTCGCGGTGACCACCAATGCGTTGCCGGTGACCGGATCCGTAAGGACCGTGGTCCAGCTGGACAGGCCGTCCAGCTTGATCTCGCCCAAACCGTTCCAGCTGGTGAAGCTGAGGAAGACGACGCCGATCAGCGGGACAACAGCGAACGCCAGGAAGAAGACCAGGGCCGGGACTGCGAGCCACCCCGAGGGGCCCGCGTCGCGGACCCCCCGGTTGGCGGAACCAAGAGCCGTCATGGTCCCTTACTTTCCGATTGTGGCGTTCATGGTGCTGATGAACTGGTCAGGGCTGATCTTCTTGAGGAAGATCTGGTCCAGGTTGGACAGCATGGCGTCACCCTGCGCGGGGCTGAGGGCCTGGTCCCAGGAGAGGGTGAAGCTGGGGGCGTTCTTGGCCAGTCCGTAGACGAAGGTCAGGAAGTCCTTGTCGGGTGAGGCGGCCAGTTTGTCTTCGATTCCCTTGACCACCGGCACAGCTCCGGAGCTGATCAAGGCGTCGGTGTTGGCGCCGGTGAACATGCCGTCCTTGACATAGTCCAGGGCGGCCTTCTTCTGGGCATCCGTGGCCTTGGCGGAGATGGACCAGAAGTTGGAGGGGTTGCCCACCACGTTCGCAGGGTCACCCTTGCCGCCTGGGACGGTGGGGAAGGTGGTGTACCCCAGCTTTCCACTCTTGACGAAGTCGGCGGCATCCTTCTTCATGCCCTGGTAGATCCAGCCACCCTGCAGGATCATGGCGGCCTTGCCGGTGTACATCAGTGCCTGGTCTGCGTTGCTGTCTGCCGCGACTGAAGAGAAGCCGTTGATGAACCCGCCGGCGTCGGCCAGGTCCTGGATCTTGGTCAGCGCCTCCTTGACGGCGGGGTCGGACCAGGCTCCGGGCTTGTTGGCTGCGATGTTGGCAAAGACTTCGGGGCCGCCGATGCGCTCGACGAGGTACTCAAGCCACATCAGGTCCGGCCACTTGGACTGGCCGCCCAGGGAGAACGGGGCAATACCGGCTTCCTTGAACTTGGGCACCAGGGCCATCAGCTCATCCCAGGTCTTCGGGGGCTGGGCTCCCACCTTGTCGAAGACGTCCTTGTTGAAGTAGAGGACTACCGGCTGGACGTTGTTGTTCGGCAGTGCGTAGGTCTTGCCGTTCACTTCACCGTTTTTTAGGACTGAGGGAAGGTAGCGGTCCTTGACCTGTGGATTGTCCTTGATGAAGGTGGTCAGGTCGTCAACCTGGTTGGCGTCGACGTACGACTTCAGGACTCCGCCGCCCCAGCCGTAAATGAAGGTGGGGCCTTCGCCGGCGCCGACGGCGGTGCGGACTTTGGTCTTGTAGGCGTCATTGGCGAAGAAATCCAGTTTGATGGACTTGTCCGGGTTGGCCTGGTTCCAGTCATCCACCGACTTTTGGAGCACCGGCTGGTTGCCGCCGGTGAGTCCCCACATGGTGGCCGAATCACTGCTGACGTTTGAGCCGGCAGGACCTGACGAACCGCAGGCCGCGAGGCTGACTGCCAGACCTGCTGCGGAAATTGCCAACGCTGCCGAGCGCAACTTTCGAATCTTCATTTCGTTTCCGTTCATCCTCCGGGCTCAACGCTGGGTCCCGGTAACGTGTGAAGCAGGCGTTTGCCTCGGCTCCGAGGCGGATAGCCCGCATCAATTCGGTCGGTGGTCGTACCGCGCAGCTTTCGAAAGTTTTCGAAACTTTGCGAGCGGTGGTGCCAATCTAGCCGTGAGTTGAGTCACAGTCAAGGGGTAATGCCATTGGCTGTGACCTGTACCCGCCTGTATCCGGTTGACGCCTTGATGGAACGCGGGCAAGATAACCATAAGCGAAATGTTTCGAAAGAGTGGATAAGTCAGTGGCGAAGACTGCACGGCCGGCGAAGGCAACCCTGGCAGCTGTTGCCTTGCAGGCGGGGGTTTCAACCCCCACGGTGTCCAAGGTGGTCAACGGCCGCGAAGATGTTGCGCCGGAGACCCGCGCCCGCATTCTGACCGCTTTGGAGCAGGCGGGCTATAAATCCCCCGTGCAGCGCCGTTCCGTGGCGAGGACCAGCACCGTGATCGAGGTGGTGGTGGACGTCCTGACCTCGGCCTACACCACGGAGGTCCTGGACGGGATCCTGCAGTTCGCCGCTGCCGAGGATGTCGAGGTCCTGGTAAGCGTCGCCGGTCCGTCGACCCCCACGGTGCACACCGCCGAGCGCCGCGCCCAGCGGATGGTCGACGAAGGCCGGGCGGGAATGATCGTGGTGACCTCGGCATTCAGCGAGGCGCAGATGCACGCCTTCCGGCGGCGCCGGATTCCCGTGGTGGTGATCGATCCGCTCAACCCGCCCCCCGCGGACGTTGTCAGCGTAGGCGCCACCAACTGGGCCGGCGGCAAGGCGGCCACTGAACACCTGCTGGAACTGGGCCACCGGCGCATTGCCTACATCGGCGGGATCGAGCGGGCCGAGTGCAACCAGGCGCGGCTCCACGGCTACATGGCGGCCCTCGCTGCCCATGGCATCTCCGTGGATCCGCAGTACATCATTTCCGGCGGCAGGTTCCGCCGGGACAGTGGGGTGTCCGGGATGAAGGCGCTGCTTGGCCTCAAGAAGCCCCCAACGGCCATTTTCGCCGGAAGCGACAGCATCGCCCTGGGCGTGCTCAGCGAGGCGGCGCACTGCGGCCTGAAGGTTCCCGGGGACATCAGCCTGGTCGGTTTCGATGGCACCATCCAGGGCGAGGAATGCGTACCGGCGCTCACGTCGGTGGCGCAGCCCCTCGAGGAGATGGGGCGGGCTGCCCTCAGATCACTCCTGCGCCAAGCGCGCGGCGAGGTCCTGGATTCCCACCGTGTGGAACTGGCCACGCATGTGATTGTCCGCGAATCCACGGCAGCTCCCGCGGACTGAAGGGGGCGGGGCCTAGGGGGATGCCGCCTTCTTCAGCTCCTGCAGGATTTCCAGCTGGACCCGGTTCATGGAGATCAGGAGCTCGATCTCCTTTTTCGCTTCGATATTGGTGTCGTAGTCGTGTTGGGCCATGGCCGCGGCAATGGCGTCCTGCCGCTTGGCGGCGATGAGCAAAATGGCGCCCTGCAGTCCGGCGAGCATTGAAAGCAGGAGGTTCAGCAGGATGTAGGGGTACGGGTCCCAGGCGTTGGCGGCCAGTGCCACCGTATTGATGGCAGCCCAGATGAGCATGAAGCCGATAAAGCTGGCAACGAAGGGCCAGCTTCCCATTCCGTTGCGCATGATGTCAGCGGCCCGCTGTCCCGTGCTCAGGGAGGCTTTGTGTTTCTCGTGCCAGGTCTTCTGTTGGAAGCTCATGGCTCAGGGTAGACCGAGGAAGCCATTCCTCAGGCAGGCCCCAGCTGGTCAGGCGCCCAGATGCCCAGTGAGGCGGCGGTGGAAACCGGTGCTGCGCTCATCGAGGCCTTCGATGGCCACCGTCGCGCCGTGGTCCGCGTATTTGGTTTCGATGGAGTCCAAGGCGGCCACCGTTGACGCGTCCCAAATCTGGGCGCGGCTAAGGTCAATGGTCACCGAGGCGGGATCGTCGCCGTACGCGAAATGCTCCACCAGGTCGTTGCTGCTGCCGAAGAACAGCGGCCCCACCACCTCATAACGCACGCTCCCGCCGTCGTCCGCCAGGGTCCGCTCGACGGTGATGACGTGGGCCACCCGGCGGGCGAAGAGCACCATCGCCAGGATGACGCCCACCAGCACGCCGTAGGCGAGGTTGCCGGTGAAGACCACCACGGCGACAGTGGCACCCATGACGAGCGTCTCGGGGACCGGCATCCGCTTCAGCGTGGACGGTTTGACGCTGTGCCAGTCCACCGTGGTAACGGCCACGACCATCATGACCGCGGCAAGGGCCACCATGGGAATCTGCGCCATGATCGAGCTCAGCCCCGTCACCAGGGCCAGCAGGAACACCCCGGCCACAACCGTCGAGATACGGGTACGCGCCTGCCCGGTCTTCACGTTGAGGACCGTCTGGCCGATCATGGCGCAGCCGGCGATGCCGCCATAGAAGCCGGCGAGGATGTTTGAGACGCCCAGGCCCCACGACTCGCGGCCCTTGTGCGAGGGGGTTTCCGTGATGTCATCGACAAGTTTCGCCGTGAGGAGGGTTTCCATGAGGCCGACGAACGCCACGCTTAGGGCCGTGGGCAGCACCAGCCGGAACGTCCCAACATCAAGCGGAACCAGGAACGGGGTGATTCCCGGCATCCGGCCGGTGAGAGGCCCTTCGTCGGCGACGGTCGGAACGGCAAGGCCCGCAAGGATGGCAATCGCCGTGACGACGACAATGGCCACCAGCGGCGACGGGACCACCTTGGTGAAGCGCGGGAGGACGAAAATGATGGCCAGCGTTACGGCGAACAGGACGTAGGCGAGCCAGGGAACATTGAGGACGTGCGGCACCTGCGCCATAAAGATCAGCACACCCAAGGCGTTAACGAACCCGATCATCACCGAGCGCGGGATGAACCGCATCAGCCGGGCAAGGCCTGCCAGGCCAAAGACCACCTGGATGACGCCGGCGAGAAGCACCGTGGGCAGGACGTACTGGACGCCGTGCTCGTGGACCAGTGGGGCGATGACCAGGGCCACCGAGCCGGCGGCGGCCGTCACGACGCCGGGCCGTCCGCCGAGGATGGACATCGCCAGGGCGAGCACGATGGAGGCGACCAGGCTGACCATCGGATCCACCCCGGCCACGATCGAGAACGAAATGACCTCCGGGACCAGTGCGAGCGTGGTGACCATGCCGGCGAGGACCTCACGGGTCAGCTGCCGGGGAGAGCGGAGCGCGGCCAGGACATTATCCGGTTGCCGGGTGGGGCGGGGGCGGTCGGCGACGGCCAAGGAGCGGCTCCAAGGACTTGGCTCTTGGGCAAGAGCGGGGTGGGCAATGTATTGCGCGCCACGATGCGCACGGTCCAGCCCTGTCATGGACGACAATTGGGTGGAGAAGAAAGGCGCCGGGTGACTCTCGGCTGCGTATGCAACACTACCCCGTGCCCCCGGGCCGGCAGTAAGCGTGGCTGATAAAATGACCGGGTTGCAGGGCGGCCAGTAGAGCCGGTGCAACCAACGCCGTAACAAAGTAGGGGACCACACAATCATGACGGCAGGCGGGTCACACCTTGAGACGTCGGAGAGCAGGCCGGGCAAACCGGTCGACGCCTCCGCGCCTGCCAGGGGCCGCGCCTACCTCGCCACCATCGAAGGCTTCATCGGCGCCCTGATGATGTTTGTCGGCTCTATCGGCACCGGCTGGATCGCCAACGGCTCACCCATGATCCGCCAGCCGGTGGTGATCGCGCTCCGCACCGAAGGGTGGGGTGTGGCGGTGTCCACCGTGCTGCTGACGGCCGGAGCCATGCTCCTGATGCGCTCCTGGTTGAGGCTTGGCCAGCGGTTGGGGGACTGGGGGCAGTCGTCGCTGCGGTCCGTTGTCATCGCCATTTCGGCCTGGTCGCTGCCCCTGTTGTTCTGCGTCCCCGTCTTTTCCCGCGACGTCTACGCCTACACAGGGCAGGGACGCCTGGTCCAGGAGGGCCAGAACCCTTACGAAGTGGGCATCTCCACCCTCAACAACTGGTTCGCGCTGGGCGCCGACCCCGCCTGGGCCGAGAACCGGACCCCCTACGGACCGTACTTCCTCTGGCTCGCGCGGGCTGTGGTGGGGCTGACCGGCGCCCAGCCCGACGCGTCAGTCCTGCTCTTCAGGCTCCTGGCCGGCGTCGGCGTCCTGCTCTGCGTCATCTACGTACCCAAGCTGGCAGAACTGCACGGCATCAACGGTGCACGGGCCCTCTGGATCTCCGTGGCCAACCCGTTGTTCCTCATCAGCTTCATCGCCAGCGCCCACAACGACGCACTCATGGTGGGGCTCGCCGTCGCCGGCGTCTACCTGGCCGCCACCCGCCGCTACCTGCTGGGCATCCTCCTGGTCACCGCGTCCGTGGGCATCAAGCCCATCACCGTGCTGCTGCTGCCGTTCATCGGTGTCATGTGGGCAGGACCGTCTGCCTCCTGGCCGCGCAAATTCCTGATGTGGGGAGCAACGGCCGGCATCAGCTTCGGCGTGCTGGCCCTCAGCGGCATCCCCTACAACCTGGGCATCGGCTGGACCTGGGCCATTATGGACCCCACCCCCGGCTACACCGGCTACTCGCCGTCCGGTTTCATCGGCCAGCAGGTGGAGATGCTCGCCAACGCCCTGGGCCTGCCCGGCGGAACGCTGGCCACCTGGCTGCGGACCGCCATGAAGTGGGCCGCCATCGCCTTGGTCCTGCTGCTCATGTTCCGCGGCGACTACTCCCGTGCGGTGCGCCGGATGGCCCTGGCGTTCACCGCCGTCGTGATGCTCTCACCCATCATCCAGCCCTGGTACATCCTGTGGTTCCTGCCGTTCCTGGCCGTCACCGGCATCCGGGACGACTGGCAGATCCGCTCGCTGTACGTCGGCGTGACGTTCTTCGTGGTGTTCGGCGCGCAGGATCAACTCTCGGTCTGGTCCTTCGTGGAACTGCCCATCGACGCGTCGTCCCTGGCATTCTTCACCGCCCTGGCCTTCACGTTCTACCTGCTGGTGCTGGACATCCACACCCGGAAACTGCTCATCGAGGGCAGGCCGCTGGACCTGGGCCGCCGCGGCTGGCAGTGGGCGGTGGAGCGCAGGGCGGCACGCCGCCGTAGCGCACCCCAGGCCCCCGCCGCCGTCGACCGGTCCAAAAGCCGCTAGTCGGGCGAAGCGCGCCCGAAACGGCTACGCGCCCGCGGGTACCCGGGAGGACGTCCTGCGCCCCAGCTCGGCCGTCCGCTTCACCGACCACCACAGCAGCACCACCAGGAGCACGTTGCGGGTGGTGAGGATGGCCGCCATGACCGGATGGGCGTGGATCAGGGGCGTGTAGAACAGCGGGTAGATTACGAACGTGGTCATGGCGATGCCCATCAGCAGGGCCGCGGGCACCTTCCAGCGCTCCCAGTCGTGGGTCAGGCCGGCGATGATCACCGGTGCCAGCCAGATGATGAACTGCGGCGAGCCCACCTTGTTGAACACAATGAACGCCGTGACCATCATGAGGGAGCCCTCGAGGAACAGCTCCTCACGTTCGGCGCCCCGCCGCATGGCGCGCACCAGCAGGATGGCTGCAATCACGGCGGCCAGGACCAGCAACGGCTGCATCAGGAAAGCTGCGGTACTGGCTCCCGGACCGTAAACCTCGGTGGAGTTGATGGCCGTGTTGTCCGCCATCTTCGAGCCGGCAATGTGGAACACGCTCAGCCAGACCCACGGTGTGGAGAACGTGGCCTCAAGCTGCATGCCGCGCTCGCCCTGGTTCAACAGGAAGTCCATGATGTGCGGCAGGCCGCCGGTCAGCCAGGTCCCCAGGCCCACGACGGCGGTCACGGCGGCGCCGGCGAGCACCACTTGGACGCGCTTGTGGCTGGCGATGGCGATGGGTACCAGCACCGCTGCCGGCCACACCTTGATCCACGTGGCGATGCTGAGCAGGACGCCCGCCACCACGGGCCGCTCCGCGGCGTAGATCAGCGCGATCAGCACGATCGGTGCGGTGATGCCTTCCACCCTGGCGAAGCTCAGGTAGCCCATGAAGACGGTGAAGAACAGCCACCACCACGCCGGGGCCACGCCCGTCACCCTCCGCTGGCCGCGGGTCAGGTAGAGCAGGCCGACGGCATTGAGTGCCGCGATAATCAGGAACCACACCAGCAGGTAGAGGCTGGGCCCGGCGATGTTGGCGAGGAAAATGGGGATCTGCGCCAGCACCGGGTAAACCCACGGGCTGATCTTCCCGGTGAGGTCCGCCGGGTTGTACCCGGCCGTGGCCCACTGCCGGTACTGCTCGGTGTCGCTGAACGTTTCGCCGTTCAGGAAGAAGGACGCCATCCAGCCCAGGAAGTACAGATGGACGACGGCGAAGCCCCACCACACGCTGGACGGGCGGGCGAACCAATCCACTGCTTTGGCCGGCAGGACCTTGCTGCGGACCGTCACCAAACGGTCAAAGAACCTTGTGGAAATCTCAGGTCTCCTTGAGTGCGGGGGCGGGTGCGGCAGTCTTCTTGCCCAGCGAATACAGGCGCCGGACGCTCCACAGGAACAGGACCACCACCAGGATGTTGCGGATGGTCAGCACCAGCGCCATCCACGGGTTGTTGTGGCTGAGGGCATCGTAGAAGAGCGGGTAGATGAAGTAGGTGGCCACAGCGATGGCGATCAGCATCAATGCCGGGACGCGCCATTCGCGCCAGCTGTGCGCGAGGCCGACGGCGACGGCAGGGCCCAGCCACACCATGAACTGGGGCGAACCCACCTTGTTGAACACCACGAAGGCGGCTGCCAGGGCGAGGGCGCCGGCCAGAAGCAATTCAGTCCGATCCACGCCGCCGGCCACCTTGTGCTGCTTGCCGTTGTGGAGCGCCCAGAAAGCCAGGCCAGCCACCAGCAGGGCGGCCAGGACCAGGAGCGGCTGCATCAGCACGGACATGGTGGCGGTGCCCGGACCGTCCACCTGCATGGAGTTGATGTCCGTGTTCATGTACATCCGGGAGCCGCCCACGTTCAGGACGGAAAGCCACAGCCACGGGGTGGTGAAGGTGGCTTCGAGCTGCATGCCGCGGTCGCCCTGCTGGGTGAGGAAGTTAAGGAGCTTGGGGACGCTGCCCAGGGCTGCCGCCACCGCAATGACGCCCGCCGTCGCCGCGATTCCAGCCAGTACCACCAGCAGGCGGTTCTTTACGACGGCGAAGAGGGCCAGCATGATGGCCGCCGGCCACACCTTCACCCAGGTGCCGATGGCCAGCAGGACCGAGGCAATGAACGGGCGCTGGACGCCGTATGCCAGCGCCACGAGGACCAGGGGGGCGGTGAGGCCGTCAACGCGGGCGAATCCCAGCCAGCCCATAAGGAACGTAAAGGCCAGCCACCACCAGCCCGCGGGGATGGCGTTGGCGTTGCGGCCCCGTGCGGTGAGTTTCAGCAGCGCCCAGCCGTTGAGCAGTGTTGTCATGAGGACCCAGAGGAAGAAGAACGGTCCTGGACCTGCGAGGCCCGCAATGGCCATGGGGAACAGGGCCAGGATGGGGTATACCCAGGGGCTGGGCCCGCCCCTCAAGTTCGCGTCGTTGAAGCCGGCCATGGCCCAGTCACGGTAGATGAACGTGTCGCTGAAGGCTTCCCCGCGCAGGGAGAGGGAAGCGGCGAAGACCAGGAAGACAAGGTGCACTACGATGAAGCCGCCCAGCAGTCCGCGCCCGGAATTCAGTGCGCTGCGCACGGGGGTGGGGAGGATGACGTTGCGGATCCTGGTCAGGTTGCCGAAGAGGGCGTCGGTGGAAATGGCGGATCCTTGTCAGGTCGTGGCACACGTGTGGTGTCGTGCTGGTGGCTGGGTTCTGCCGCAGGGCTGGGTCAGGGCAGCGGAGCCGTTCGGAAACAGCTTCCACTCCTGTCCAACTCTAATTCACGGTGCTTTGGCGCCCGTAATTGCCGAGGCAGGCTCCAGCCGTCATGCCTTGACCTGCGGCGACTTATTACTTGATTTTTCAAGTTGCTGGTGATCCATCACTCGGGCATCATGAGCTGGGCACAAAGGTTCCCAACTTCGCCTGCAGCCTTGGGGAGCGCAGGCGTTGGATATCACCCCCTACCCCCAACACACAAAGGCTAGACCCATGAACTTCCCGCTGACCCTCACCGTGTCCGACCGCCAGAGCATGGACACCGAGCTCGACGCCGCCGTCACAGCCGCCAAGGCACATGCACTCATCGGCCGGCGCGGCATTTTGGTGACCCGCCATGGCGCGGATAAGTTCACGGTGGACCTCAGCGACGCCGTCCCCTTCGGCCTCACCCGCGAACACCAGGTCTGGTAAGCCATTGGCTGGCGCCTGATCCAGCCAGCCCCAACGCAGCCAGCCCCTGAGGGGGTTCCTTTGGAACCGCCGTCACTTCCGGCGTCGACCGTAAATGCGCCTAACTGCCGGCGTTGTTGTCCCCATCGCCGCCCACGCGGTTGCTGCGCTGCTGCAGCCGGTCGATGTGCTTTGACGCGTCCGCCTTGCTCAGGTCCGCGGGAAGTTCCTCGCCCGCCTCGCGTGCGAGGGTATCGAGGTAGCTTCGCTGCGCCGCCGTCATGGGCTCATCCCCGGTCACCCAGTCTTCCGGGTCCCTGTTGAGTCCTGCATTCGGTTCCGGTTCGGGGCTGCCGATTGTTTCCTGGTTGCTGTCGCTCATGGGTACGAGTCTAGGTCGGGGCGCCGCCATTCTGCCGGAGCGTGCGTGCCGAAATGCATTGGCATGAATAAGTCGGGAAATCATGGAGACGTTGAGTAGGTAGACGCAGACCCCAACGCAGCCAGGAGAAGGACTCGATGGATACCAAGCTCAAAGTCGCAGTGCTCGGGACGGGAATCATGGGAGCGGCCATGGCCCGGAACCTCCTGCGGGCCGGCCATGAAGTCTCGGTATGGAACCGGGACAGGGCCAAAACGGAACCCCTGGCTGCTGACGGCGCCCGGCGTGCCGCCAACCCTTCCGACGCCGTCAAGGCGGCCGACGTGGTCCTGACCATGCTCTTCGACGCGGCCGCGGTGGAAGATGTCATGCGGGCTGCGGCCCCCGGCGTCCGGCCCGGCATGGCCTGGGTGCAGTCCACCACGGTGGGCGTCCAGGACGTTCCCGTTTTGGCCAAACTGGCCGCGGAGCTCGGCCTGGACCTGGTGGAGGCGCCCGTTTCCGGCACCCGGGCCCCGGCCGAAGCCGGCCAGCTCCTGGTGCTTGCCGCCGGACCCGATTCGGTGCGCCGGCGGGTGGCGCCGGTGCTGGATGCCATCGGGGCCCGGACCATCTGGACGGGGCAGGACCCTGCCGAAGGTTCCGCTACCCGGCTGAAACTCGTGGTGAACAGCTGGGTCATTGCTGCCTCCAATGCCGCCGGTGAGGTGGTTGCCCTGGCGGAGGCGCTGGGCGTCGATCCGCAGCAGTTCCTCAACGTGATCGACGGCGGCGGCCTGGACCTTCCCTACCTGCGGACCAAGATGGGGCTCATCCTGGACGGGGGACTTGAGCCGGCGTCCTTCGCCGTAGACACCGCCTGCAAGGACGCCCACCTGATTGTCGATGCCGCCGCCGAGCAGGGCTTGAAGCTTGACGGTGCCGAAGCGTTCGCCGCAAGGCTGGACCGGGCAGCCGGGCAGGGCCGCAGCAAGCAGGACATGGCCGCGGCTTACTACTCCAGCCGGTAGCAGTGGTGTCCCGGAGGCTTCCGCAGCAGGCCGGATAGCGCTTGCCCATTGACGTAACGAAGGTCACCTTCTATATTGGGTGAATCGATTCAAGAGCTGCGCGCCATCCTCTGTCCGGGGGATGCGGCCCAGTCACCGCCCGGCCCCAACTGCGGCCAGCGGTCCGGTTCCTTGCCAATGAAGACGAAGGACAAAAGCATCATGAGCACCACCCCAACCCGCGTCGTCCATGCAGGCCAGGAAGGCGCAACCGGTCCCCGGGACCCGCGGAAAGCGGCGATGAGCGGCTGGATTGGAAGTGCCCTTGAGTACTACGACTTCGCGCTGTACTCGCTGGCCGCCACGCTTATCTTCCCCACCATCTTCTTCCCGGTCGAAAACCCGACCGTGGGGATCATTGCTTCCCTGGCAACCTATGCGGTGGGCTACGTCTCCCGCCCGGTAGGCGCCGTCGTCCTGGGGGCATACGGGGACAGGCATGGGCGCAAGAAGGTGCTTGTGTTCGCCATGCTGCTCATGGGCTTCGCGACCTTCGCCGTCGGGCTCCTGCCCACGTACGGGCAGGTGGGCCTCCTCGCCCCCGCCCTGCTGGTGATCCTCCGGCTGATCCAGGGCTTCGCGGTGGCCGGAGAACTGGGCGGCGCCAGCGCCATGATCGTCGAACACGCGCCGGACGCCCGGCGCGGATTCTTCGCCAGCTTCAGCCTGCAGGGCACGCAGGTGGGGTCAATCCTTGCCACCGCCGTCCTGCTGCCGCTCGCCGCCCTCCTTCCGGCTGACCAGTTCGGTGCCTGGGGCTGGCGCATCCCATTCCTGCTCAGCGCCGTCGTCATTTTCGCCGGCTACCTCATCCGCCGCCGGGTGACCGAACCCCCTGCGTACGCCGCGCAGTCCGGGCCGGCCCAGGCGCGGCAGCGCTTTCCGCTGGCCGAACTCCTGCGCACCCGGCCGGGCGCACTGCTCCGCTGCATCCTGATGACCTTCACCAACGTCATCGGCATGGCCACCCTGATCTTCGGCGTCTCCTTTGCCACCCAGAAGGGCTACGGTAACGGCTTCTCCAGCAGCGAGTTCCTGTGGGTGACGCTGGTGGCCAATATCGCGGCAGTGGCCACCATTCCGGTGTTCGGCGCACTGTCCGACAGGATTGGCCGGCGGATGCTGATGGCGGCCGGCGGCGTCATCGGTGGCGTACTGGTGACCGGATACCTCTGGGCCATCGAGCAGGGGAGCCTGCCGCTGGTCTTCGTCTGCGTGGTGATCGTGCAGGGCATCTTTTTCCAGATGTGGAACGCAACCTTCGCCACGTTCTTCCAGGAGCAGTTCCCCATGCGGATCAGGGTCACCGGCTTCGCGGTGTCGCAGAACATCGGACTCATGATTGCGTCGTTCTTCCCGAGCATCTTCACGGCGATCGCCCCTCCTGGCTCCGCCGACATCCCGCTGACCATCGGGCTGGCCACGCTCGGCATCTGCCTGGTCTCGGCCGTGGCCACCCTGATGTCCTCCGATACCCGGGGCACCACCCTGGAGGACCTCGAGGGACGGAAGGCCGGGCGGACCGCGGAGCCCGCTTAGTCCCAATAGGAAACGAAGAAGGGGCAGCACTTGCTGCCCCTTCTTCGTGTGCCTGCACGCGGCCCCGCTAGCTGTATTGACCTGAGAGGTTGATGACGCGGCTGGCCGGTGTCTTACCTTTGAGTGCAGTGTGGGCTCGATGGTGATTGTAAGCATGGAGCCAGTCGGGGAAAGCAGCAACTCGCTCGGCTTCTGAGCGGTAGGGGCGGATGTAGGCCCATTCCTCAAGCATGGTGCGGTTGAACCGTTCGACTTTGCCGTTGGTTTGTGGTCTGTAGGGGCGGGTGCGTTTGTGTTTGATATTCGGACCCAGCGCTTCGGCGAAAGCATGGGACCGGTAGCAGTTCCCGTTGTCAGTCAGAACACGTTGGACGGTAACTCCGTGTTCTTTGAACCAGGCGTTTGCCCGCACCCAGAAGCCTGCTGCCATTTCCTTGGTTTCGTCAGTGAGGATCTCGGTGTAAGCCAGTCGTGAGTGGTCATCCACGGCATTGTGGAGGTAGTGGTAGCCGGGCCGGCGGTTGGCCTTGGTGCCGGTCTTGTTCTTCCAGCCAGCGGTCCTGCCCACGACTCGATGTCCGCCGCCATCGGGGATCCGGCCCAGCTTCTTGATGTCCACGTGGACCAAATCCCCCGGCCTGTCGTGTTCATAACGGCGGATCACTCGTCCTGTGCCGCGATCGAGCCAGGTTAGTTTCGCCAGCCGGTAGCGGGACAGTACCCGGTGGACGGTCGAGGGGTGCAGACCCAGCAGATAGCCGATCCTGGCAGGGCCCCACCGGCGGTTCACACGCACGGCGATGATCCTCCGTTCGGTACGCGTAGCAGTCCTGCGGGGCGAGGAATGTGGCCGACTCGAACGGTCCACCATTCCTTCGGGTCCCTCCTGGCGGTAGCGCTTCGCCCAACGTTCAGCAGTCGGGACCGAAACCTGAAACCGCTCCGCGGCACGGCGCAGGCTCCAGCACTGATCAACAACACACTGCGCGAGCTGTAACCGGCCACGAGGAGTGAGGAAAGCATTAGGGTGGGACACGAAGACCTCCGTGTGTGGAAAAAGGACTCTAGACAAGCCCCACTCCACCCGGAGGTCTTCTTCATGTCACCAAACCACGCCGGGCGTCACTAACGTCTGTGGTCAATACAGCTAGCCGGGGAGGTCACGTGTATAGATGTATACAAGTATGATGGCTGCTGGAGGTCTAATCGATGCCAGAGTCACCCACCCGGAACACCGGGGCCCATCTTGTCTACGCCGAGCTGAAACGCCGCATCCTGAGCCTTGAGCTGAAACCTGGGGAACGCATCTACGAACCGGCGATGGCGTCGGCGCTGCAGGTGAGCCGAACGCCGCTGCGCGAGGCCATCCGGCGCCTCATCTCCGAGGGCCTCCTGGAGCAGCAGCCCACCGGCGGGGTGCTGGTGCCGGCGCTGGACGAAGGCGCCATCTCGGAACTGTACGAGGTCCGCGCGGCAATGGAATCACTGATGGCACGCAACGCCTGCCTGAAAGCAACGCCGGGCGACGTCGAAGACCTCAAGGGCATCCTGGAACGCAACGCAGCCATGGTGACGTTCGCCGACGACGCCATGCGGCAGGGCATGGCGCTGCACGCCAAAATCGCCGCGATCGCCGGCAACTCCTGGGCCCGCCGCTTCCACGGCCAGATCTCGAGCCACATGGAACGGTACCGGCACTTCACCAACAGCACGCAGGAGCGCCGGGACCAGGCCCTCGCCCAGCACCGGATCCTGGTGGATGCAGTGGCCAGTGGCGATCCGGAGAAGGCCGCCGCCATCGCGTTCGAGCACGTGATGGGCGCCCGGGACGCTGCGGTGCGGGCCATCTCCGGCGCCACCGGCGCCGGCGCATGATCGGCGAACTGGGGCGGCGCACGTCCACCGCCCTGCTGGTCCATTCGGCGCTGATCCAGGCCGTCACCTTCCTGGTCCGCCCGGCAGCCACCTACCGTGCGCTTGAGCTCGATGTCCCCGGGTTCGCCCTGGGACTGCTGGCCGCCAGCTACGCCGTCTTTCCGCTGCTGCTCGCCGTGCCCACGGGCGGCCTGGTGGACCGACTGGGTGAGCGCCGGCTCATGGCGACCGGTTCCGCCGTCGTCCTCTCCTGCTCTGCCTTCCTGCTGCTGTGGGGCTCCTCGATCGTGGCCCTGGTCATCGGAACCGCGCTGCTGGGGGCCGGGCAACTGGCGTGCGTCGTGGGGCAGCAGGCGGTGGTGGCCAACAATGCCGCTTCGTCCCGGATGGACTCCGCGTTCGGATACCTGACCTTTGCCGCGTCCCTGGGGCAGGCCCTGGGGCCGTTGGCGATTTCCCTGGTGGGAGGCGCTTCCATCCGTCCCGACACCCAGGCGATCTTCCTTCTTTCGGTCGTCATGGGCCTGGTGCTGTTCGCCACCACCTTTGTTGTCCCGGCCCATGTCAGCGCCCGGAGGAAGAAGGCGGTTTCCGCCGGGACGGGCAGCGCGGTATCGCTGCTGAAGTCACCCGGCGTGGCCCGTGCCCTCGCCACCAGCGCCACCGTCCTGGCCGTGGTGGACCTGACCATGGTCTACCTGCCGGCCCTCGGCGACGATCGCGGACTCACCGCTGCAACGGTGGGTGCGATGCTGACCGTCCGCGCCGTCTTCTCCATGGTGTCGCGGATCCTGCTGGGCCGGGTGTCCCGGAGGATCGGCCGGATGCGGCTGCTGGTGGTGAGCCTGGCCCTGTCCACCGCGGCGTTGGCGGCTGCGGCCCTTCCCATGCCGGCGTGGCTGCTCTTTGTGGTGATGGCCATACTGGGGCTGGGCCTGGGCATCGGCCAGCCGCTGACCATGTCGTGGCTTTCCGCGCAGGCACCGGCAGGGCAGCGCGGGCGGGCACTTGCCCTGCGGCTCGCCGGCAATCGGATGGGGCAGGTGGTCCTGCCCAGTGCCATCGGCGTCGTTGCCGCCGGGCTGGGCGCGGGCGGCGTGTTCCTGGCGTCGGCCGTCGTGGTGGGCGGGACGCTCCTGCTGCTCCGCGGGGTGCAGCTGGATTAGCGGTCCTCGCGTCACGCCGGGCAGGCTTTCAGGCAGCGCACGACGGCGGGTCCCCGGGTTTCCGGGGCTCTCCCGCCCCGTGTGGGCCGAAAGCGTGCCGTGCGTGACGCCGTCGTCCGCCTTGTTGTTGGGGTAGGCGGTCAGGGGCTCAGTAAACGGAGCCCTCGAGCAGCTCGGAGAGCCGGCTGGCGGCACGGCGCAGTTCCGGAACGTTGGCTTTGATTTTCTCCTCTGTCGTCGCTTCCGCAGGGCAGTTCAACGCCATTGATTCGTTGGCGCGGCCGGCTCTGTTCGTCAATGCCACCCCTACGGAGAGCACGCCAAGCACGCGCTCATTCGCTGAATAGGCGTAGTCACAGCCGGGCTCGGGCAGCCGCGACTTCAGTTCCTCTATCGTGAATCCCTGCTCCTCGTGACCGGAGGCAATTGCGGCCGCTACCACCTGTTTGAGCTCAGCGTCGGTGGCACCCGCGATCAGGATCTTTCCCGCCGCGCCGCGCGTCAGCGGGAGGCGCTTACCCAGCGGCAGGTCATACTGCATGGGCGCTTCACCTTGGACCCTTGCCACCAGAATCCGCTCAAACCCGAGCCGGGTGTGCAGGGAAACAGACATTCCCGTCTGGGTCGCGAGTTGCTGCAGAACCGGGCGGCCCGCGACCGCCAGGGGATCGTTCTCCAGAAAGCTCTTTGCCGCCGGGAGTACGGCCGGGCCGATCCGGTAGGACTTGTCCTTCTGGCTCACCATGCCGAAATCCTGCAGCACCCGCAGGATCCGCAGCGTGGTGGGCAGGCTCATGCCGCAGTTCCGGGCCAGGTCACTGAGCCGCTGCGGCCGCTCGGCCCGCTGCAACTCGGCAAAGACCTCCATGGCCCTCGAAAGGGAGCGCATGTTCGAGGACTTGGGGCCCTCTTCTGCCGTGCCGGCCGTGGTGGAAGTCGTCGTCGCCATTCTTTCATTCTATGTAAGTTCTTTGCGCTTGACAGTCCCTGTGTCTCCTGTCACTATTTCTCAGTACGCAATATAGTTTCATTCTGTGAAACGCAATGACGCGCAGTGAAAAGGAAACTCATGACAACGGAGTCAGTCACGACGAAAGCAGGGAGCACCATTCGGGTTGCCCCCGGTGTGCTGGCGGGGATCGGCGCCTTCGCCGCCGTCGGCATCTATGTCCTGGTCAGCTCGGTGAGCCTTGGCCTGTGGACGTCCCTCGGGCCGGGTGCCGGCCTGTTCCCCTTTGCGATGGGGGCTCTCCTGGTGGCGATGTCGGCAGTCTGGCTCCTCCAGGAACTCCGCCGGCCCAGCGCCAAGGGCGAGGGCGTGGATAAGGGGGTGGTCATCTCCGTCGTGGCCAGCCTGGTCATCCTGGCAGCGGTCATGGACCTGTTGGGCTTCCAGCTGAGCATGTTCGCGTTCCTGCTCTACCACCTGAAAATCCGCGGACGCCGGGCATGGGTGCCCTCACTGATCATCGCCCTGGCGGGGAGCGTCGGCGCCTTTTACGCCTTCAACTACGGCCTCAACGTGGCCCTTCCCGTCTCGGCATTTACTCCGCTGAACCTGATCGGACTCTAGGCATGGAAACCCTCAATGAACTGCTTGGCGGCTTTGCCACCGCCATGACCTGGCAGAACCTGCTGTTTGCCTTCCTCGGCTGCCTGCTCGGCACCATCATCGGCGTCCTGCCCGGCGTCGGACCCGTCGCGGGCGTGGCCCTGCTGATTCCGCTGACGCTCAACCTGGACCCCGCAGGGTCCATCATCATGCTGTGTGCCATCTTCTACGGCACCCAGTACGGCGGCACCATCACCAGCGTCCTGCTGAACACCCCCGGCGAAGCCTCCTCGGCCATCACCACCATCGACGGCTATGCCATGACAAAAATGGGGAGGGCCGGAGCGGCACTGACGCTGGCCGCCGTCGGTTCCTTCATTGGCGGCACCATTGCGACCGTCGGCCTGGTGGCCGCCGCCAAGCCGCTTGGTGAGATGGGCCTGCTGGTGGGGCCGCCCGAATTCTTCGCGCTCATGGTGGTGGGCATCTCGCTGCTGGTCGCCCTGGCCGGAAAGTCCATGGTCAAGGCACTGATCTCCGGCGCCCTGGGCCTGCTGATCTCCATGGTGGGCATCGATCCCGTGGCCGGAGCACCGCGCTTCACCTTCGGGATCGACAACCTGATGGACGGGGTCAGCTTCGTTGCCGTCATCGTCGGCGTCTTCGGGCTCTCCGAAATCCTCTCCTTCCGCCGGAACGAGCCCACCCCGGTGGTGCATGCCCCCGGTTTCCGGCAGCTGTTCCCGTCACGGACGGAATGGCGCCGCAGTGCACCCGCCATGGCCCGCGGCACCGGCGTCGGCTTCGGCCTGGGCCTCATTCCCGGCATGACCGGGTCTGTGTCCTCGCTCCTTTCCTACGCCACGGAGAAAAGGTTCTCCCGGTTCCGCCACGAGCTCGGCAAGGGGGCCGTCGAAGGCGTCGCCGGTCCGGAGACCGCCAACAACGCCCACGCCAATGCTGCCCTCATCCCGCTGTTCACCCTTGGCATTCCCGCCTCGCCCACCATCGCCGTGCTGATGGGCGCATTCCTGCAGCAGGGCCTCACCCCCGGACCCAGCCTTTTCACGGAGCACTCGGAGATCGCCTGGGCCATCATCGCCAGCCTCTTCATCGGCAACGTCCTCCTGCTGCTGCTGAACGTCCCGCTCGTGGGGCTCTGGACGTCCATCCTCCGCGTGCCCACCCCGATCCTGACGGCAGTGATCCTCGTGTTCATGGTCATCGGGGCCTACACCATCAACTTCAGCGTCTTTGATGTCTACGTCATGATCGGCTTCGGCCTCCTTGGCCTGGCACTGCGGAACCTCGACGTCCCCCTGGCTCCGATGGTGCTCACCCTGGTGCTCGGGCCGCTGATGGAACGCTCCCTGCGCGAATCGCTGGAAATCTCCCAGGGCGACTTCACCGTCTTCACCAGCCGTCCCATCTCCGCCGTCCTGATCGGCATCGGCCTGCTCATCATCTGCAGTCCGCTGCTCAAACTCCGCAAGCCGAAGGCCCTCATGGAGGACCCGGAGGCCTGACTCCCAACCCCGTAACCCCCTACACCCGCACCCCTTCAAAGGAGAAGAACCATGTCACGCAAGAAGATCTTCGCAGCGGTCGCAGCCGCGTCCCTGCTCGCCCTCACCGGCTGCGGCGCCAACGCCGGAGCCAGCAATTCCGGTGCGGCCGCCGGCGACTTCCCCAAGAAAGGCAAGTCCATCGACCTGATCGTGGCCTTCTCGTCGGGCGGCGCCGTGGACACCGCCGCCCGGCTCATCCAGCCGGTCCTCGAAAAGGAACTCGGCACCAACGTCGAGGTCATCAACAAGCCCGGTGCCGGCGGCCAGATCGGCTATACAGCCCTGACCGGTGCCAAGCCGGACGGCTACACCATCGGTGCCACCGGATCACCCTCGGTGGTGGTCTCACCCCTGGATCCGGCCCGCGGCGCGAAGTACACCAGGGACAGTTTCCAGCCGCTGGGCCGGCAGGTGATCGACCCCACCGTCATCGCCGTCCAGCCGGACAGCCCGTACCAGACCCTGAAAGAGCTGCTGGACGCGGTCAAGGCCAAGCCGAAGTCACTCACCGCCAGCACCACGGGCATCCAGACCGGCGAACACTTTGCCCTGGCCCAGATCCAGGAAAGTACCGGCTCGGAGTTCGCGCCGGTCCACTTCTCCGAGGGCGCCTCGCAGGCCACTACCGCGTTCCTGGGCAAGCACGTTGACGTCCTGGTGGCCAACGTCAGCGACGTAAACGACCTCAGCAAGCAGGGCAAGGCACGCGTGCTGGGCGTCATGTCCGGGGACCGCGCCCCATCGCTGCCCGAGATCCCCACATTCAAGGAGTCCGGCTACGACCTGACCGCGGGGACCGCCCGCGGCTACTCCGCTCCCGCCGGGCTCCCGGCTGACGTGGCCAAAAAGCTCGAAGCCGCCATCGAGAAGGCCATCGAAGACCCGGCAGTGGTGCAGAAGATGAAGGACCTGGGCCTGCAGACCAGCTACCTCAACGGCACCGACTACCAGAAGTTCTGGGCAGGCCAGGAAGACGACTTCAAGAAAGTCCTTCCCCTGGTCCAGAAAAAAGACTGATCCACACCTCTGAAGGAACCCCACCATGACAACTCCAGCTATCGACACCAGCGCCGACTTTGCCCGCCCCGACCAGGGCATCGTGGACCGGCTCGCCAAGCTGCCCGCCGCCAATATCGGCGACGCCATGGACCGGCTCGGGGTCGCGGACTCCGCCATCCAGGCGGTCTGGCCCGGTGCGAAGCTTGCCGGACCCGCGTTCACCGTGTGGACCCGTCCCGGCGACAACAAGGGCATCCACGCCGCCCTGCAGCTGGCCCGTCCAGGTGACGTCATTGTGGTCGCCGGCGGCGCCGATCAATCCCGCGCCCTCCTTGGCGAACTGATCGGGGAGCGCGCCATCAACCTCGGCCTCGCGGGCTTCGCGCTGGACGGAGCAGCGCGCGACGCCGAGGCGCTGGGCGAGATCGGCATGCCCGTCTTCGCCCGGGCTACTTCGCCCGCCGGTCCCTACAAAGACGGCCCCTTCAGGCTGGGAACCGCCGTCGCCTTCGGCGGTGTCCCCGTCCTGCCCGGCGATGTCATCGTCGGTGACTCCGACGGCGTGGTGGTCATCCCACGGGACCAGGCCGCCGCCGTCGCCGAAGCCGCCGAAGCAGTGTTCGCGGACGAGACCGGCCGACGCCAGGCAATCGTCGCCGCCCGCAACTGAACCGCCCCGCCACCAGAACGTCAGCAGAACGTCACCAGAAGGAACAGAGCAAACCATGACAGCGTGCACCGTCATTGGCCTCGGCGAAGCCGGAGCCACCTACGCCGCAGCGCTCGCAGCTGCGGGCCACCAGGTCACCGGGTTCGACCCCGTGGCCCCCACCACGCCGGAGGGCGTCACCCGGAGGGCCACCGCGGCCGAAGCATGTACAGGGGCTGAGATCGTCCTGGTGATGACCGGAGCCGCCGCCGCACGCAGTGTGGCACAGGAATGCCTGCCGGTCCTTGGCGACGGCAGCGTCTACGCCGACTTCACATCATCGTCCCCTGGCGTCATGCAGGAACTCGGACAGCTGCCCGGCAAAGCCCGCTTTGCCGACGTCGCCATCCTTGGACCCGTCTCCGCGCTGGGGGAAAAGACCCCGCTCATGGTGAGCGGTCCAGGCGCCCAGGCCGTTGCGGGCCTGTTGCGACCCCTCGGCGTGCAGGTGGAAATCGCTGACGGCGAGCCAGGTGCAGCGATGGCCCACAAACTGCTCAGGAGCGTGCTCATGAAGGGCATGGCGTCCGTCGTGGTCGAAGCGGTCACGGCCGGCCAGGCGGCCGGCCTGGAGGATTGGATCCGCGGCCAGATCGCGAACCAGCTGGCGGGGGATGGCCAGGCTGTCATTGACAGGTTCCTCACCGGAACCGCCAAACACGCCGTCCGCCGCTCCAAGGAGATGCAGGACACCGCCAGCTATCTTTCGGACCTCGGCGTCCCGGCCGAGATGACCACCGCCTCCGCCGCCGCCCTCGCCCGGATGGCGCAGGCCACGGAACCGGCCTTGCGCTGACCGCACAGCAGGGCACAATCAGGAACGGGAAAAACGTGATTTCAACATCAACCGGCATTCCGCCGACAGGAGCAGCAGCATGATTGGCATCTGGGCACTGGGCGCCTACCTTGCCGTCATCCTGCTCTGGACGACAGCAATCAAGCGCAGCGTGGGGGAGGCCATGATCCTGGGCTTCCTGGTGGTCCTGCCGTTTACCGGGGCCGCCGCGGCACAGGTGGGTTGGTCGGCACTCTCTTCGGCAGCGACCGACGAGATCGTCTACGCCACCATGGCCTTCGTCTTCATGGGCTACCTGCTGGACAAGGGCGGCGTCCTGGACCGGCTGATCGACCTGCTGAACTCGCTCATCGGCGGAGTCAAGGGCGGCCCGGCCTGGGTCTCCACGGTAGCCTCCGCAGGCCTGGGCGGAGTGGTCCACAACCAGGCTGCCATCGCCGCGACGGTAGGCTCGGTGACCATTCCCTGGATGGAAAAGTCCAAGCTCGACAAGCCTGCCGCAGCAACCCTCGTGGCCGGGAACGCGGGAATGGGAATCACCTTCCCGTTCAGCGCCTCCATGTTCGTCCTGGTCGGCTCCGCCACGGTAGGGCCCCTGCTGAACATCAACGCCCTCGTCCTTCCCCTGCTGTTCGGCGGCCTGTGGTGTTTCCTCCACCGGCTCATCGTCACCTGGATGCTCATCAGGAAAAGCGGGATGGCACCTCTCGACGCCGCCCACCGCCTGTCCGTCCGGACCGCGTTCGGCCAGGGCTGGGCCACGCTCCTGCTGTTCGTCGTCGTCGCCATCCCCCTTGCCATCACTTCCGGGTTCCTCACCTCGGCCCTCTCCGACTGGACCGGCGGCGACGTCAGCAAGTCCGTCAGCGTGATCGTCTGGATCCCGGTGGTCCTCCTCATCACTGGTGCGCTGCTGGGCAGGAAGCAGCTGCCCCGCACCGGCCGGGACTGGGGAACCTTGCTGCAGGGCTCGGCCCCGCGGTTCGGCATCGTCGGCGTCACGGTGCTCTTCGCTTTCGCCGGCGCCAACGCGCTCGCCGCCACCGGCCTGCCCAAGCAAATGACCGCCCTGCTGAACGGGCTTAACCTTCCCCTCTGGCTGCTCGCCATCCTGATCGGGCTGATCGTCATCGCGGTCGCGGCCCCGCTTTCCGCCACCGCCACGATGGCCGCCGTGGGAACGGTGGGCGTTGCCGCCCTCGTGGCTGCCGGGGTGCCCGCCACCACTGCCGCCGTCGCCGTCCTTATTTTCTCCTCCTGCGAGGCCGCGGTCCCGCCCGGTGGTGCACCGCTCTATGTGGCCTGCGGCATCGCGGACGTCAATCCAATCAAGACCTTCGCCCGCCTGCTCACGCACTATGCGCTGCCCCTGCTGGTCATCGGCGTGCTGATCATCCTCGGCATCCTGCCCATCTAAGGAACCACCATGAACACACCCCGAAGGTTCATCCAAACCGTCTTCACCCTCACCCTTGGTGTCCTCCTCGTAGGCGGCGTCCTGTTCGTTGCCGGGCAGGCCGCGGGCCTCGTGGCCGGGCAGAACGCCTGGCTCGAGTTCTTCAACACCTACGTCAAACCGCCCGTGTGCATTGCCGCATCGGTGTGCGCCGTGGCCGGGTTCCTGCTCAGCTACCAGCGCCCCCGGAAACACGCCACGCAACAGCAGGAAGCCACCACGCGATGACCGTACCCGGAACATTTCCCACCTTCGCGGAGCTCCTGGCGAGGGAGGGCAACCTGGCGGGTACATCGTGGGGGCTGTTCCCGGAACCGGGCAGGGGCACGCCGTCCTTCATCACGCCGGCTGCCCTCCTTGAGGCCAGGAACAGCATCCGGTCCGGGACCGTGTTCGGGCTGGACTATCCCGCAGATGCCTTTGACCCGGGGATGTCGCTCAAACGCAGCGCGCCCCGGCACACCATCTACTCCTCCCACCCTGCCCACCGGGATGACTACCTGGACGGGTATTACCTCCAGGGGTCGACGCAGATTGACGGGCTCCGGCACCGCCGTGCCGATGATGTTGGCTTCTACGACGGCGTCCCGGACCACCGGATCACCGAGGGCACGCCGGACCTTGGCATCCAGGAATGGGCTGAACACCCCATCGCCGGGCGGGGAGTCCTGGTGGACCTCGACGGCTTCCGGAACAGCGTGGGGGAGCCCATCGACCATGCAGGCGGGGAACCCCTGGGCCTGGACCTGCTCCAGGCGGCCATGGAGTCCCAGTCCCTGACCACCCGCCCCGGCGACATCCTCCTGCTCCACACCGGGTGGTGCGAATGGTTCCTCGCGCTGGACCCGGAAGAGAAACAGCGCCTCCGTGAGAGCCGGAAGGCAACAGGCGTGGCGCAGTCGCAGGAGTTCGTCGCCTGGGCCTGGGACAGCCGGTTTGCCGTCATCGCCGCCGACACCTTCGCCGTCGAATGCCTCCCCGCCGTCCCGGACAGCCCCTACCGGGAGTCCGCCTTCAACGACCACGGCATGATGCACCAGCAGCTCCTGGCCAAGCTCGGCATGCCCCTCGGCGAGCTGTGGCGGCTCGGCCCCCTGGCGCGGCACATGCGCAGCACGGCCACGTGGGATGCGTTCATCAGCATCAAGCCGCTAAACATCACCGGCGGCACCGGCTCCCCGGCCAACGCCACCGCCATCATGTGAGCTGAGGCCGCACCCGCGTCACGCGGAGCACGCTTTCAGGCAGCGTACGACGGCGGTACCCCGGGTTTCCGGGGCTTCCCCACCTATGGTGGGGCGAAAGCGTGCCGTGCGTGACACCGTCGTCCGTCCTAGTCCTGCCGGGGCGTCCCACCAGGGCAGGGGCTCCCTTTGCCCCGCGAGTGCTACGGCAGCCGCGACGGCCGCAGGACGCTCGCCCCGCCCGCCTGGGCAGTGTCCAGCGGCACCGGGCTGACCAGCACGGCAGGACCCCGGTGCAGGAAACCGCCGGACACCGCGCGGCAGCGGATGCCGCCCCGGCCGCGCATGGCCGGATGCGCGCCGGGGGCGAGCATCTCGTTCATCCACGCGCAGGGCTGGGCGTGCCGGCCGCCGTGCAGGGTCACCGGGGAGCCGCCGGATTCCAGTACGAAGTCCTGCCCCAGCAGTGGGGCGAGCTGGGCTCCGCGCAGCACCACATTCCTGCGGGTCAGCAGGGGATCGAACGGCGCCGCGCCCAGCGCGGCGGCGATGGCTTCGAGGGATTCGACGGCGAACAGGGTCACCGCAGCATCCATGTGTGCGGCCTTGCCGAAGAAGCGGTCGCCCACGATGCCCTTGCCGGCCACCACCTCAGCCTGCAAAGCATCAGAAGTAGGAACGTCGGCGGCGCCGTCACGGGCACGGCCAAAATACGCGTGCGCGGGGGAGACCAGCAGGTGCAGGATCTCGACGTCGTACCGGAACATTTCGGGCATACGGCCAGCGTAGGCCAGCCCGGCATTGAAATCCTGCCGCCGGATGGAAGGATCAGGAACCATGGAGACCTCACCTGCCGGCCAAGCCAGCGCGATGCCCAGGAAACGGACTGCCCTTTTCTGGGCATCCGTGGCATGTGCTGCCGGCTTGATCGGTGTGGCGCTGTGGATGCTGGCCGGGAATCCCGCTGTGCCGGTCGGCCACCCGCTGCTGCCGGGCATCCTGCTGTGCGCGGTTGCCGCCGGTGCCGCCTGGGCAGTCCTGATCTGGCGACGCCGCGATGTCCCGCGGCCACGGTCCCGTGTCCGCGCCAGCGGAGCGTGGGCCGGCCGGCTGGCCGTCCTGGCGCTCGCCGCCGGGCTCGTCTGGCTCACCCCCTTCGCCTACCAGCCGGGACCGACCGCGGAGGCCGGGCCGGCGTCGGACCTCACCGTCACCGAAACCAGCACCGCCATCACCATGTCGCCCGACGGAGCCAGGACCACCCGGGGGCTGGTCTTCTACCCGGGCGCGCGGGTGGACGCCAGGGCCTACCAGGACATCCTGGGCCCCGTGGTGGCCGCCGGGTACCGGGTGGTCATCCTGAAGGAGCCGCTCGGGCTCAGCCTCCTGGACGGCAACCAGGCCCGCAGTGCCATCCAGGTCAACCCGGACATCACCAGCTGGGCGGTGGGCGGCCACTCCCTGGGCGGGGTGGCGGCCTCATCGTTCGCCCTCCACAACACAGATATCTCGGGGCTGGTCCTGTACGCCTCCTATCCCGTGGAATCACTGCGGGGACGGACCGGACTGGCAGTCCTTTCCGTCTCCGGGACCAAGGATGGCCTCAGCACGCCGGAGAAGATCCAGGCTTCCAGGGAACTCCTGCCGGCGGATACTGAGTTCATCGCCGTACAGGGCGGAGTGCACGCTTTCTTCGGTGACTACGGCGCGCAACCGGGCGACGGCGAGCCCGGCATCGGCCGCGGCGCCGCACAACAGCAGATCGGCACCGCCACCGTCAGCTTCCTGGGTCAGCTGCCGGGCGGACGTTAAAGAAGGGTTTCCGGCGGCTTTACGCCCCGACGTACGCCGCCAGGTGCTGGCCGGTGAGCGTGGCCCGCCCGGCCACCAGGTCAGCCGGGGTGCCCTCGAAGACAATCCTGCCGCCGTCGTGCCCTGCTCCCGGGCCGATGTCGATGATCCAGTCGCCGTGCGCCATCACTGCCTGGTGGTGCTCGATGACGATGACCGACTTCCCGGAGTCGACCAGCCGGTCCAGCAGGCCCAGCAGCTGTTGCACGTCCGCCAGGTGGAGCCCCACGGTGGGCTCATCCAGGATGTAGACGTCCCCGGACTCCGCCATCTGGGTGGCCAGCTTGAGCCGCTGGCGTTCGCCGCCGGACAGGGTGGTCAGCGGCTGGCCCAGTGAAATGTAGCCCAGGCCCACGTCCGCCAGGCGTTCCAGGACCTTGTGCGCGGCGGGCGTTTTAGCCTCGCCACCGGCAAAATACGCCAGCGCCGCCTCCACGGACATGTCCAGGACGTCCGCAATGTTCTGTCCGCCCAGGGTGTAGTCGAGGACGGCGGGCTGGAAGCGGCGGCCTTCGCAGTCCTCACAGGTGGATTCCACGGTGGCCATGACGCCGAGCTCGGTGAAGATCACGCCGGCGCCGTTGCAGGTGGGGCAGGCGCCCTCGGAGTTTGAGCTGAAGAGCGCCGGTTTGACGCCGTTGGCCTTGGCGAACGCCTTCCGGATGGGCTCCAGCAGCCCGGTGTAGGTGGCCGGGTTGCTGCGCCGGGAGCCCTTGATGGCCCCTTGGTCGATGACGATCACGCCCTCGCGCTTCGCCAGCGAGCCGTGGATCAGGGAGCTCTTTCCGGAGCCGGCCACGCCTGTCACCACGCAGAGAACGCCGAGCGGCACATCGACGTCGACGTCCTGCAGGTTGTTGGTTGCGGCGCCGCGGACCTCAAGCGCGCCGGCGGCCTTCCGGACGGAGTCCTTCAGGCGGGCACGGTCGTCCAGGTGGCGCCCGGTGATGGTGCCGCTGGAACGCAGACCGTCCACGTCGCCCTCGTACACGATCTCACCGCCGCCGGTGCCGGCCTTGGGACCGAGGTCGACGACGTGGTCGGCGATGGCGATCATCTCCGGTTTGTGCTCCACCACCAGGACTGTGTTGCCTTTGTCCCGCAGCTGCAGCAGGAGCGTGTTCATCCGCTCGATGTCGTGCGGGTGCAGGCCGATGCTGGGCTCATCGAAAACGTAGGTGACGTCCGTGAGGGAGGAGCCCAGGTGCCGGATCATCTTGGTCCGCTGCGCCTCGCCGCCGGAGAGTGTGCCGGCGGGACGGTCCAGGGAGAGGTAGCCCAGACCGATCTCGGCGAAGGAATCCAGCAGGTCCCGCAGCCCGATGAGCAGCGGCCGCACGGAGGGCTCGTCCAGCCCGCGGATCCACTGCGCCAGGTCGCTGATCTGCATGGTGCACAGCTCGGCGATGTTCTTGCCGTTGATCCTGGAGTTGAGCACCTCAGGGGTAAGGCGGGTGCCGCCGCAGTCCGGGCAGGTGGCGAACGTGACGGCGCGCTCAACGAACCGCTTCACGTGCGGCTGCATGGCCTCCACGTCCTTGGAGAGCATGGACTTCTGGATCCTGGGGATGACCCCTTCGAACGTCAGGTTCACGCCTTCCACCTTGATCTTGGTGGGCTCGGCGTACAGCATCGTGTCCAGCTGCTTCGCCGTGAACTTGGCGATCGGTTTGTCCATGGGCAGGCCCATGCCCTCGAACAGGCGGCCGTACCAGCCGTCCATGGAGTAGCCGGGAACGGTGAGCGCGCCTTCGGATAGGGACTTTGTCTCGTCGTAGAGGGCGGTCCGGTCGATGTCGCTGATGTTGCCCATGCCTTCACAGCGCGGGCACATGCCGCCCAGGTAGGTCACCTGGCGCACCACGTTCTTCTCCACCCGGCCGCCCTTCTCGGTGCTCATGATGCCGCTGGCCTTGCGGGTGGGCACGTTGAAGGAGAAGGCCGTGGGGGGCCCGACATAGGGCTTCCCCAGGCGGCTGAACAGGATCCGCAGCATGGCGTTGGCGTCGGTGGCCGTGCCCACGGTGGAGCGCGGGTTGGCACCCATCCGCTCCTGGTCCACGATGATGGCAGTGGTCAGGCCTTCCAGCCGGTCCACGTCCGGCCGGGCGAGGCTGGGCATGAATCCCTGGACAAAGGCGCTGTAGGTTTCGTTGATCATCCGCTGTGATTCGGCGGCGATGGTGGCGAACACCAGGGAGCTCTTGCCCGAGCCGGATACTCCCGTGAACGCGGTGAGCCGCCGCTTGGGCAGCTCAAGGCTGACGTCCTTCAGGTTGTTTTCCCGTGCGCCCTGGACCCGGATCAGGTCGTGGCTGTCGGCAACATGCGCGCCCTGCCTGGTTTCCATGTCTGCTTCCGTGCTCAAGGTGTCCCCCTTCGTCCTGGAGTGGCGCCGAAGCGGAGCTGCGCTGGCAGACCGTTCCGGCGTCGTCCGTTATATACGTGCTTGTTTATATGCCTAAGGCTGCTGGTTGATGCGGACCGTGTTGCCGGCGGGGTCGCGGAAGGCGCAGTCCCGTATGCCGTAGGGCTGGTCAATGGGTTCCTGGACGACGTCCGCGCCGGTTGCCTCCACCTTGGCGAACGCGGCGTCCACGTTGGGGGAGGACAGGACGATGGTGGCGTAGGTCCCCTTGGCCATCATCTCGGTGATGGTGCGGCGCTCGTCCTCGGTGATGCCAGGGTCCACTGCCGGTGGGTGCAGGACGATGGAGACGTCCTTCTGGCCGGCAGGGCCTACGGTGATCCAACGCATGGTGCCGCGGCCCACGTCGTTGCGGATTTCGAAGCCGAGCGCGTCCCGGTAGAAGGCGAGGGAAGCGTCCGGATCGGTGGCGGGAAGGAAGGTGGAAGAGATGTTGATGTCCATGTCAGTCATGCTAGTGACGGCTCAGGGGCCGGCGCTTCTCGATTCCTGACCGGTCTGGTGACCTGTTTCGCCACGCAGGCCGGGATCCCCGCCGTCGATTCCGCTGCCTCCTGTTTGTAGACGCTCGGCGGCATGCCCACCAGTTCGCTGAAGCGGGTGCTGAATGTGCCCAGCGAGGAACAGCCGACGGCGAAGCACACGTCGGTGACGCTGAGGTCGCCTTTGCGGAGCAGCGCCATGGCCCGTTCGATCCGGCGGGTCATGAGGTAGCTGTACGGGGATTCACCGTAGGCCAGCTTGAAGCGGCGGCTGAAGTGGCCTGCGGACATATGGACATCTTTGGCGAGGGATTCGACGTCCAGCGGCTGCGCATATTCGCGGTCCATCCGGTCCTTGACGCGCCTCAGCTCGGTGAGTTCGCGCAGGTAGGGATCGGAGCCGGAACTGTTGGTCACAGCTTGATCGTGCTACGCCGCGCGGGCCTTGTCCAGACGTGGGGAGAATCACGTTTTGCGGGTAAAAGCGGTGTCCTGGCGCGGGATATGATTATGCCGCCGGCCAGCATGAGGTCCTCGCCCGAACAGGGCTCGAGTAATCAGGCCCCGGCAAAACCAACCCCGTTCTACCCCTCCTGAACCCTGCCCGAATACTGCTCGGGAACCCTTGAAAG
The DNA here is from genome assembly GCF_030812615.1 of Pseudarthrobacter niigatensis. NCBI lineage: Bacteria > Bacillati > Actinomycetota > Actinomycetes > Micrococcales > Micrococcaceae > Pseudarthrobacter > Pseudarthrobacter niigatensis. The sequence goes on along the minus strand of NZ_JAUSTB010000017.1, from coordinate 33,306 downwards.
GACGCCATGAATCTGCTGTGGGAACTCGCCGGCTGGGCAGGCGCTGTTGCGATCCTCAGTGCGTACCTCGCCGTGTCCATGGGGTGGCTGAAGGCTGGCAAAGGCTTCCAGACCGCCAACCTGTTCGGCTCTGTGGCCTTCATCATCAACGGCACGCTGCACAGCGCGTGGCCGTCCGTGGTCACCAACGTGGCCTGGTTCCTGATCTCCGCGGTGGCGCTGGTCCGGATGCGGTCGGTGGAAACCCCGGCTGAGCCGGTGGAGGCGGCCCATCTCCAGTACCCGGGCGTTCCCGACTCCACCGGCCAAATGGCCGTCGTCGAGGCCTTCAACGATGCGCTCCCCGCGGTCGGTTCGGGACCTGTCCTGTCGGACGGCCCGCGCTTGGCGCTCTAGGCGGCAGTTAAAGCAGGGGTTGGCCCTGGTTCTCCGGATCTCCGGCGCGGACGGTGGCCCGGTCCACGATGTCCTGGGCAACTGCGTAGACCTTGCGGTTCGTATCCTGGCTCAGTTGGTTGATGAGTTCGTAGGCCTGGTCGGCGGTGACTCCGGTGCGGCCCATCAGGACGCCCTTGGCCTGTTCGATGACCGCCCGGTTGAGCGCCGACCTCGCCACCGCCTCGGTGGCGAGCTGGTGCCGGTCCGTGTGGATTGATGTCGTGAGGTCCACCACCACGCCCCAAACGCCGATCGGGGTGTCCCCGTCCATGATGTAGTCGGCGGAGTAGAGCAGCTTGTGCTGGTGGTCCTTGCGGTCCCGGATGGACAGGTAGATGGATGACGGTCCGCCCTGGGTGGACACATGGTCCCAGTAGGCCTGCACCCTTGGCCGGTCTTCGGGCTCGACGTGGGGAAGAACCATCTCCATGGTCGGGACCACCTCGCCCCGTTCGTACCCGTAGATGCGGTACAGTCCGTCCGACCAGCGGAAGACGCCGTCCGCGAAGTAGTACTCAACGAATCCGGTGGGGCAGTTGAGGAAATCGGTGTGCTGGACGTTACCCTGCGCGGAGTCTGTGTGCCTGCTGCTTGGTTTCAATAAAGGGCCGTTCGACGTTCCGTGGCCCGGCTCCCCTGCGCCGGGCCTGAAAGCACCAGAATATCCCAGCGGACTTACTGCCCGGGGTCCCCGGAGGCGGCCCCCAGGTTGGCGATCGCCTGCCGGACCACAGCCAGGTCCTGGTCGCCCAACCCCTGCGCCACCAGTTCCGCGTACAGGTCGACGCCGGCGGAGGCCATGGGCGTGGCGGTCCGGGCGGTGGCGGCGCTTTCCAGCACGAAGGACAGGTCCTTGTGCATGAACTTCGCCGACCCCGTCGGCGTGTAATCCTTTGCCACGAGCCGGGGGCCCACCAGCTCCAGCACCCTGCTGGCAGCGAGGCCGCCGGCCAGGACTTCGAAGAGGGCGCTGACGTCCAGCCCGGAGCGTTCGGCAAGCTCGGCAGCTTCGGCGAGTGCCGCCGTCGTGGTTCCCACGATCAGCTGGTTGCATGCCTTGGCCAGCGAGCCGGCACCCAGGTCACCCAGCCGGCGGACGGATGTCCCCATTGCTTCCAAAGCCGGTAGGGCGCGGCTGAAGTCCTCGGGAGATCCGCCGGCCATGATGGCCAGGGTTCCCCGTTGCGCTCCGTCCGTTCCGTCGCTGACCGGGGCGTCGAGCACCGAGGCGTTCCCGCCGCTCGCGCCGGCCACAGTGAGCCCGAAGGCCCGCACCGCGACCGGGGACACGCTGCTCATCACCACCACGAGTGTTCCCGGTGCGGGCGGCACGGCCCGCCACGCTTCCAGGAGCCCCGCCGCAGCGTCCTCGATGAAGGGGAGATCGGGGAGCATGAAGATGATGACGGGATCGTCCCGAAGGTCCGCAACGTCGCTGGCGCCGTTTCCGCCCAGCGCCTCCAGGTCGCGGACCGCGGTGGCTGAGCGGTTCCATCCCGTGACCTGCCACCCTGCCTTGAGCAGGTTGGCGGCCATTGGCGCTCCCATCAGCCCCAGCCCGACGAATCCCGCGCGTTTGGGCGCGGGGTCCGCGGGGGCGGCGTTGCCGATGGTCACCTGGCGTCCTCCACGAGGACCAGGTCGCGGCCGTTGGTTTCCGGGGTGAAGAACGTGGTGGCGAACGAGATTGCCGCCAGGACCAGCGAGTACAGGGCGGGTACGAGCCACGAGTGGTTGGTGGCGGCCAGCAGGGCCACGCCGATCATTGGGGCGAAGCCACCGGCGAGTACTGCGGAAAGTTCACGGCTGAGGGCGACGCCGGTGAAGCGGTGCTGCGATCCGAAGAGTTCGGGGAGCAGGGCGCACTGCGGGCCAAGCATGGACTGCACGCCCAGGGCGATGCCCACCACCATGACCACCCAGACCAGGGCCACATTGCCGAGCGTCACCAGGTAGAAGGCCGGCACGGCGATGACGGCCTGGAACAGCGCGCCGTAGCGGTACACGGGAACCCGGCCAAAACGGTCGGACAGGGCGCCGAAGGCAACAACCAGGACCGCTGCGAAGCCGGCGGCAATCAGCAGGCCGGTGGGGCCGATGAATTTGTCGCCGGGGAAGACGCCGGCCGGCATGCTGATGAAGGACACCAGCAGCGCGGAGTAGATGGACGAGTTGCCGTTTTCGCCCATGCGGAGGCCGATGCCCACCAGCACGTTCTTCTTCGAGTGCTTCCAGATCTGGCCCACCGGGTTCTTGACCACGGCCTTGTGCTTCTCCAGTTCCTGGAAGACCGGGGTCTCCTTGAGGCGGAGTCGGATGAAGACGGCAATCACGATCAGGATGATGCTGGCCAGGAACGGAACGCGCCACAGCCAGCCCTGCAGGACCTGCTTGTCCGCCAGGGCCATCAGGGCAAAGGTGCCGGCGCCCAGGAGGGTTCCCAGCTGGATGCCTACGAACGGCAGCGAGGCAAAGAATCCACGACGACGGCGCGGGGCCACCTCGGAGATGAGGGTGGTGGCGCCTGCCTGCTCGGCGCCGGCGCCCAGGCCCTGCAGGATGCGCAGCGTCACCAGCAGCACCGCTCCCAGCATCCCCGCCTGGTCGAAGGTGGGCAGGAGGCCGATGGCGCAGCTGGACAGGCCCATCAGGCCAATGGTCAGGATGAGCACCATCTTGCGGCCGAAGCGGTCTCCGATGTGGCCGAAGACAACCCCGCCGAAGGGCCGTGCTGCGAAACCGACGCCGTAGGTGGCGAAGGAGGCGATGACGGCTCCGCTCTCGCCGAGCGGGGCGAAGAACAGCGGGCCGAAGATCAGGGCCGAGGCCAGGCCGTAGATGTAGAAGTCGTAGTACTCCAGGGCGGACCCTACGGAGCTGGCAAGTGTTGCCCTTCGCAGCTGGTCCGGATCGACGACGGCGCCGTCCGTAGTGGCCTGCGGTGAGTTAGTACGAGTTGTCACGAGAACTCCCTCTAATGCACTCCAGGCCCCCGTTGGCCTGGTGGGATAGCGGCAACACCTGTTGTGTCGATCACTATGCTGAACACAATACAGCAAGCTGAACAACGAGCAACAGTTTTGTTTTTGTTTTTCGGACGACACCGTGGGCGGCGCGGACCCTAGCCCATCGGATTGCCCAGGGAGTGGGCGAGTTCCTGCAGTTCCTTGACCATCTGGGAGCCCTGCTCCGGCGTGTAGGTGGCCTTGAGGGCCGTCACGGACAGACCGAGGCTGGGGCCGTGGGCGCCACGGGTGGGGACGGAGACGGCGAGGCACACCACGCCGGTGGTGGATTCCTCATCCTCGAAGGCGAAGCCCTGCGCGCGGATCTCCTTCAGCTGTGCCTTGAGCTCCGCGCCGGTGCGCAAAGATTTGGGCGTGAGGACCGGCAGTTCGGCGTCGTCCGGAAACATTTCCTCCAGGTCATGGTCACGCAGCCGCGCGATCAGGGCCTTGCCCACGGCGCACAGGGACACCGGCATCTTGTCGCCGATGTTGGACGTGAGCCGCACGGCAGGGTGCCCTTCATACCGGGCCAGGTAGATGACGTTGGTGCCGTCCAGCATGGCGATCCGCACCGTTTCGCGGGAAAGGACGGAGGCCTGCTCGCAGTAACGGTAGAACTCCTGCACCTCGTCCATCCGGCCCAGGTAAGCGGCGCCCAGTTCCACCAGCTTGCGGCCCAGGGTGAACTCCGAGCCCTGCCGGCTGATCAGGCGGGCTTCCTCAAGGGCCAGCAGGAGGTTGGAGGTGGAGGACTTGGGAATTCCCACTTCGCGGGAGAGGTCGCTCAAGGTGAGACGGCCGGTGGCAGAGGCGGCGAGGGCGTCCAGGACCGCTGCTGCCCGGGTAACGGCCGGCGCCGGCGAGGTGGCTCCCGACTTGTCGGAGGACGCGGGGATGTGGGAATCGGCCATGATTCTCCTTAGGTCGCCAAGGCGGAGTGCGATTGCGTTCAGTCAACTGAACGCAATCCATCATAAGTGCCGCTTTGGCACGCTGCTGCCGTCAGGCCACGAGATTGATGAGGGTGCCGATGCCCTCCACCCTGATGTCCACCCGGTCCCCGGGCTCGACGGGTACCACTGTGGCGGGCGCTCCGGTCATCACCACGTCGCCGGGTTCCAGGGTCAGCCATGAAGTGACATAGATGAGGCAATCCACCACCGAGGAGGGGAGGTTGAAGGTCCCGGACGTGGCCTTTGCTGCCCCATTGACGTAGACGTCGATGGCCACCCTTTCGGGATCCGGGAGTCGGGTTTCTATCCAGGGGCCCATGGGTGTGTAGTTGACGCCGGCCTTGCCCTGGAAGTTCCGCTCGTCCACCGCGTTTTGGTCCACGTTGGTGACATCGTTGACGCAGGTGTAGCCGAAGACGTGCTCCAGGGCGTTGTCCGCGGTCAGGTTGGCGGCGGTCCTGCCCATCACGACGGCGAGTTCACCCTCGGCATTGACCGTGCCTTGTCCACGGACCGCGGTGATGGCGTCGCCCGGGCCGGCGATGGTGTGGACGGACTTGTGCCACGCCTGGATGGGCAAGGGATGGTCATTCAAAGTACGGTTATGGCCAATGCCCAGGACGACGGCGGGCCTCACCGGGGCGAGGAATACTGCCTCGCTGTGGGTGGTGGCACCGCCGGTGTAGCGGAGGCTTTCCTCAAACGGGTCGACGATGTGGTCCCAGCCGCCGTCGCCCCCAACGGCGTATTGCGGACCAGCTGCTGTCTGTAGTCTTGCGATGCGCACTTCCCTGCCCCGTCCTAGTAGAAGTGGACCGTGTCCACGAGGTGGGGGAGGTCCCCGCCGTCGAGGAACGTCCGGAGATTGCTGCAGAACCGTTCCGTGATGAGCCGGTTCTCGGCCGCGCTGAGGGCTGAGGTGTGCGGCGAGACCATGACCTTGGGGTGCTGCCACAGGGGGCTCTCCTGCGGCAGCGGCTCCACGGCGAAGACGTCCAGGCACGCGTAGCCCACTTGGCCGTTGTCCAGGGCCTCCAGCAGCGCATCCTCGTCCACCACGGTCCCGCGGCCCACGTTGACGAAGGTGGTCCCGGGCTTCATTGCGGCGAACATCCCGCGGTTGAACAGCTTTTCCGTGTAGGCAGTGCCGGGCAGGGTGTTGACGACGGCGTCTGCCGTGGCCAGGAGGGCAGGAAGGCCGGCGTTGTCCGCAACCTGGTCGATCCCGTCGATGGGCTCCACGGTCCGCTTGGTGCCGCTGACCCTCATTCCCAGCGCCCGGGCGATGCGGGCGGTTTCCAGCCCGATTTCACCGAGGCCGCTGATGACCAGGTTTGATCCGTTGACCAGACGGGTGGGGACACGGAGGCTGGGCCAGGCCTTCGCGGCCTGGTCCTGGGCAAGTTCGGCGCTGCGCTTGAAGCCGTTCAGGATTCCCATCGCTGCGAACTCGGCCAGAGGCAGGGCGTGGACTCCGGCGGACGTGGTGATCTTGAACTTCTGCAGGCGATCCTGGCTCAGGCCCGATGCCTTGACGGCTCCGCCCGCCCCGGCCGCCATCGCGTGGACCCACTCCAGCCTGGGATTTTCGCTGGCAACGCGTGCCAGCCCGGCAGGGCTCTCGTTGGGGAAGCCATACAGGACCTCTGCACTGTTGAGCATCGCCCAATAGCGCTCTTCCTGTTCATCCGTCCGTTGGAAGGCCGGGTCCCCTGCGTGGTCGGCCGGGAAGCGCTCCGGCGGCAGGAGATCGGGCTCGTACAGAACGGTGACGGAGGGGTCGACGGCACGGATGTGGTCCACAAGTTCTGCTTCAAGCGGGACGGCAATGGCCACGGTCTTGATGGAAGTCATGCGTACAGCATACTGGTCACAGTCCTGCATATTGAACTTTTTGTTTTCCTTGCACTCTCGAGCGACCACCGTAAGCGGCTACGGAGTCGTTGCCTCTGGGCGCTTTCCGACTCCGACGGGCCCCTTTTACACATGTGTCCAGTTGAGGTCCAAGACATTCAACTGGACGTGTCAGGAAAGCTGCCTCGGGGCTTTATTCTGACGTGATTCTTGCGAGAATCTGACGTCAGGTTTGGGTGTACTCCAACCAGCGAACCCGATCCGGACTGGATCTCAAGTGCGGGACGTCGGGACTGAAGCTTGCAGGTGCGCTGCCACAACAGGCAGTGTCCGCCCCCTTGAAGAGGACGGACACTGCCTGGATACGGCGGTTCTCCACCCTGCACTGCACTGATTGTCAGACCATGTGCGTAGCGTTCTAGGCGGGAGCACCACGCTGCCACCAGGGATGAAGGGGACATACTCATGAAGCAGGAACAAAGCGTACGGACAATTTTCCGTTGCCTCACAGGTCACGAACACGAGCTCTGCGTAGAATCGCCGGAACTGCGGTGCCCTCCAGCGCAACCTCAGGGCTACGGCCCCGGCAACGGAACGGGATGCCAGGTTCCCGGGGACCTCCAAGAACAAGTACAGAGGGAGCTTCGCTACTCATTTGAAGAGAGCAAGCGCCGGGGGTATGTCCTGATTCAGGCGTGAGCCCCCTGGATCCATTCGCGGCCATAACTGGGAAAGAACAGGGCTCACGGCCGTCCCATCCAACGGCTAAATCCTCGCGCTCTTTTCAGCCCGAGCCGAGAGGGCATGACGGCGTTAATGAAGATTTTCCGTAAGCTAAAGCAAGAAAGGGGCTTATTCAGTCAGCCAGCCACGTCAGGCTGGGTGTCTGGGAAGGCCCTTGATCTCGTCGCCGAACGGAATTCCGGCACTGACGAGCCGGTCGCTCCCGTTATCGCGGCTTTCGATCAGGCAGGCCACGTCCCCTCTATGACGGCCGGTTTTGTTTTCAATTGAAGAGCCATGACCAGTCTCACTTCCCTCCGGCCAGTGCCGGGGCCAGATCGGGCAGGGCGGCGAGGACATGATTAGGGGCCTGGAAATAGTTGGGGTACGGTGTCCCGCTACGGTTGATCCAGGCGGTGGCGAGGCCGGCACGGGATGCGCCGTGGATATCCCAGGGGTGGACGGCGACCAGCAGCATCTGCCCGGGACTTGTCCCGCAAATGGTCGCGGCGTAGTCGTAGGAGGACTTACCGGGCTTCCACAATGGCGCGTCCTCCACGGAGAGCAGCTTGTCAAAGTTGTCCCGGATGCCCGCGTCGGTGAACAGTTTCTCGGCAACTTGGGTTGAGCCGTTGGTCAGCGTTACGAGCCGGTGCCCTGCACTGTGCAGGGCTTTAACGCCACCTACGACGTCCGGGTGCAGCCCAAGTCCGGCGAACCCGGCCATAATGTGCTGGACGGCGGACTCGACGTTCCGGTTCAGTTCCATGCCAGTGAACAGGCCGTGCAGGACTTCGGCGCCGATGCCGGCGAAGGCACTGTTGTCACCGGCAGCGGTAAGGGCAAAGCCATCCCTCAACAAGGTCGCGAACCACAACTGGGCCATGTGCGCCGGCGCACCGACATCAACGAAGCGTCGCGCCATGGGCGACATGTCCGACAATGTCTCGTTGACATCGAAAACTATGACTGAGGGTTTCATGCGGGTTTCTCCTTCATCTGTTCACCCTGGGGCTGGGGCATCCCCGTTTGGGTATGAATGGGCCGTACCCCTTCTTGCTGCGGCCTGTCGCCTGCCCGAACCTTTCCCGATAGAACCCTGGCCGTCTCCCAGTCGAACTCGGCTCCGGCCACCCCGTCCTCCGGGCACGTAATTCACTTAGGCCCGGTTCTGGAAAGGTTCCAGCAACTTCTACAGGAGAAGAGTGACTGCATGAAACTGGACAAAGTGTCGCACTAATTAGCCCGGTACAATGCCGGTACCGGGCGCGCCCATTAAACCTGCGCAACCGATAGACCTGTGCGCAGGAATGCAGAGATGGCAGCTTTTGATCTTCCGGCTTCTTACGGTCCGGATCCTGGTCAACCCGGTGGATCGGCAGGCAGCCGAACGGAGGAGACACACAGCCGCAGCGCTGCCCGCACGGGCCTACGACCACCGGCGCTTGTAGTGGACACCATTGGAAAGTTGAAGTCCTTCAAGTACTAGAGAGCAACCGTCAGAGGGTAACGACAAGGCTCAGCCAGATTAGGGACGCAGCACATGAGGAATGCTTCCTCGACCGTTCAGGAGGGGATTTGAGTCGTCGTACTCGTCCGCGTCCCGGAACACATTAGGCCTCAGCGACGGGGATGGCGTCCGCCGCCAGCACAGTCGCCGCTACAGCAGATGAAACCCGGTGTGCTTCAGACTCGAGACTGGGGGCGCAGGGACAGAGCGTCCCGGTCCTGAAAGCTGTCATTGATCCGAGTCAATGCTCATCATAGTGATCGTCGTGGGCCGCGTGGCGATGCCCGTCGTGTAGGTAGTCCAAATGACCGTCATGCTCGGTGGTCTCATGGCCGCAGCCAGGGCCGTGCTCATGGTCGTGTTGATGATCAATGGGCGTGTGATCGGCCCTGGAATCATCGGGGTCGACCGGCGAAGCATGTTCTGGGCTGATAGACATGTTCTCCTCCTCGTCTTGTTCAATTTTTTGCTGAGAGCAGTACTCCTGCCGGCGCAAGAGAACTGTCTTCTGAGGCAAGCGAGTCTACGCTCCCAGCACGGCCTCAGGTAAGGGTGGGCATCGACTCTTGAAAGCCCCGCTTGGTCTCATTCAGTGCTTCAGTTGCGCACCTCTACGGTGCGACCAACGCGAGCCTGGCACAGCACATCCACGCATTCCCATGGCCTTGTTTGTCAGTGGCGGCGAGATTGGTTTGGTGAATGGGCGGGCACACCGCTGCGGTACTTTCTGCTAGGGCCCAGCTGCCGTGCCTGTCATCCCTCACTTATCGTTTGATTGGTCACCATCCCCTCGCCGCTTATGGTGGCGGACCAGTCTCATCGCCAGCAGAAGCGCGCAAACGCCCGCCCCCAATTCGAAGACGTATGCGGCGAAGCGAATGGAGAGGCCTTCGGACAGAAGCAGACCGGCAATCACGAGGTCAAATGCCCCGCCGATGAGTTGGCCCCATTGGTGCCCGTCCAAGTCCTTCACCCACTACCCTAGGTCATCCAGCGCCGGCCTCCCCTCCGGACGTGCCCGGCAGATGAGTTCTGGTGAGGCAGGCCATTCTCCTTTATCCGCAGATCGGGCGGCGTACCAACCGCAGAGGCCATGGACCGGGGAGCCGGGCGCGGTTGAGGAGGAACACAGATAGACCCCCTTTGGCCGGCGTCCGCCAGGGGCCGCGGTGGTCCTGGACGTTTGATGAGTTGGCGGGCGGAAAGGGCGCCAGCGCAGAAGTCCCCGCCAGTGTAAGGTCGTATTGGCTGAATTGCCATGCCGTGATCGAGTGTGTGGCAAGGATGACGTCGCGGAATTTCGGCGCATGTTCTTCTATCAGGTCGTGGCGGAACCCTGGCAACGTCAGTTCCGTCGTCCGGGTTCCACTGCCGATTCTCTGTGCTCCCTCAATCATCCGCATTTTGAGTCCGGACCGCGCCAAGGTGACGGCCGCGGCTAGACCGTTGGGTCCCGCCCCCACGACCACGGCGTCAGCGTTCACGGGACCTTTCCAGTGACGGATTCCTCGCGCCCCCCTGACCGGACGTGGTCTCCGTTTTTTGGACTCTGCAGGGGCGTGTCGCTCTGCTTGGAGTGGCCTTGGTGGAGTTGGAGGGCGCAGTGGATGAGGGGGAAGTGGCTGAAGGCCTGTGGGGTGTTGCCCAGTTGCCGATTGTTTTTGGGGTCCCATTCTTCGCTGAGGAGGCCGACGTCGTTGCGGAGGCTGAGGAGGCGTTCGAAGAGTTCCTCGGCCTCGCTTCGCCGGTTGATCCCCAGCAGGGCGTCGATCAGCCAGAAGGAGCAGGCGAGGAAAACTCCTTCGGTTCCGGGCAGCCCGTCATTGCTGGCCTGGGGGTGGTAGCGGAGGACGAAGCCGTCTTCGGTCAGGTGCTTCTGTATCGCGTCCACAGTTCCAACCACCCGGGGGTGGTCGTGGGGCAGGAATCCTACGCGAGGTATCAGCAGGAGGCTTGCGTCCAGTTCTTTGCTTCCGTAGGACTGGACGAAGGTGTTCCGTTCGCTGTCGAAGCCGTGGGTCATGACGTCTTTGTGAATGGTGTCGCGCAGCGCAGCCCACCGGTCTTCCGGGCCGGGCAATCCCGATTGCTGGATGCCCTTGACCATGCGGTCCGCGGCTACCCAGCACATGACTTTCGAGTGGGTGTTGTGGCGGCGGGGGCCGCGCATCTCCCACAGCCCGTTATCGGGTTTGTCCCAGTTGCCTTCGAGGTATTCCATGAGGGCGACCTGGATGTCCCAGGAATCATCGACGGTGTCGGGGAACGCAGCGCGGGTGAGGGAGAGCCCGTCCAGGACTTCGCCCCACACATCCAATTGCAGTTGGGGTGCGGCTGCGTTTCCAATCCTGACCGGTTTGGAACCTTCGAACCCTGCAAGCCACGGCAGTTCCGTTTCCGGGAGGCGGCGGGTGCCGTCGATGCCGTACATGATCTGCAGGTCGGCGGGGTCGCCCGCGACGGCGCGCAGCAGCCATTCCCGCCACGCCGCCGCTTCCTCGGTGTAGCCTCCGGCAAGCAGCGACTGCAGGGTCAGGGTCGCATCGCGAAGCCAGCAGAACCGGTAATCCCAGTTCCTGGATCCACCGGGGTCTTCCGGCAGGGAAGTTGTGGGAGCTGCGACGATGCCACCCGTGGGGGAGTAGATAAGCCCCTTGAGGGTGATCAACGAACGTTCAACCGCATCCTTGTACTTTCCCTCCATCCGGCTGCGGCCGATCCAGTTCAGCCAGAAGTTCTCCGTTGTTTCCAGCGCCTTGTCCGGGTCGGTTTCCGGCGGGGCAGGCTTGCTGCTGGGAACCCACCGCAGCACGAAAGGCACTTTTTCACCCGCCTGCACTGTGAAGTCACTGACCGTGCGCATGTCCCGGCCCTTGAGCGGGGCGGGGGTGGTGAGGTAGGCGGCGTCCGGGCCCGCGATGGCGGTCAGGCGATGGTCTTTGCGCCTCACCCAGGGAACGATGTGGCCGTAATCGAAGCGCAGGCAGAGTTCTCCGTACATTTTCACGCTGCCGCTAAGTCCCTCGACGATACGCACGACATCAGCTGCGTCATCACGGATGGGCATGAAGTCGGTGACCCTGACGCTTCCCTCGGAAGTTTCCCACTCGGTTTCGAGGATGAGGGTGCCGGGACGGTACCGGCGTCGGGTGCATGTCTTTGCTCCGGCTGGTGCCAGGAGCCAGCGCCCCGCTGCGGGGGTGTCCAGTAACGCTGCGAAGCAGGCCGGGGAGTCAAAGTTTGGCAGGCACATCCAGTCGATTGAGCCGCTGGTGCTGATCATAGCGGCTGTGTGCAGGTCCCCGATCATCGCGTAATCACTGATTTCAGGCATTGCCGTCCTTCCTGGCCGTAGCGTTGAGTGATTGAACAGGCAGGGACGCGCGGCGGCCGGACCCCCGCGCCGCCCGAATGACCATTAGCACGGCCATGACTGCTGCGACAGCAACCAGGACGGTGCGGGTCCCGCTGCGTGTCCGGGATACGGCGACGGGGTGGACGTGGCTGGATCTGCGGGCAGGGGTGATCGCGCTGGCGGGTACTTCCCATTCGGCAGGGGATGGGAAGGTTCCGGCTGGCAGTTTCTCCTGGCGCAGCTGCCGGCGGTAGGCGAGCCGCTCCCGGGCGTTTTTGTTCGGGGCGGGCACGGCATCGTCTGCCGCGATCGCTGCCGGGAAGTCGATGACGTAAGACTCGCCGTAGAAGGCCGAGGAGGCCACCGACTCGAGCCAGGTGTTCGGTGGGGCCTCGACGCCACGGGCGGCGAACGCAGCCCGCAGACCTTCCTGGATCTCGTCGAGGCTTTTGCCCTGCGCATCCCTGGTGACGTCGAAGATGGCCAGCTGAAGCTGCAGTTTGGCGTCCGCGCCAGGGTCTGTGGCGCTGGGGTCCTGCCCTGTCAGGTCTGGGTTCAGCGGCTCAGGGTCGGGGCGGGCGGCTTTGTCTGGATTGGAGCTCATGAGGATCCTTTCGGTCGTGTTTCAGCCGCCGACCTGGTCAACGGTGAAGGCTGCCAGGAATCCGACGGCGGCGATGAGGCCGGTGAGCAGGTGGTGCTCCTCGAAGGCTTCGGGGATCATCGTGTCGGCGAGCATGGCCAGGATGGCGCCGGCGGCTACCGCGGTGATGAAGGCGACTACTTCGGCTGGTGCGTCCTGCAGGACCAGGAATCCGACCAGGGCCGCAATCCCTGAAAGCACGGCAATGCCCACCCAGACACCGAAGACGTATTTCGCGCTGCGGCCGGCCTTCTTCATGCCGGCAGTACTGGAGAGGCCTTCGGGGACGTTGGAGATGAAGACGGCGGCCAGCATCGCAGGGCTGACTGCACCGGCCGTCACCAGGCCGACACCCAGGACCACTGACTCGGGGATACCGTCCAGCAGTGCGCCCACGGCGATGGCGGTCCCGCTGCCTGGCTTTTGCTGTTCCGATGGCTGCTTCCCGCCCGAACGTTTACGGTGTTTGGCCCCTTTGCGGGCCAGCAGGGCGTTGGCGGCAACGTAAACGACGGCGCCGGTGGCGAAGCCTCCGATGGTGGGCCAGAGGCCGCCGCCGTTGACTGCTTCTTCCACCAGTTCGAAGGCGAGGGCTGAGATCAGCACGCCGGCGCCGAAGGACATCACCGAGGACACAACTTTTGAGGGGATCTTCCATTTCCATGCCAGGGCGCAACCGACCACCAGAGCGCCGCCGGCGATGGTGCCCCACATCCAGGCCAGCAACCATGCCGGCATCAGATGCCCCCTGCTTGGGGGCATCTGCTCGGCTGGTTTCGCAGGTTCTTCATCGGAGGAGTCCTTTCCGGTTGGTGGGCAGCGTTAGCGGACCCGGTATGTGTCGCTCTCGGTTGTGCGCAGTGATAAACCGTTGCCCGGTTCGTCCCCGAGCGTTAGCGTTCCGCCGTCGGGGTCGAGCGTTCCGTCGAAGAAGAGGTTCTCGATGCGGACGTGGTCGTGGAACCATTCCAAGTGGCGGAAGTTGGGAGTGGCGGCGGCGACGGCGGCGCTCAGGTGGGGTGCGCAGTGCCCGGAGACTTGGAGGCCGTGGGCAGCAGCGACGGCGGCAATCCTCAGCCATTCAGTAATACCACCGCACCTGCTGACATCTGCCTGCAGGCAGTCGACGGCATCCGCGGCGCACAGGCGCTGGAAGTAGGGGAGACCCGTCCCGTATTCACCGGCCGCCACGTCAGCGTCGACGGCGTCCCGCACCACCCGGAGGCCGGCCAGGTGGTCGCTCGAGACGGGCTCCTCGAACCACGTCACGTTCTCCGCTGCAACCTCGCGCATGACGCGGACAGCCTGTTTGTCGGTATAGGCGCCGTTGGCGTCAACGAACAGTTCCACGCCAGGGCCGACGGCGGCACGCGCCTGGCGGATGCGCTCCAGGTCCCGGGGAACGTTGCTTCCATTGTCCTGGCCAATCTTGATCTTCACCCGCGGGATGTGCTGTCCCTGGGACCAGCCCTCCAGCTGGCTTCGCAGCTGATCTTCCGAGTAGGTGGTAAACCCGCCGCTGCCGTAGACAGCAACCCTGTCCCTGGCCGCACCGAGCAGTTTATGCAGCGGAACATCCAGGAGGCGGGCCTTCAGGTCCCAGAGCGCGCAGTCGACGGCGGACACGGCGTAGGACGCCAGCCCCGTGCTGCCGGGGTTGCGCACCGTCCGGGCCATCGCTGCCGCAGCGGCGGGGACGTCCAGGGCGTCAACGCCGTGAACGGCCGGGCCAAGAAGCCCTTCCACCAGACCCGCGGCGGCGGCCGGCGCGTACGTCCACCCCATGCCCGTCTTCCCGCCGGCCGCGGCCTGGACCAGCACCATGGTGGTGGAGTCCCAGCTGTAGGTGCCGTCCGCTTCGGGCGCGTCAGTGGGCACCGTGTAGGCCGCTGCCTGGACGACGGTGACGGGAGCCTCAGCGGGTGCCACCGGTCAGCCCTCCTTGTGCGGCAGGAATTCCTGGATCTTGGTCTTGACGCCCTCCTTCACCACGCCCCAGGCGCTGTCATCGCCCTTGATCATGGCCTCGGCGGTCTTCCGTGCCTGTTCCAGGGTGGCATGCGGCGGGATGGGCGGAATGTCGGGGTCGGTGCGGACGTCCAGGAGTGTGGGCCTGTCCGCGGCGAGGGCTTTCTCCCAGGCCGGTCCGACGTCGTCGGGATTGTCCACGTGGATGCCCTGCAGTCCCAGGCTTTCGGCGAACCCGGCGTAGTCCACGTCCGGGAGCGCCTGGGATTCGCGGAAGGCGGGCACACCGCCCATGGCCCGCATTTCCCAGGTGACCTGGTTGAGGTCGTTGTTGTGCAGGACGGCCACCACCAGGCGGGGATCATCCCATTCGTGCCAGTAGTGCTTGATGGTGATCAGCTCGGCGAGCCCGTTCATTTGCATGGCACCGTCACCGGCGAAGGCGATCGCCGGCCGGCCGGGGTGGGCAAACTTGGCACCGATAGCGTAGGGAACCCCGGGCCCCATGGTGGCCAGGTTGCCCGACAAGGAGCCCCGGACCTCTCCCCGGAACTTCAGCTGCCGGGCGTACCAGTTGGCTGAAGAGCCGGAATCGGCGCTGAGCATGGCGTTGGCCGGAAGCCGGGTGGAGAGCTCGGCGAACAGCCGCATGGGATTGACGGGATCGGCGCTGACCATGGCCTCATCGTGCATGGTTTCCCACCAACGGCTGATGGACGATTCCAGGTTTTCCTGCCAGGACCGGTCCGGCTTGCGCTCCAGGTGTGGGATCAGGGCCCGCAATGCGGTGCCGGCGTCGGCCACGATGTTGAACTCGTTCGTGTAGCGCAGCCCGATCATCTTCGGGTCCACGTCGATCTGCACCCCGCGGGCCTGGCCGGGTTCGGGCAGGAACTGGGTATAGGGAAAACTGGAGCCCACCGTCAGCAGCGTGTCGCAGTCGCGCATCATCTCGTAGCTCGGCCGGGTGCCCAGGAGACCGATGGAACCCGTGACGTACGGGAGGTCATCGGGCAGCGAATCCTTGCCCAGGAGCGCCTTCGCCACTCCCGCGCCCAGCAGCTCTGCCACTTCCCGGACCTCGGCCGCTGCGCCCCGCGCACCCTGGCCAATGAGGATGGCCACCTTGGAGCCTTCATTCAGGAGCTGGGCGGCACCGCGGATTGACTCACTGTCCGGCTGGATATCCGGCCAGCGGATTCCCACGCTGGAGGGGACCATTTTGAATTCGTGCGTGGGTGCCGCGTATTCGAGCTCCTGGACGTCGGAGGGGATGATGACGGCAGTAGGAGCCCGCTGCGCCTCCGCGATCCGGATGGCGCGGTCGATGACGTTGGGCAGCTGCTCTGGAACCGTAACCATCTGGACGTAGTCCGAGGCGACGTCCTTGAACAGGGTCAGCAGGTCGACTTCCTGCTGGTAGGACCCTCCCATGGCGCTGCGTGCCGTCTGGCCGACGATGGCCACCACGGGAACATGGTCCAGCTTGGCGTCGTACAGCCCGTTGAGGAGGTGGATTGCGCCGGGGCCGGAGGTGGCCATGCAGATGGCGGCACGGCCACCGAACTTGGCATAGCCCACGGCTTCGAACGCTGCCATCTCCTCGTGCCGGGCCTGGATGAATTTTGGCTGGTTGCCCGCCTTGCCGAAGGCGGCCAGGATGCCGTTGATGCCGTCTCCGGGGAAACCGAAAACCTTGTCCACGCCCCACTCGCCCAGGCGGGAGAGCAGGTAGTCAGCCACTGTAGTTGCCATGATCAGTCTTCCTTCATGCTCATCGTGACGCCCCTGCGGGCGCCTTGGACCAGGACGCGGGCGGCGCGGGCCGCAAGCGCCATGATGGTCAGGGCAGGGTTCGCGCTTCCCTGCGTGGGCAGGACGCTGCCGTCAGTCACCAGCAGGTTTGGTACTGCAAAGCTCCGCAGGTTCCGGTCCACCACTCCTTCCTGCTCGACGGCGGCCATGCGGGCACCGCCCACCAAATGCGCATAGCGGTTGATGGTGATGACCTCCTCCGCTCCCGCCGCAGTGAGTATCCGCTCCATGACCTGCTGCGCTGCAGACATCAGCTGCCGGTCGTTGTCGCACTGGCTGTAGCTGAAGGAAGCGATGGGGATGCCGTTGCGGTCCGTTTCATCCGCGAGGGTTACCCTGTTCCCTTCAAGGGGAAGGAATTCGCAGAGTGCACCCAGGCACGCCCAGTGCGGATAGTCGCTCATGTACCGGCGGAGAGCCGCGCCCCAGTGTCCCTGGGCGGCGACATGCTCCGCCCAGGTGATCGGAAGCGGGGACACGCACTGGATGGAGAAGCCTCGTTTGTACGGCTTAGCGGGGTCTGTTTCGTAGAAGTCCTCGGTGCTGACCTCCGGGGGCGGAGCCTTCCACATCCGCACCTCCGCCTGGAACCGTCCAGCGGTCTGGGGCGCGCCCTGCACCATCAGGTACCGGCCCACCTGGTCGAAGTCGTTGCACATCCCGTGCGGGAAGCGCGCCGACGTGGAGTTCAGCAGCAGCCGGGGCGTTTCGATTGAGTAGCCTGCCACGGCAACCAGGCGGGCGCGCTGGAACCTGCGGATGCCGCCCTGGATGTATTCGACGCCGGCTGCCAGGCCGGTGCGTTCGTCCAGCACGATCCTGGTGGCCATTGCGTCGGGCCGGATTTCGGCGCCATGCGCCAGGGCGTCGGGGACGTGCGTGATCAGCGGTGAAGCCTTGGCGTTGACTTTGCAGCCCTGGAGGCAGAAGCCCCGGTAAATGCAGTGCGGACGGTTGCCGAACCGGCCATTCGCGATGGCCACCGGCCCCACCTTTGCCGTGACGCCGCAGGCGTTTGCGCCCCTCAGGAACAGCTCGCCGTTGCCGGAGACCGGGTGCGGCCGATGGGGGTAGCCGTGCGGATCGCCCCAAGGCCAGTATTCCCCCGAAACGGGAAGTTCGGCCTCAATGTCCTCGTAGTAGGGCCGCAGTTCACCGTACTCCAGCGGCCAGTCGGCGCCCACTCCGTCAGCGCTGAGGGTATGGAAATCGCTGGGATGGAAACGGGGGGTGTAGCCGGCGAAATGGACCATCGATCCGCCCACGCCCCGGCCGGAATTATTGGAGCCCAGCGGGACAGGGTCGCTGCCGCCGATCACCCGGGGTTCGGTCCAGTAGAGGTGGTGGGAGCCGGCTTCGTCGCTGACCCAGTCCTGCTCGGGTTCCCAGAACGGCCCCGCGTCCAAGGCCACTGCCCGCCACCCGGCCCGCGCGAGGCGCTGGAGCAGGGTGGCGCCGCCGGCACCGCAGCCCACAATCACGACGTCCACCTCGTCGTCGTCGCGGTACCGGCGCATGTTTCCCCTGAGCCCCAGGTTGCTGCCGGGGCCCTTGGGCAGCAGCCAAGCGGATTCGTTGCGTTCGCGCAGGTTGCTCATCTGTCAGCCCCATGCGTGGGGTCGGCGTCAGGCCGGACGTCGCGCACTTCAAATGGTTCCAGCCGGTCCACGCCGAGGTTCTTGTAGCCACGCGGGTAGGCCGGTCCGGCGAAGCCGATTTCGTCCCAGGCCAGGGGATGGGAGTAGAACGCGGTGCAGGCATAGCGTGTCCAGAGGCTCCACACTCGGTCCGCCGGCAGCCCACGCCATAGGTCCCGGTCCAGGTCGCAGATGTCCTGGAGCAGCTTCGCTTGGCCGTCCCAGTCGATCAAGGCAAAGCTGCAGTCCTTCCGGGACATGGCCTCCTGGTCGAGTGCGGCCAGGGAGGCCCGCCAGGCCTCGCCGTCCCGCGGCATGTTGTCGTAGTGCCAGCCGTCGGTCTCCTCCTCGGCCAGGCGGGCGTCCACCATGTTCACCACCGGCACGCGCGGTTCCGCCTGCTGGTCCAGTAACTGATCGAACAAGGCGCGTGCCGCCGCTTCCTCCGCCGGGGTGAAGAAACGCACGTCCGGGGGCAATGCCATCCTGGACCGTACGACGGCGGCCGTCACCGGGTCCCAATGCCGCGCCTGTGCGAGGGCACTGAAGCCCGGATACCGGCCCCCGCCGTCGTCCTTTTGCAGAGGGAGGCCGTTCACGGTTCCCTCCTCAGGACCGAGGCCAGCAAGCCCATGCCGCCGACGAGGGTGACCAGCAGAGGTGCGAACAGCGGCGGACCCATCTCCAGGTTGTAGCGCAGGTTGGACAGGCCTCCCGGCTTCTGCCGAATCCCCTGCAGATGCAGCCAGGTGCCCTGCAGCCCATTGGCGACAATGGCGGCACTGGCCAGCGGCAGCGCCGTCTTTGCCATGCGGCGGCTGAAAAACCCCGCCACCCCCGCAGCAGCGCCCACCGGTCCCAGGGCAACCGGCGCCCACATCCACTTGTTGCCGAAACTCGCTTTGTCGTGCTCAAGGAAGATCTCAGCGGCCGTAACCAGAGCCCCGGCCGCTGTCAGGGCCGAAAGGGACCGCTCAAACCGGCCAGTCTGAACGTTTCTGACGAGCCGGTCAATCCCATGCACCGTTGCGGCCACTGGATCTTCCGCCTGATGTGTTCTCACGATTCTCCTTATCTGGACCGGCCGCCCCCGTAGCGGTGTGGAAACTTCAAGCTTTGCGCAATAGCAACTATCGGAGGAAACTTGTGCCCATGGATACTGCTGGTGGACCTGAATCAGTCCCGGAGCCTTCTAGCCGGGAAGTTGAAGCGGTGATGCGGGCCGCCGACACGCTTTTGCGCGTCGTGTCCCGCTCGGTCGCGGAAGTGGAGGACGTGGTGAACACCCCGCAGCTGCGGGTCCTGGTCCTGATCCACACCCGGGGACCCCAGAACCTTGGTGGAGTCGCCGCCGAACTGGGCGTGCACGCCTCCAACGCCACGCGCATTTGCGACCGGTTGGTGGCTGCCGCCCTGCTGGAGCGGCGGGAGGACCCGGCAGACCGGCGATACGTCCGGCTCGAGCTGACGGCAAAAGGAAAAGCGCTGGTGAACTCCGTGCTCGAGCACCGGCGGCAGGCCATTGCGGAAGTCATTTCGAGGATGCCATCGGGCCGCCGGCCAGCACTGGCCGCGGCACTGGAGGCTTTCGCGGCCGCCGCGGGTGTCCAAGGCACCACTGACGGCCGCTTTACCCTGGGAGCCAGCACGTGAAGTGACGGGGTCCTGGTGCAGCAAGCCATGTTTTCATTGAACCTTAGTAGTTGCGTATCCGCAATAGTTGGCAGCCTGGTCGGCTCAGTCTTTGCAGGCCGCATGGACTTCGGACAGGAGTGTTCATAGCGGTGTGATGCCCCATTCGCCGGTGTGGGATTGCCCGGGCTCAAGGGTGATGAGCCCTTCGCCGGAGTTAAAGGCGTCCGGGGCGCAGGTCATGGGTTCCACGCCCAGCCCGGTCCGCCGCCGGTCGGGCTGGGGGAGGGTGTCGCCGGTGAAGATCTCCAGGTACGGATAGGATGCGTCCACCCACAGCTCCACGCCTCCAGACTGGTCCGGACGCACCAGCTTTACCCGGGCGCGCCCGTCGGCGTCCCGGATTAGGTCGGAGTAGGCAACGTCGATGTGCCGCCCGCCCAGCTGCTGGAGTTCCCGCAGGTCGTACTCGGTGCCCTCCACACGTTCATGTCCGGTGGGGATACCGCGCTCATCCACGGGCAGGAAGGTCCGGCCCGGCACCTGGACGAGCGCGGCATCGATGGCCCAGGGAGTGGGGACACCCGTGCTGAGGTAAGGGTGTGCCCCTGTTCCGTACGGGCAGCGTGATGCGCTTCGGTTCGTTACCGCGGTCCGCACGGTCAGGCCTCCCGGGCCCAGGTGGTAGTCCAGGCGGCAGTCAAGGATCCAGGGCCAGCCCTGGCAGGCGTGCAAGGTGTAAGTGAAGGCTATGGAGCCGTCCGTGTACTCCACGGCGGGCGCGTTCCAGTTTCGCCAGCGGGTGAGCCCATGGATGGCACCGCCTTTGTCCGGTTCGCTCAAGTCAAGCTGCAGCCTCTGGCCTTCCCACTCGTAGCTGCCGCCCTTGATGCGGTTTGGCCAGGGAATCAACGATTGGCCCCGCGCGCCAGTGCACATCTCAGCGGGACCGTACCCGTCCAGCAGGGGCCTGCCGTCCAGCAGGTAATCCCGCAGGGCTCCGCCGACCTCGGTGACCAGGACTGTTTGCCCCTCGAAGGAGATTTCATATTGGCGGCCCGAGGGCAGGCAATGGCGGGTGTCCGCGAATGAGGCTGCTTCAGTCATGGCTGCTGCCTCCGTCAGTGTCAGCGGTGAGGTCGAGGACGACTTTGACGTCGTCGGTCCGGCGTTTGAAGGCCTCGGCGAAGTTCTCCAGGGGGACGCGTCGGCTGATGAGGCGGCCGAGCCATGCCTTGTCCGCTTTGGCAAGTGCCTGGGCGCCGGCGTCGTAGTGGCGGCGGTTCGCGTTGACGCTGCCAAAGATCACGCCGTTCATGAGCACCTCCTCGCGGTTGATCGCTCCGACGTCCACTGGTGTTTGTTTTCCGGTTCCGGAAACGCCGGTCAGGCAGGTGACGGCGTCCTGGGCCCGACACGTGAGGGCGTCCAGCACCACGGGAGTGACACCGGTGCATTCAACCAGGAGGTTGGGCTTGATGCCTGACTCGGGCAGGGGTTCGCTGTGGTACGTGGCGCCTAGGTCGCGGACCAGGTCCGGCTTTGGCCCGTCCGTGACGATGTCGAAGACGTGCACGTCCAGGCCTTGCTGGACGCCAAGCAGCGCCGCCAGCAGGCCAACGGGGCCCGCGCCGGTTACAACGGCGGTATGGGGGTCGAAAAATGCCCGCTGCCCGATCCTGTTGATTTGTTCCCACGCCTTGGCCACGATGGTGGTGGGTTCCAGCAGGACGCCCACATCCTCGAGGCCGGAGTCCAGTTTCACCATCGCTTGGGCGTCGGCCCGCCAGTGTTCCCGGGCGAACCCGTGAAGGCCCTTGATCCCGTGTTCTGTGTAGTTGCCGTTGAGGCACATGTCCCATTCCCCGGCGGCGCAGGCCTTGCATGGCTCGGGGTCGGGCCGGCGGACAATGCCCACCACCAGGTCGCCTTTGGCCAAGCCGGAATCCTGGGGAGCGTCGATCACGCGGCCCAGGTTCTCGTGGCCCAGCACCAGGTAGTCCTGGCCCGGAGGCGCTTCCCCGTAGTCGGCGGCGATGATTTCGCTGTCGGTGCCACACAGGCCCACGGCCAGGGCCTCCACCTGTACTTCGCCGTCGCCCGCAGGGGGCTCCGGAACGTCGAGCAGGTTGAGTGAATCTTTTTCCCCGGGAATAACGGTGAGCGCACGCATCATTTCTCCTCAGAACGAAAACCCGTCCTTACCAAGCTTCCCGCACTAGTTGCGTCTACGCAATAATAAGGGATGATGCCATCTGCGGACCAGCGGCAGACGCCGGCCTGACAGCCACGGGAGATCGTCCGGGCAGTGAAGCGAACCAGGGCAACAGTGCAAAATGCGGGGCGGACCGGACAGGCCCTTGCCACACGCACTATCAGCCAGACCCGACTGCGGGTGGGATTCTGGCTTAGCAAGGAGAACCAGACATGGCTTCAGATGACTCTTCGACATCCGGTGGCGGCACGGACGGCATGCTCCCGCCCCGGATGACGACCGCAAACCGGAGAGCCCAACGGATCTCGCCAAGCCGTTCTGGAAATACATTGCCAGGAGGACCCTTCGGGAGTTCAGCCAGGATCAGTGTCCCGACCTCGCAGCAGGGCTGACATATTATGCCGTGCTGTCTCTCTTCCCTGCGCTGCTTGCCATGGTTTCCTTGCTGGGCATCTTCGGCCAGGCCGGTAAGACCACGGCGGCGCTTTTCGATATTCTGCGCAGCATCGCCCCCGCCTCCACATTGGACATGATCCGCGGGCCCCTTGAGGAGCTGACGACATCACAGACCGCCGGCTTCACACTCGCTATTGGCGTCGTAGGCGCCTTCTGGACCGCGTCAGGCTACGTGAGCGCTTTCGCCCGCGCGATGAACCGGATCTACGAAATCGACGAAGGCAGGGGCTTGATCAGGTTACGGGCAACAATGCTGGCCGTGACAATTCTTGCCGTGGTGGTCGTCGGGATGCTTGCGGCCCTGCTCGTGCTTAGCGGACCTGTTGCCGCGGCCATCGGCCGCCTCCTCGGACTTGGCGGATTGTTCGTCACGGTGTGGGACATCGCTAAATGGCCGGTGATCATCGTGCTGGTGATCGTCATCGTCGCCGTGCTTTACTACGTCACCCCCAACGTCCGCCAGCCCCGGTTCCGATGGTTGAGTCCTGGCTCTTTCATCGCTTTGGTGGCCTTCGTGCTGGCATCTCTGGGCTTTAGTGCCTATGTCGCCAACTTCGGCCATTACAACAAAACCTACGGTGCCATCGGAGGCGTGGTCATCATGCTGCTCTGGCTGTGGATTTTGAATGTTTCACTGCTTTTCGGTGCGGAGTTCGATGCCGAGACAGAGCGGGGCAGGGAACTGCAGGGCGGCTTCAAGGCGGAGGTGTCTATTCAATTGCCGCCAAGGGACACGAAGAAGAGCGACAAACTGCACGAGCAGGAGGAAGAGGAAATCCGGCGCGGACGCGAGCTCCGGGAAAAACACAGCTCCCCTCATGGGCATGCAGCAGATGAAAGGTCCTAGACGGGACCGGATTCGCCACCGCATTCACTTGGGGTCCGGTAATCTCCGGGAAGGCAATGGGGATCCACTGGTCCAACAGGTACCGATCCCGGTCTCCCACGATGCGACCGGGCCCGGGGCATCTGAGGGCGTTTCAGTGCCCGGGGAACTTACCCGTTGTGCACGCCGTCGCGGCGCACTGCGGCTGAGGTCCAGAAGGATCACGACTGCGAGAAGAACGATCGAGAGCGACGTGGAGGCCACCGTGTCAGTGAACCAGTGGTAGCCGAGGTAGACACGGGATGCTGCTTCCACGCACATGCCAACCGCAGCGGCACCGAAGGCAGTGATCATCGTGATTCTGGAGGGGGAGCGTGAAAAGACCAGGTAAGCGCCGATGAGCAGGAAGTTCGAGGCGCCAACGACGTGACCTGAGGGAAAAGAGGATGTCGCGTCGGCACCAAGCATCATGATGTCGGCCGGGGGCCGGGAACGTCCAACCAGGTGGGCGATGACCTCCGTCAGCACTACGCCGGTGACCATCGCCCCGGCCAGCAGTATCGGGCGCCACAATCGGCGGGTCGCCAGGGCCCAACCGACGACGGCCACCAGGGTGATCACGGGAAGCGCCAGGGGCCCGAAAACGAAGGCGAGTCCGGCCAGAACCACTGTGGCTGCACCAGTCCGGTGGTCGACGAACCAGTCAGTCACGGGTCCGTCAATGGTGGCGATCCCGCTGCCCTTCAGCACGTCCCCGAGGGTGAGCAAAAACGATGACATGCCTGCCAGGACCAGGCATAGGGACACGGCATAAAGAATCAGGAACCGGCCCGTGGAGACCCTGGGGCCGCCGCCTAAGCGGAAATGCTTCTGCACGTCCTGCCCGGCAACAGGTCGCCGATCACTGCTCATCGGCCGCTTCATATGAGGGACCGGGCAGTCCGGGGTGGCCGGCGAAGGCCGCTGCAGGACCGGCGGTTCGGATCCTGTGCTGACTCGGCCCCCACGGCTTTATCCCTCGCATTCGAGGCAGTAGGCATGTCCGCCTTTCTCCTTGGCCAGTTGGGACCGGTGGTGGACCAGGAAGCAGGACGAGCAGACGAATTCATCCTTCTTTGGGGGGACGACTTCGACGATGAGCTCTTCGGCGATGTAATCCCCTGGCAGGTCGACGCCGTCGACGGTGTCGGCTTCGTCGAGTTCTTTCACGACGCTGCGCGCGTCGGGGGTGTTTTCTGTCCGCAGTGCCTCCAGGGAACTTTCCTGGGACTCTTTGACATCAGGGCGGACTTCGTCGTAATCGCTGGCCATGACGCTTCTCGTTTCTCCTCGAACTTGCTCTCCTAATTCACGTGCTGCTCTTCTGTGGCGGGCTGTTCTTCTGACTGCGCTTCGATATGTTTGCGCTGCCGCTCGAGTTCGTCTTCGCCCTCATCTTCAGCTTCGTAAAGTTTGGAGTTGGTAACACGAAGCTCCTGCATGATGGCGTCGAGTTTGAGGTGCAACGCTGCGGAGTCCCGGTTCTGGGTGTTCTGAATGATGAAGACCATCAGGAACGTCACGATCGTCGTACCCGTATTGATCACGAGCTGCCAGGTGTTGGAGAAGCCCAGCAGCGGCCCGGTGCAGGCCCACACGACGAGGATGGCTACGGCCGCGGCGAAGACCCAGGCATGGCCCAGGACCTTGGCCGTTTTGGAGGTGAACCTGGTGAAGAAGCCGGGCCTGTCGCCGGTGTTTTTATCGGTAGTCATAATCCCATCCTGTACAGCTGGTTCCTCTCACGATCCATCTCCTGTACGGTCGCCCATCCGTTACCGGTAAGGCCGCCCGGGCCGCCCCACGTGCAATGTCGCGGTTAGGGTAAAGCGCCGGAGTTCCCTGATCGAAGTTCCCCCGTGGCCAAGGCCAGGGCGATGGCCGCATTGGCGACCGCGGGGTACCGCCGCGGCCGGTCAACCGCGGCCAGGACCAACATGGTCAAGGCATGAAGGGCATCGACTCCGGCGCTGATGCGATGCAGGGCAGCGCCACCACCAAAGGCGGTGATGGATGCGGCCTGCAGCAGGTGCCGGGCCCCCAGGACACGGATGAACGTGCGGGCGTGCGCATCGGAGGAGCGTCCGGTCAGGAAACTTTCAGCCGCCCCGGGGGCCAGGAACTCCGCGGTACCGTAGGCGGCCCGGACTATTTCGAGCGGTTTCACCGGTGATCCTTTC
This sequence comes from Pseudarthrobacter niigatensis, assembly GCF_030812615.1. NCBI lineage: Bacteria > Bacillati > Actinomycetota > Actinomycetes > Micrococcales > Micrococcaceae > Pseudarthrobacter > Pseudarthrobacter niigatensis. Next base: position 8,054 of record NZ_JAUSTB010000017.1, on the reverse strand, counting down.
CACTCAGGACCGCGACGGCGCCTGCGGCCGCAGCGAGGGCTGCCCCGATCCCGGCCGCGACGATCCCTTTGTGCTGGGATGCCATGAGCTGGTAGCTGCGGGCTGTAGCCCTTTTATCGAAGATCCCGTGGGTGCCGAAGTCACGGGTGGAGTCGGCCGGCTTCCAGAGGTTCGCCGGCTGGTCGGGACTGCGGGGATCAGAGGTCTGTTGGGAGGTGAATCCGGTTTTGGCCAGGTAACGGTCCAGGAGCCCGGGAAGGATGGCGTTCACGATGAGGGTCCCCGCGGTGCTTCCCCCGACCCAGTACTCCCGACGTCCAGGGTGCGCGGCCGCGTAGACAACGGCCCGTGCTGCGACTTCGGGCTGGTAGATCGGCGGTACCGGCTGCGCCTGGTGCGGGAGACGGGAGAGGACCCAGGAGAACTGCGGGGTATTCACGGCGGGCATCTGCACCATGGTGTTCCGGATACCGCTGCGCTCGTGCAGCAACTCGGTCCTCAGCGCTTCATTGAAACCCTGAATCGCATGCTTCGCCCCGCAGTACGCCGTCTGCAGCGGAATTCCCCGGTAAGCCAAGGCGGACCCGACCTGAACGATCGTCCCACGGCCCCTGCGGCGCATGCGCTTCAGCGCGCTCATGGTTCCATAGACGAAGCCCAAATAGCTGACCTCGGTGACGCGTTTGAACTCCTCCGGTTCGATGTCCTCGAAGCGGGCGAAAACCGACGTGAACGCGACATTGACCCAAACCTCGATGGGACCAAGCTCCCGTTCGACCCGCTCAGCGGCAGCATCAAGTTCCTGTGGGTCTGCTACATCCACCTGGATGGGCAACGCCTTCCCGCCGGCGGCCTCAACCTCTACCGCCACCCCGGCAAGTCCAGATTCCCCCCTCGCCAGGAGGGCAACAGCATCGCCCTGCCGCGCGAAGGCGACGGCCGACGCCCGGCCGATCCCCCCGCTGGCTCCTGTCACGACAACAACCCTGCGTGCTGTTCCCATGTGGATCTCTCCTTTGGCATTCAGCGGACGTGGTAGGAAGCATACTGCAACAGTTGCTCTATCGCAATTGTCAGTGTCTGTTACCACTCCCTCGCCCGCGGCTGCCACTCGGGCACCTTTTTGCGCGCATGCATCCCAACGCATCTCTTCCCATCCGCATGCCGCTTACCTTTGGCGCAGTCAACGGGACGCGTTTCGCAGGTCTTCATTTCCAAGGGAAACGTGCAAAACATGCGGGCAGTGGTTGCGCTTGGCCAAATATCCCGGTTTCATGAAGGGATGGATACCGAGAGCGGTGGATCAACACCTGAAAAGCTGGCCGGCGGCGGGTTGGCGGGGCTTGCGGCCACGGGAGCGATGAGTGCACTGCTCGTTGCCGCCGACGCCACGGGCGTAATGAACTACGAGCCACCCCGGAAGATCATCGACAAGTTCTTTCCCCGGCTGCCGCTGCCGCTCCGGGACGGTGCGGCCGTGCTCGCCCATTTTGGCTACGGAGTGGCCGGTGGCTGCCTGTACGTTTTGACCCGAAGGAAGCAGTCCACCCCCGGGGCGGGGCTCGCCTATGGTGCGCTTGTATGGGTGGCGGGATACGAGGGGTGGCTGCCTGCCATGGGGATATTGCCCCCTGCGCACCGGGACAAGACGGGCAGGGCAGTGACGATGCTGGCAGCCCATCTGCTCTACGGCGCCGTCCTGGGGAAAGTTCTTGAAGGGCCAAAGCAGGGGCGCTTCGATCGCGCCCCTGCTGTACCTGGTGACCCATCCAGATCTTCAAAGGATGAGGACACCACTGACCGTCCGTCCCAGTTGCCGGAATCATACGCCAGGTACCTCGCAGGCAAGGATCCCGGGTTCACCGCGACAGTGCTGCCGGTCCTGGAACAATCCGCGGCAGCCCAGGAGCACGGGGTTCACGTACGCTTCATCCCCGGCGGGGTCCAGGCACTCGTGGATCCGGCCGTTCCCTATCCGCAGGTCTCCGAAGGCGTTGACTAGGACCTTCGCCCGAACTGGCCGGCCGCCCCGTCGACCGGCCTGGTGCTGCTCGCGTAGCCAAGGGCAGAAGGGTAAGCGGGAACGCTGAGCGGCCACGACTTAAGGAGCAGCACTATGTGCGGCATATGGCCTCCGCCTTCGTCCCCACGCTGTCCGCTCCGGGCTGTTACCGCAGCATCGATGGCGGCGGCGGTGGGAACCGGTGGCCGGGGTATTGCTCGGCGGCGGCGTTCATGAGACGGGCCCATTGCGTGCCGGCAATGTTGGCACCGTCCAGTCCGATGTAGTACTTCCCGTTGATAGTGATGTTCTCGTTCGCCCACTCGGGTCCGAATCCCTTGTAGCTGCCGAACCAGGAGGCGGTGGCGATACCCGTGGTCGCGCCCACCGTCCATGTTTGGGTGTGTCCGTCGGTGGTGCCGGTTTTGGCGAAAATGTCCTGTTCCTTGTTGACGGGAATGTTGTAACCCGAGCCCTTGGTCAGCACAGGTTTGAGGGCGTAGGTGACGCCGGCGGCGACGTCCGGGTCGATGGCCTGGTGGCAGTCCGGAACGGGCACCGGGTAGGTGTGGCCGTCCGGGCCCGTGACCGACTCCAGCGCGATCGGGGCGCAGTGGACCCCGTGTGCGGCGAAGGTGGCGTAGGCGGTGGCCATGTCCAGTGGTGCGACGTCCTGGGTGCCGATCAGGCTTGCGATGCTGGAGAGGTCGTAGGGCTTGTTGGTATGGCCGTTCTTGATTCCTGCGGCCGTGGCCATTTTTTGGATGTTGCAGAAGTCCAGCCGCGCCGCTGATTGGAACGTGATGGTGTTGATGGAGTGGTAGAGGCCTTTAAGGACGGTCATCGGATAGTAGTGGTTCGGATCGTCGTTGGGCAGGGGAGTCTGGCCGAGGGCGGGATCGTAGGTTCCGGTTGTCGCGCCGCAGCTGTTTTTCCAGGGGTACCCGGCTTTGTAGATCCGGACTGAGCCGTCCAGGACCGTGGCCATGGACCGGCCGGAGTTCAGCCATTGGGCGAAGACGAAGGGTTTCATCGTGGAGCCGATCTGGAAGCCGCCGGCCCCGTTGAGCGGGTGGCCGTTGCTGTCCTTCTCGGGAAGGGTGAGGTTCCCGGTGTAGTGTCCGGGCCCGGGCGCCGGGTTGTAAATAGTGTTTTGGGCCATCGTCAGGATCCTTCCGGTGCCGGGCTGGACGCTGACGAGGGCGGCTCCGCGTTGCAGGGGGTCTGTTGCGGGCAGGGTGGCCTTGACCTGTTCCCGGGCCGTTTGTTGCAGGTCCGGGTCGAGTGTGGTGTGGATGGTTAGTCCGCCCTGGTAAAGGAGTGTGCGGCGGGATGCCTCGTCGGCTCCGAAAGTGGGGTCGTTCAGGATCAGCCGCTGAACGTAGTCGCAGAAATAGGGGGCGGTGGCTTCGGTGCAGCCGTGCGGCGTGTTCCGGACGTCAAGGGTCAGGGGGGAGGCAACGGCTTTTTCATGCTGGGCGGGGGAGATGTATCCCTGCTGGAGCATTTTGTCCAGGACTTCATTTCGGCGGCCCACCACATGTTCTGGTTCGGTGAGTGGATCGTAATAGGCCGGCCGGTTGACCACCCCTGCCAGTGCCGCGGCCTGGGGCAGGGTCAGGTCGCTGGCGGGGATACCGAAGTACGTTGTGGCTGCCGCCTGGATCCCGTAGGCCCCGTTGCCGAAATAGACCAGGTTCAGGTACCCCTGCAGGATTTGCTCTTTGGAGTATTTTTCCTCAAGCGCGATCGCGAGTTTCATTTCCCGAAGTTTGTCCCCGATGGTCCGGGAAGCGTCGGTCTTGGTGTTGTCTGCGGTGTTGGCCCTGGTTGGCGGTGAGAGGAGGAGTACGTTCTTGACGTACTGCTGGGTGATCGTGGATGCGCCCTGCCGGCCGCCCTGGGCATTGACGTAGAGGGCTCGGAGGATGCCGGTGGGGTCGATCCCGCCATGGTCAAAGAAACGGGCGTCCTCGATGGCCACGATCCCGTCCCGGATGAAGACGGACATCTGCTCCAAGTCCACCGGAGTACGGTTCTGCGAGTAAAAAGTAGCGATCACCGACCCGTCCTTGGCCAGCACCTGGGATTTCCTGGCCGGCGGCTCCAAGTCCAGTTTCGAGGGGAGCTGGTCGAAGAAGCTGACGGACGCCCCCGCGACGGTCGATCCCAGCGCCGCGGCCGGCGCCAGGAGCCCGGCGACCAGGAAACCGCCAATCACGCAGGCGGCAATGAATGCCGCCCCTTTCTTCCACAAAGTGTTTTTGATCAGCATGCACAACTTCCTTGCTCCGTGTCGCCCAGCCCGGACGCGAAACAGTGTCGGTACAAGGCCGGCCCTTACCGGACCACGCCTTATGGATAGTTGGTGATTTGCAAATAATCCTAGACGCCGCCCTTTACTACGGGTGCTTCCTGCGGTTACAGGAAGACAACGATCAGGAATATGCACCTCGCAAAGCAAACTGTTTATTGCTTACACGCAATTGATGCGGGAAACTCGTGTAAAGGTCCCGGGGCTGGGGACGGAAGGTTCAGGACCAACCAAGACAGCTGCTGTTTGTGGTTTCGACGACGGGCGGCATGAACTCTGCAAGAGGGATACAAGTGGATCTTCGACTCATTATTGAAACTACCGGGCGGTACCTGGACTTCGCGGGAGTGGCCGTCATGGTCATAGGCGCCCTGGTCTCGGTACCGCTTGCCACGCGGCGCAAAAGTGCCCCGGACGGCGGCGGGCGCCCGGGACAGTCCTTATACCGGCAGTACCGGCAGCTGCTGGGGCGTTCAATTCTCCTGGGTCTTGAACTCCTCGTCGCGGCGGACATCATCCGCACCGTGGCCGTGACGCCCACGTTCACCAGTGTCGGGGTCCTGGCCGTCATCGTGGTCATCCGGACCTTCCTTAGCTTCTCCCTCGAGCTGGAAATCACAGGCCGGTGGCCCTGGCAAAAAGACACCGAACCGGCCTCAACGACCGGCTCAACCTAAGAATGAGACGCCAATGTCCGACACCACCTGTTCCTTGGCCGGGGCGACCCCATGCCCGACGCAGGCCATGAACAGAGGGCTTCCTGTGCGTCCGCAACCGTACTTTTAGGTTGGAACCATGAACGGCGAGGATCACGTAGACGACTTCCAACGGCTGTACGGACTGGTCACTGAATCAGCAGACATCAAGGACTATCTCGATGCCATGACCGGCGTCGGAGCCTCGATGATGACCCGCCTAACCGGAGAACGAATCGAGTGCGCCGTCACGCTTCGCAGGCGGAAGCGGCGCACGACGATCGCCGGGAGCAGTGATGATGCCGTCCTGCTGGACCGGGTGGAACAACGCCTCGGGAAGGGGCCCTGCGCTTTGGCGTTGGAAACCGGATCGCCCGCGCTGCTCGATGATGTCTTCAGCGATGAGCGCTGGCCCCGGTTCAGCGAGAGTCTCGCCGCCATGGGGTGCCGCAGCGTACTCGGGGTGCCGATGCCGTCGGGTTTTGATGCCGAAGCGGTACTGGACTTCTTCGCCCCCTCGGCCGGGATCTTCACGGATGAAGTGATCCAGCACGCCGGTGTCTTTGCGGACATGGCAGGGCGGGCACTGTCTTCCGTCCTGAGGATTGCCACAGCCGAAGAGGCGGCCCGGAACCTCCGGGCCGCCCTCGAAACCAGGACGGTCATCGACCTCGCGTGCGGCATGCTCATGGCTCAGAACGCTTGCGGGCAGGAAGAAGCGATCGGAATCCTTCGCCGGGTCTCCAGTATGCGCAACCAGAAACTGCATGACCTGGCCGAGGAAATCATCTCCCAAGTATCCGGCGGACACGCCATAACAACTCATTTCGAGGACTAACACCCCGGTCACGGTCACCGGTGCGGAGGTCTCGAAGAGGCAAAGATGATGGTCTGCAACCACAAGTCCGGCCTAGGGTTTACAGGGACCGGCCAGTTGAAGGAACGACGGCGATGACCAGGCGTGAAACGCTGTATCAGAACAAACTCCGCGGGCAGCTACTGCCACGGAGAATCCTGATATGGCTTTTCGTCGCTGTGGTGGCCACGGCCGCAGCGACCTTCTCCCAGGGAAGCCGATACACGCTGCTGATGGACCCGTCATCAAGCCACCCGGCCGCTACAGATTCCGTCCCGGCGGCGATGGCCGAACCCGCCGAACCCGCAGTCGATCAGCAGCTCACCGACCTTGCCGATGACCGTTCCGCCAGCCCACCGAGGATTGTTCCATCATCAGAATGCCGGGCTCCAGAGCAGAACCAGCAACCATGCTGTATCCGCTCCCACGCCCCACGCGCTGAACCCATGGCCCAGATATCGAAACAACCCGCACTGCAGGAAGCGGGCCCGCCATCGCCGCCGGCACCCGGGCAGGACACCATGCCTCAGCACGAACCCCACACGCACGGGCTCATATACGCACAGCTGTGCATCAGCCGGACCTAAACCGCTGCATCACAGTCACAACCGAACGCCGCCGCAAAACTCCCCCGGATCCAGCAACACCAGCACACCCCGGAAGCCTGCCCCGCTCCGTGACACCGATGAGGCGTTCCCTTCACGCTACCGGGACGCCTGCACCGGGCGAAGGCATGGAACCCACGGACACCACATCAGGAAAAGAGACCACCAATGACCGCACAAGCCGCCCATAACGCCCACCTCCCGGAAGGGCGTGACGCGTCATGAAACACCCCGGCCGCGCAAGTGCCACGGCACCTTCAACAGATCCGCAGCTTCTGCGGATGCTCACCACCCACACCCACTGCGGTGAGGCCATGACCACCTCCCACCCCGAACCCATGGCCGAAGACCGCACCGGCACCGCCCAGGACGTTGTCACCTACAGCTGCGCCTGCGGCTTCAGATTTGATCAGCCCACTGATTCACTGCACCACGACAAGGAGCTCCCATGAAACCGGTGAACAGCACCACCAAGCTCTTCCGCCTCATGCCGGCCCTGGCACTGTCAGCGGCCCTGCTGACAGGCTGCTACAACCATTCCGAAGGAGACCACGATCCGGTTGCCCTCGGCGCGGACCTGAATGTCTCGGGACTGCAATTGCGTAGCGTCCTGATCGTGACGTCCGGCCAAAACGAACCAGGGCGCGTCCTCGGAACGATCTTCAACACCACCGCCACAGATATACAAATGGTCCTGGCCGACTCCGACGAACAACTCGAGGTCAAGATCCCCGCACTCGGACACCTCGGGTTCGACCAATCACCCCTGATCTTCAACACCACCCAGGAACCGCCGGGTGCGCGCACAGATCTGCAGGTGAGAGTGAAAGGGCAGCAGGAGATCATCAATGTCCCCATCCAGAACGGAACCTTCGACCAGTACCGGCCCTATATCCCCTCGCCCAGCCCGTCCAGCTGACCGGCAAGACCATCCGGAGCGCACTCACGCCCCCAGGGCGCTCCGGCCAGGACAAGCACTTGGTGAAGGAAAGACGAGAACGGCGGGACGGGGCGGTTGTGACCGCGGTCCGGCTGTCCCGGCTGCTTCAGGCCCAGAAGCCACCGGTCAGAGGCATGAGGCCCGAGGGGCTAAGGATTCTCTGAACCGAAGCCGGGCTGCGGAGTGGACGGTGGTCGGCCGTCCCTGACACCATCGAGCGCCATTCGAAGCAGTATGCACTCAAAGACCGGCAGGGACCGTAAACCGCGGAGCCATTCGTCGACTTCATACGAACGCATTTCTCCACCCAAGTCGATATACCGCAGCCATAGCTCGCCCACCGTGACCTGATAGAAGCTCAAGGTGATGCTCAGATAATGGATGACACGGCGTTCCTCCCCGTCAATACTCATCGTCCCGCCGCCCGGGTACGCCCGCACCTGCGCCTGAGAAGTGCAGGCCGGCCCGGTGCCGCCTTTGGTGCTAAGGACGGAGAAACGTTGCCGCCGGACCGGCTCGTCATTTGCGTGGTCGCCGGGCGCATCTTGGGACTGTCCGATTTTCGGTGGATCCACGGTTGGCATTTAGTTGATTCTTCCGTCGAAAGTGATGGCGAAGGCGTTGAGCGCCGGCTTCCATCGT
>NZ_JAUSTB010000016.1:0-82892 GCF_030812615.1 Pseudarthrobacter niigatensis | reverse complement strand
CCCTGGCTAAACTTCTACAACAACCACCGGCCACACGGCAGCCTCGGAGGCAAACCACCGATCAGTAGGTGCAACCAACCTACTGACTGAGTACACCTAGGTGTCGTGGACGGCCGCGACAGTGATGGCGTCGGAGACTGGCTGTTCGCCCGCCCGCTCGAGTGGCGCTTGGGCGGGCAGGTCGTCGCGACCGACCCCTCGGCAGCGTTCCGCAAGGCCTTACGGATGTGACTGCCGCGGACCGCTGTCTCGGTCGACGCGTTTCACCTGGTCAAGCTCGGCAACGACATGCTTACCGAAGTCCGGCAGCGTCTCACTCAGCAGGTCCACGGCCGGCGGGGGGCGCTCCATCGATCCGGTCTGGGCCGACCGGCGGCTGCTCCTGCGCGCCGGGGACTCCCTCTCAGACCGATCCCGGCACAGGCTGGCCACCGACGATGCCACCGGGAAGCTGCAGGCCGCGTGGCTGGTCAAAGAGCAACTCCGGGCCCTGCTCGCCACCGGCTCCCTCGCCGACGCGGCCGCCGCGAAAGACCGGCTGCAGTCACTGGTCGAGAAAGCCGCCCAACCCGAAACGAACCGGCTCTGGCGCACAGTCTGCCGGTGGTGGAAAGAGATCGAAGTCCTCATTGTCACCGGTGCGACAACGGCGAAAGTGGAAGCCAATAACACCGCGATAAAGCACATCAAACGGACAGACCGGGGATTCACCAACGCACGAAACTACAAAACGCGTACCCTGTTGCGCAGTGCCGCCAGAACAGCAACATGAACACCCATCACGGCAGAACATTCACCACGAACCGCGAAGTGCCGATTTACGGGGCTTTCACGGAAGTATCAGAAGTAGTGCCCGCAATTGTCCAAATGGCACCCGCAAGGCCGATAAAGAGGAAGAGGAAGGCAGCAGAAATTGGAAAAGCCAGAGCATCAAAGAAGGCAGCGGTGACTGCCCCGGACAGTACTGATGCGAAGATGCCGTAGCTTACATTTCGAAGCAGGGGGTCAGCAGTTTTCTTTCTCACCCGCAGGCAGCAGAATGCTCCGGCAGCTATAAGGGAAATGAAGGTCAAAAGACCTATAACCCCAGTTTCGATGAATAGACCCAAGTACTGATTATCCAAAATCTGGTACTCCGGCAAAAACGTACCGAATCCGCGACCCAGGGGGGAACCGCGTCCGGCAATATCTAAAGCTACTACAAGGCTGTTTGTGCGGGAGTTGGCACTGCTGTCGTTCCCCAGACCAAGAAATAGTCCTCGGATCGTTCCGATCATTCCTGGTACGAAAAGGTAGGTGGCCAGAAACCCTGCAGTTGCAGCGATCACCGCTAGGACTCTGGCTTTTCTTGTCCAACTCAAGGCCAGAACTGCGAGCCCGATGAAGAGGCCCACAAGGGCAGAGCGGGAGACGGACAACCACCCAGCGAGGGCAATAAGCACCACTGGAGTCCATCGTCTCAACCTGGCCCTTTCAACGTCGTACGTAGCTAAGACGCAGGCTACAGGAAGTGCCATTGATAGAACTGTGGCGTACTCCAACGGATGGGAAGCCGTGGCCGCAGCACGCGTGAATCCGGCTCTGCTCTGAATGTTGTCGAAGGTTGTGTCGGTTGCTAAGCCGGGGATGTTGATCGTTGATACCAATGACTGCCCTGACCACAACTGCGCAAGTCCCAGCAGGGCCATCAAGGACGCGATTAGGACAACTCGTCTACACATCGTCAAAAGCCTGCCCCGATCGGATATGCCATCGCTAGCGACGAGCACAATGCCTGACCAACTTAAAGCCTTGAGTAACCCGCCATCAGCTAGCCCTCCCTCCCTTGTCGGTATCGCACTGAAGGTAGAGAGCGCGTAACTCAACAAGATCGCTGCAAGAAACATGAAGAAAATCAGCCGTACGGGATTAATCCGGGCTGACATCGGGAAAGGCCTCTGTAATTGCACCCAGACCCACCACAGGAGTGCACCTAAGAACAGCAAGGCCCCCGGTTTTCCGGCCGGCCCTAGGGCAGCTATTCCGAGATAAGAAGGCAAGCCACATACGAGTGAAAGCCCTAGGGTGAGCACCGTAGTCGCGTGCCATGCCTTTCCGGGCCCCATCGATGGGAAGACTGTGATCCCTGACATTTTAGTAGTCATCTCAATGAACGCGTTTCAACTCTGCTGTGAGCAGCTGAGGCAGAATACGGTCTACCATGAAAGCTAAACAAGCTGAAAGTACTAGCCCAAACGCAAGAAGGACTGCAAAACCCTTAGCCCGACTTGCGGGAGAACTGCTAACGTCCTGGACCTCTGGCAAACCTGCAGAAGTCGCAACGGCTATAAAGCTCTCGGGACCCGCGCCACTTTCGGACTGCAACTCAAAAGCCGTGCGTTGGATGTTATCAATGACCTCCTGCAGGGTGCGACTTACTTCTTGGCGAGAAATCCCGCTGACTTGAATTGAGAGGACAGGCTTCGAATAACTCACCGCCCACTGACTGCCAGTGTTCGGCAGCGTCACGGAGTATCCATTGAGAATGCCGCTTCCGTAAAGCGTTACGTTGCTCGAGGGCAGCTCCGATGCGTTGCCCCCACTGACCACACGGCTTCTAACAACGCCCGCGAAATCTATCAAAGACGGAGCCAATCCATCGTCAAACGAACCCACTGAAGCGCCACCAGGCCTGACGAAGTAGACTTCCGTTTCCGTCCAGTAGGTCCGACTGCTCTGGGAAAGTGAAGCGCCGATGCCGGCGACGAGGACCAAGCAAGAGGCCACTACGTACCAGCGAGAAATCATAATCCGGATGAGAATACCCATAGTCACAGGCGCTAGCCCCCGACTTCAGTGGACTGCCTCTGTCCGGGTCCCGAATTATTGCCACCTTGAACTCCTCCAATCCGACTGAGGATGCGGGACTTCAACCGCCGTCCACCCATATCAGAACTAGTTTGACCTGTGTCGCTACCACCGTCCGCTGAGTTTCCAGTGGTTCGCGCCAGTAGTCTCCCGTCGACAAACCCAGTTAGCAGAAGTGCGGCTGCTACGCCGCCTCCGGCCGTGGCCAGTACTGCCGTTGTCCGCCCCTTGGCGTCAATTCCAGGTTGTTTGTCGACGACAAGCGTTTCGATGGTAATCCTGGAAGGTGCCGGGACAGACTGAGCATCCTGCAGCTCCGTCAAAGTGGCTGATGCGACTTGCATGACGGCCTTTAGCTCGCCAAGCACCTGTTCGCGGTCTTGTCCCCGAACGGAAACCAAAATAACCGAACCGCTGTTGCTGCGGTCCGGTTCAGCGGTGAAGGTTGCCTTCGGATATGCGTCGAGTACGGGCTTCCGTACCTCTTCGGCGGAAACCTTGGCTGAGACTACGTCGAGGGCTTGTGCCATTCCCCCGAGAAATAGATATGGATTTCCTCCAGGCCCCACGGTTGAGGCCGCAGGCATTAGAAGGAGGCTCCCTTTCGCACTGTAGGTAACCGAAACGGTCTGTAATGTATAAATTGTTGCCCCGGCTGCTAGGACAAGAAATCCCGTCAGTAAATACCAACGTCGAAATAAGCTCCGCAGCATATCAAATAACCACATATTACTCGCCTATCCTAGCAATTTGGTGTTAGCATTTCTCATTCGAGATACAGAGCATCCCAATTTTTTTAACTTCTCAAGGTCCGCAACCAGAGCTTCACCGTGTCAGCGCTGTCTCTGCCTGCCAGTCGCTGGAGCGCATCTTTTGCTTTCAATCTCAGAAACTCCCGCAGGTGCCGCATCCACTGCTTTATTAAGGCGTCCACCAATAAGCTTGTCGTCGAAGGCCGTGCTACGTCACCCAATAGTTCCGGAAACTTGTCCTTCAATTCGATGGGATCGACTCTGCGACCACGTACTCTGTTACTGACGTTCGACCCGTGAATTACTTGCAGCCACGCTGGGGCACCACCATCATGAACGACCTGCATGTTCCGGCCCAGCTGATTGTGCCAGTCCGCCCAGCAAGTATCCGGTTGATTCCAAGATGATAAAACTGAACAGAAAGCATTGCTGGGGTCGGAATGCAAATAGACTTCTGATCCCCTTCGTATAAGCCCGTTCGACAGATATATTGCGTGGCGCTCACCTTCTGCAAGTTTTCGCACGCGGGCCGTGAAGTCGACGGCTAGACCATCATCATTATCCAGGTTTGAAGAAAGCAGTTTAGCTCTCGGATAAGGAAAGAGATGGGAGATGTCAGCCATAAGGTCGACCTTGTCCACCTTCGTGCGTAAGCGCATAGTGAAGGGACGAGTTTGCTTAAGCGCTTCCATACGTTCTATTAGCCACGCAGGGCTTTCCGGATCCAGATAGATCAGCCACTGAAAGCGCTGCTCCGTCTGGTGTTTTACTGACGGCAGGCAATATGTCTCGAACAGTTCAAGGCGCCTGGCAAGCCAACCGTCAGAGGCCCTAATTAGGCTTTCATAGCCTGCCGAGGGGACGTTGAATCTGGTGAGCAGCACCTGATCGACTTCTTCCATTAACCTTGACTCCCTTCACGGCTGCTTTGATCCCGTTCCCACGCACTCATGGAGCGGCGTCGCCGTGGGAGGCGTCCGGAAACCGCAAATGCAGCGTAGACCAGGGCATCCAGGGCGGTCGCCGGACCCTTAATGGATGCAGCAAGTTCCCGCAGCGTCTTGCCTGTGTGGGCTCCGTCCATCCCCCGAAGCTCGGTATTGCCGCGGTACACCCGACAGAGGGTTGAAAGAAGTACTCTGGCAGACCGCGGTGTCCGAACGGTCACCGGCGTACATTCAACGACCACTTTTTCTGAGTCGCTAAAGAGCCTGTCGATATAGCAGTCGTCGGCGGTCAGAGACGGAAACTCACCCAGGCGCTCATGGCCCTCTTGACTCAGCCCGTAAACGCCGGCCCCCCACATCGATGCTGAAGACTGTGGAAGACGGCTGCGGGCCCGGTAGTAGGCCCGGACTGCCCAGGAAGCCCCGGAAGTGTCATAGGCAAAGGCCGGCCGCGCACAAAGCACCCCATTATCCGCGGACAAAGCCTTCAGAGTGGCGTACAACGCCTCCGGGGGAACCTCGATATCGGCGTCCACGTACACCCGGGGCCACCGCACGGCGGCTTCATCGGCGGCATTGAGGGCAGCCACCTTGGAAGCCACAGGCACGTCGATTACCCGCACGCCGGGAACGGCGGCGGCGATGCCCGAAGTCGCGTCGGTGCATCCGTTGCAGGCCACTATGACCTCTACCTGGCCTGTGGCCAGAGGAAGCTTGAGGGCCGCTAGAGTCCTGCCGAGCACGGAAGCCTCGTTGTGTGCAGGAATGATGACCGCCGCGGCCGGAGGATCTTCGGTCACACCACGGGAAGGTTTGTAGGTAACGGCGTGCGGAAGTTCCGCCCACCGGGTCTCCCTGGCAACCAGTCCCAAAATGCCCCGGTGGGCAGGAAGCGGCGCCCGCAGCAAGGCGGATAGAACGACGGCGGCACGGAACACACGCGCGTACCCCAGAGTGTGGAACTTGCGGGCATAGCGGATTCGGTTTGCACTCACTAGGGCGTCGAGCGCCGGCGAGCTTCCCGATCCACCCCTGCCATGGGTCATGGCGGCCACTGGTTCAAACCAAATGGCTGCCCCCAGTTCGCGGACGCGGTGCAGATAGTCCGTCTCCTCGGAATACAGGAAGTAGGTCTCATCCCATTCGCCCACTTCGTCGGCGACATCGGCCCGGATCAGCAGGGCAGCCCCCGTAGCCCACTCAACCCGGTGCGGGTGGGCGTAGCTTTCGGCGTCGAAATCCATCTCTGAAAGCCATCCCGGTCGGCCCGGAAGTCTGCTGCCCAGGGCTGCATCACCGAGCGCCCGCAGAATGCTTGGTTCCCGCCGCAGCGAGGGGTAGAGCGTCCCGTCTTCATTCCGCAAAAGGGGGACGACAACCCCTGCGCCAGTCCTACCCATGGATGCGCGCAGGGCCCTGACAGACCCCGGGTGGAGGCGGAGATCGGGGTTGAGCACCAGATAGGCATCGGCAGTGCCCGCTCGTGCCCGGGCGGCGTTGATCCCGCCGGCGTAGCCCAGGTTTCCCCCGGTGGCGAAGGCTGTCACCTCCGGGTAGTGCTGGAGGCAGACCAAAGTTTCGGGATTGGGCGAATTGTCAGCCACCACCACCTTGATCGACTGCTCCGTAGTTTCCTGCAGCAGGCTTTCAAGCATTCCGCAGACATCGGAACCGTTGTTATAGGTGACCACCAGCGCCGCCACGTCAGCGTACTCGCTGACAGGCGTGAACCCCCGGGGCCTGAAGCTGCGGGTGATAGCGTCGGCCGAGGTTTGCGAAGCAGCCGGAACGGCAGGCACCAGGGCTGTGCTGTGCCTGCGGAGCCGCACGTAAGACTCCGGCCCTTCCAGCAAATACCTTTTGGCGAGCCTCCGCGGCTCGATAGCCAGCCTCCAGGCCCATTCGAGTCCCATACTGCTGACTTGCGCCGGCGCCCGCTGGACATTGCCCGCCAGGAAGTCGACGACGGCCCCAAAGGCCAGGAGGACGTTCGCTCCCGTAAGGTGCCCGTACTCCGCTATCCAGAGTTCCTGACGTGGCTTTCCCAAGCAGACCAAGAGAATGTTGGCTCCCGCAGCACGGATCTCGCTGCACAGTTGGAGCGATCCCCGTCGGTCTGCCAGAACCTCCCGGCCTGGCGCCCACCAGCCCGCCACTTTCAGGAAAGGCTCTTGGGCCTTGAGCCGTGCACCAGCCCGGCGTTGCGCTTCCGCGCTGCCGCCCAGAAATCCGACGGAAAGCCCAAGGTCCGCCGCGGTGGCGAGAATCTGGTCGATCAAGTCGCTCCCCGCCAGACGGGGCCAATGGCGTCCCGTCAGTTCCCCCGCCCTCGAAACCAGCGGAGCACCATCCAGCAGCGTCAGCCATTCCAAGGGAGCGACATCCAGGCTGCCCTCCCACCGGCCGCCCACGCCGAAGTGGTTCAGGTGATCCAGGTTTGCGGACAGCACGCACAAGGGCACTGAACCGGCGCCTGAAGCGCGTCCCATGATGGTCGCAACAGCCTTCTCCCGCCCCATCAGGTCAACGGGTACACCTCCAAGGCACACCCGCGCCGGTCGGCCCTCAGTGACCCCAGCTTCAGCGGCCCGGAAGAAGGAGGACCCGGACAGCTGCCGCTCCCGGGTATGGGCCGGCTTTCTCGGTGCTATCAGGTCTGCCATCCCCAACTTTGGGATATGGCGGGGAAGAACTCGTGGTGCAGATGTCATTCCGGCTCCATGTTCGCGGCACACTCGCGAAGCGGCATGAAGAAGGGCTGCACTCCCCCGACACACCTGCGGGCCGCCTAGACGGCCCTGCTGTCGCTTACCTGGCAATGGCGACACCAGCGGTTATGCGTGAACGGGCCGGAACCTTGGCTCGAATACCCCGCGGGCATCTCCGAATCAACGCTAGGCAGGCCCGGGGAGCCGGACCATACGCCTGCCTCCGACTCTGTGGATACCCGCACGAGCTGTGCGGACATCAATGCGGACGGACAGCAGGCCGGAAGTACCTACACCGCCGTCCCGAAGAACAGCTCCGTGACAACAGCCAGGCGGTACGGATCCTCCACGCCGCACAACTCGCGGGCGGAGTGCATGGACAGCAGCGGCACGCCCACGTCCACGGTCCGGATTCCCAGCCGGGTGGCGGTGAGCGGGCCAATGGTGGAGCCGCAGGGCACCACGTTGTTGGAGACGAACTCCTGGTACGGGACCCCGGCTTCGCCGCAGAGCCGGGCCCAGAACGCGGCGCCGAAGGCGTCCGTGGCGTACCGCTGGTTGGCGTTGATCTTCAGCAGCGGGCCGCCGTTCAGCACGGGATGGTTGGCGGGGTCGTGCCGCTCGGGGTAGTTCGGGTGCACCGCGTGGCCGGCATCGGCAGAGAGGCAGAACGACGCCGCCAGGGCCTGCCGCCGCTGGCTCACCGTCGCGCCCAGGCCGTCAGAGATGCGCACCAGCACG
This sequence comes from Pseudarthrobacter niigatensis, assembly GCF_030812615.1. Classification (NCBI taxonomy): domain Bacteria; kingdom Bacillati; phylum Actinomycetota; class Actinomycetes; order Micrococcales; family Micrococcaceae; genus Pseudarthrobacter; species Pseudarthrobacter niigatensis. The sequence goes on along the minus strand of NZ_JAUSTB010000016.1, from coordinate 74,897 downwards.
TCCTCAAGGATGGGCCCGCACGCACCGGAGCGGGAGTTGGACCCGATTTCCTCGTGGTCGAAGGCCGCCAGCACTGCGATGGGACCGCCGTCGGCCCGGGAACCGGCGTGGGCGGCCAGCGCCGCCAGGCCTGCATGCGTGGCCGAAAGGTTATCCAGCCGCCCGGATGCGAAGAACTCCCCCTTGCCGCCGAAAACCGCAGGGTCCTGCGTGTCTGCAATGACGACGTCGTACCCGCCAATCTGCGCCGGATCGACGGACGCCCCGGCAACCGACCCCGCCAGCACGCCCAGCAGATCGGAATCCGACGGATTCCCCAGCCCCCACACCGGATTCATGTGCCGCTGTTTGTCCAGCGCCAGCCCCTCGTTCACTGCCCGGTCCAGGTGGATGGCCAGCTGGGGGAAGCGGAGCAGCGGTCCGGTGGCCGTAAGGTGCTCGGTACCGTCCAGCATCACCAGCCGGCCCGCGAGCCGCAGCTCGCGGTCCAGCCAGGAATTCAGCAGCGGGCCGCCGTAGACCTCCACACCCGCCTGAAGCCAGCCGTGGGCTCCGGTGGTGGGCTTGGGCTTGAGCTTGAAGGACGGCGAATCGGTGTGCGCGCCGAGGATGTTGAATCCGGTGGCCGGTCCCGCACCCTCCGGGACCACCCACGCGATCAGCGCGCCGTCGCGGATGATGTAGAACGAACCCGGCCCGCCCTCCCACGGCTCCAGCTCATCCAGGCGCGTGAACCCGGCCTCCGCCAGCCGCCGGCCTCCCTCGTGCGCTGCATGGAAGCTCGACGGCGATGCGCTGACAAAGGCGCCAAGGTCCTGGATGTGGTCTGCGGCAGAGGAAGGCAAAGGCATGGTCCCGAGTCTAGCGCCGCCCTACTCCGCGGGAGCCGGGGCAGCCTCGGCGGCTACGGCGGCTACGGCGGGCTGTGCGTCCGCTGCCGCATCCTTGCGGCGGTACCGGAGGACGCCCACTGCCACCACAACGGCGGCCAGCGCCAGGGAGAGCAGCAGGGACTCACGCGTGGATTCCACGATCACCATGCCGATCAGCAGGGCCACGATGCTTATGATCGCTGCCCAGGTGAGGTATGGGAAGAGCCACATCTTCAGCTGAAGGTCCTTCGCTGCGGCACCCATCCGACGGCGGAGGACCAGCTGCGAGGCGGAGATGACCAGCCACACAAACAGGGCAATGGCACCGGAGGTGTTCACCAGGAAAAGGAACACCGTGTCCGGGGCGATGTAGTTCAGGCCCACGGTGACGAAGCCGACCACGGTGGAGGCGAGCACGGCGGCAGCGGGAACGCCTCGGCGGGAGATGCGGGTCCAGGAGCGCGGGGCGTCGCCGCGGGTGGAGAGGGAGAACAGCATCCGGCTGGCGGTGTAGAGGCCGGAGTTCAGGCAGGAGAGGACCGAGGTCAGCACCACGACGTCCATGATGGTTCCGGCGCCGGGGATGCCGAACAGCTCGATGACCGCCACGTACGGGCTCTTGGCCACGGAAGCGGAGTTCCAGGGAAGCAGGGTGACCACTACGGCGATGGAGCCGATGTAGAAAACCAGGATGCGCCACACGGTGGACTTCACGGCCTTCTTCACGGCGTCCACGGGGTTCTCCGATTCGCCGGCGGCAATGGTGGCGATTTCTGCCCCGAAGAAGGAGAAGACCACCACCAGGATGCCGGCCAGGACGGCTCCCGGACCGTTGGGCATGAAGCCGCCGTTGTCGAGCAGGTTGCTCAGGCCGGGCGCCGGGACACCGGGGATGAGCCCCAGGATGGCGGCAACGCCGAAGATCAGGAACAGGACGATCGCCGCGACCTTGATGGACGCGAACCAGAACTCGAACTCGCCGTAGGACTTCACGGAGCCGAGGTTGGTGAGCGTCAGCAGCACCATGAGGACAAGGGCCCACACCCACTGGTCGATGCCCGGCACCCAGCGGTGCATGATCGCGGCACCCGCTGTGGCTTCAATGCCCAGGACGATGATCCAGAACCAGGCGTAGAGCCAGCCGATGCTGAACCCTGCCCAGCGGCCAAGCGCCTTGTCCGCGTAGGTGGAGAAGGAACCCGTTTCGGGGTTTGCGGCGGCCATCTCACCCAGCATGCGCATCACCAGGATGACCACCAGGCCGGCGGCCGCATACGCCACGAGGATGCCGGGACCGGCCTGCTGGATGGCTGCCCCCGAGCCGACGAAGAGTCCTGCACCGATGACGCCGGCGATGGCGATCATGGACAGGTGCCTGGGTTTCAGGGACTTTGAAAGTTGCTGGTCAGCATGCATGGAAGTGCCGTCCTGTTGGGAAATAGCATGGGTTGGGCGAGGTGCCTTGGTGGTCACCGGCGGACCGTGTGATGCACCACATCGTCGTCTCACCCTAGATCCGCCATTATGCGCCTTGCTTTGTGCAGTCCAACAGATCTGGTTCCTGCCAACAGGACGGCGCTCCAAGCGGAGACCGTCAGGGGCAATAAAAGTTTTCCTCCAGGCATATTTGTAATGTGCCCGAAACCACGCGACCGCCCCGGGCGCGTGGCGGAAACCGGCCCCGCGGGTCTATACGTCCCGGCGCTTCAGCAGCACGGCTGCGAGCAGGACGGGGATAACCACCCAGGCGCCCAGGACCAGTCCCGCCTGCCAGGCCTCCAGGGTATCCGGAACGTGCTGGGCGGCCGTCAAAGGCTCCACGGTGTTGCCGGGCAGGTATTTGCGGGCTTCTTTGAAGAAGTCCCCGGGGATGAGCTGGAACGCAATCGGTGCCACGAAGAAGATGCCCACCAAGCTCATAATGCCGCCGGCCGAATTCCTGATCAGCGTCCCCAGGGCCATCCCGATGGCGGCGACGGCGGCCACATAGATGCTGTTGACCAGAAGGAGCTTCACCGACTGGGAGCTGCCAAGGTCCAGCTTCAGTCCGTAGTTGTCCAGGATAGGCACCGCCACCAGTCCTGCCACCCACGTGGAGGCAGCCGTGACCACGAACGAAGTCACCATGACCACCACCAGCTTGGCACCGAAAGCCGGGAGGCGGCGGGGAACTGCCGCGAAGGTGGACCGTGCCATTCCGGTAGTAAATTCCGAACTCATCAGCAGCACGCCAAGGGAGCCGAGAATCAGCTGGGCGAAGGCGATGCCGGACGTAGGCACGCTGACGGCAAGGTCTCCGCCCTGTGCTGCCATCCGGGCAGCAGCCTGCGGGTCCCGGGTGGCCGCATCGGCGAACTGGCCCGTCCCCCATGCGGACAACGCGCCAAAGCCAACCATCACGACGGCCGTGGAGGCGAGCAGGATCAGGGTCGAAAGAAGGCTGCGGAACTTGATGACTTCCGAGTTGAGCACCCGGATGAAGGTGGGCCCGGGAAGGGAGCGTCCGGCACTGCGCGGATCCGGTCCGGCGGGGGAGGGCATGGATTCAGTGGTCGTGGAGCTCATGAGTGGGCTACCTCCGCAGCGGGCAGGGAGTGGTATTCGACGTCGTCCTTGGTCAGTTCCATATATGCCTCCTCGAGGCTGGCCACAAGGGGCGTGAGTTCATACACCATGACCTGGTTTTCCAGGGCCGTGGCTGCAATGGTCCTGGGATCCAGGCCGGTCACTTCGAGCAGTTCCCGTTCCGGCACCTCAATGGATGCTCCACGGCCGGCCAGGAGCTGGCGCAGGTGGTCGGGCTGGTCGGTGCGGACGCGGACCCGGGACTGGCCCTTCCCGGTGATGATGTCCCGGATGGGGGCATCGGCAATGACGCGGCCGCGGCCAATGACAACCAAGTGGTCCGCCGTCTGTGCCATCTCGCTCATCAGGTGGCTGGAGAGGAACACCGTCCGCCCTTGACCGGCAAGGTACCGCACGAGATTCCGCACCCAGACCACGCCCTCAGGGTCCAGGCCGTTGACGGGTTCATCGAGGATGAGCGTCTGGGGGTCCCCCAGCAGCGCCGCTGCGATGCCCAGGCGCTGACCCATGCCCAGCGAGAATCCGCCGGCTTTCTTGCGCGCTACCGCCTCGAGTCCGGTCATTTCGATGACTTCGTGCACCCTGGCTTTCGGGATGCTGTGGGTGGCGGCCATCGCCAGCAGATGGTTGTAGGCGCTGCGGCTGGTGTGGACGGCTTTGGCATCCAGCAGGGCGCCCACCTCCCGCAGCGGGGCTTTGTGCTGCCCGTAGGGCAGTCCGTTTACGGTCGCTGACCCTGACGTTGGCCGGTCCAGTCCCATGATCATGCGCATGGTGGTGGACTTTCCTGCCCCGTTCGGTCCAAGGAAGCCGGTGACTTGCCCTGCCCTGACGGTGAAACTGACACCGGCCACGGCGGTTTTGTCGCCATAGACCTTTGTCAGCCCGTTTACCTCGATCATGAATCATCCTTTGAACGGCAGCGGACGGCTGCGGACGTTGTGGGGTGCGGATACCTTCCCCACGCTACCGAGGCAGGCGCCGTTTTGGGCCGGTTTCAGGGATGATTCAGGGGAGAATCAGGGTTGTCCTCCCCGGCGTGGCCCATGTCAGGGGCGTGGTGAGTAGTACGCCAAGGCTTTGGGCCGTACTTCGTAGGCCACCTTCCGGACACCGGCCAGCGCTTCTCCGTCCACTGCCAGTGCCATGGGCGCGCCGCCGGCGTCGATCCTCACCTCGGTGGCTTCCCGCAGGTGGGTGATCCGTGAGCTTGCCACCGTCCCCGTCAGCACGGACCAGAGAAGCCGAAGCCGGGCAAAGGATTCGTCGGCGGTGATCAGCCGGACGTCCAGGACCCCGTCGTCCATCACCGGCCTGATCAGGGGTGCGTGGTCCCGTGGATAATACCGGCCGCGGCCCAGGTAGGCGATCCACACCTTGTGGCGGACGCCGTCCACGCTCAACGTTGTGGGGGTGCCTGCGGCGAAGGTGCGGAACATGGCCACAACACCGGCCAGCGGCTTGCCCAGCGCCGGCTGCAGGTATTCCCGCCGCCGCACAAGATTCGGATAAAGGCCCACGCTGGAGGTGTTCAGCATGATCAGCCGGGAGACTTCGGGATTGCCGGCAAGTCCGCGTTCCACGGTGACCACACCAACGTCGGCCAGCGCCGCGTCGCCCTTTTCCGCGGCCGCGACCGCCTCCTTGAGGCTGCCGGTCCCGGCGTCGCGTGCAAAGTGGTTGAGCGTCCCGCCCGGCAGGACCAGCAGGGGTATGGAGCGTTCGACGGCGACAGCGGCTGCGGCGCCGACGGTCCCGTCTCCGCCCCAGACACCGAGGGCCAGGGTGCCGGGATGGTCTGCAGTGGCATTGATTCGCTGGACCAGCTCTTCGTCCAGCTGCGCGATATTGATATGCGCCTTCGGGAATATTTCTTGGAGCGCTGCCGCGGTTTCCTCTTTGAAAGAGCCGCCCAGGGTGTTCACAACGATACTGAGGCCCTCGCCGCCCGGCAGTGCCGGTGCGCTGGTTACCGCCCGCGTGGTCGGGGGAATGGGCGGACGGACAGGCCACCAGTGGCGCGTCACCAGGGCAGCTCCTGCACCCAGGATCGACCCGAAGATCACATCGGAGGGCCAGTGCGCGCCGGTGTGGACCCTCGAATAGGCCACCCCCAGGGCGGCCGGAGCCAGCGCGACTCCCAGCGCCGGACGGACCAAGCCGGCTCCCACGGCAAACGCTACGGCTGATGCGGAGTGCCCGGACGGCATGGAGGAGCTCGTGGGCTGCGGATGCACGAAGCGGAAGACCGGCAGGTGCTCGGGGAGCGGACGGGTCCGGGGGAGCAGTGTCTTGAACACCACGTTGGTCACTGCCGACGCAACTCCCTGCGCGATCAGCCCGTGCACCGCCGCCCTCCTGGTCTTCCCCGGGAAGAGGGCCAGCACCGCTGCCGTTCCCATCCAGAGTTTGCCCTGGTTGGCGGAGGCGGAGAGGCGGCGGAAGAAGGCGTCGTGGTTGCCTCCGGGCAGGCCCGAAACATGCCCTACGAGGTATCTATCGAGGCGGCTGACCCAGCTCCGGCCCGGGGGCTTGCTGCTTTGCATGGGATCACCCTAACCCCACGGGCTACTCCTCCGGGGCTGGCCCCGGTTCAACGCGCAGGGGTTTCGCCGCTCCGGCGAGGAGCAGTGCCACCAGGATGGGCGCCATGATGGCCAGCAGAGCGGTGTGGATTCCGGTGAGGTCACCCAGGTAGCCCAGCAACGGCGGGCCGGCCAGGAAAGATATATACCCCAAAGTGGATACAACTGACACGCGGGCCGCTGAATGCTTGGGGTCATCCGAAGCTGCGGACATGCCCATGGGAAAGGCCAGGGCGGCGCCCACGCCCCACAGGGCAGCTCCAATACCTGCCAGCCAAATGTTTGATGCCAGCACGAAGAGACCCAGTCCGGCGGCGGCCGCGGCCATGCTGGCCCGCAGCACGGCAACCCGGCCATACTTGTCGATGACCCGGCCGCCCAGGAACCGCATTGCCGTCATGGCCAGGACGAACAACGCGAACATGAGGGCGCCGGTGGCTTCGGAGGTGGCAAGCCCGTCCACCGAGGCCTTGGCGATCCAGTCGTTGCCTGCGCCTTCGGTAAGCGTGGCGCCGAGGACCACCACACCAATGAGCAAGGTCCTGCTGTCCCGCCAGGCGGACGGTCCCTTGGTTCGTTTCGGCTCCCCGTCCACAGGAGCAGTCGAGACGTGGGGGAGGAAGTAGCGCGGCACCGTCAGCGCCACCAGCACCACTACGGCTGCGATCACCATAAGGTGCAATGGCAGGTCCACGCCGAGGGTTGACAGCCCCGCCCCCACCAGGGCCCCTACGAAGGCGCCTCCGCTGAAGGCTGCGTGGAACTGGGGCATGACGGTCCGCCGGAGCTTGTGCTCCACGTCGGCCCCTTCGATATTTTGCGCCACGTCCCAGAGGCCAATTCCAATGCCGAAGAAGAAGAGTGACACGGCCGTTCCGGGAATGGACGTTGTCAGGAGTGACATGGCGATGCCCACGCCGGCGGCCGCGGCCAGCAGTCCGGCATAGCGCACGGTATTGGCCGTTCCGAGCCGGCCCACCACGAGTCCTGCGGTTGGCAGCGCGAGCAGGGATCCCACGGCCGTGCACAACAGCAGGGTGCCCATTTGGCCGGAAGTGATGTGCAGCGTCTGGGTGACGGCGGGGATGCGGGCCGCCCAACTGGCAAAGACAAGCCCGTTGATGCCGAAAACCACGAAGGTCGCCGCAGCGGCGGCCTTTAGTCCTGCCTGCTGGTCCGTTCCGGTATTGGTGCTCATACACTCACTACTTCCACTGGGTATTTCTCAAGTTCGGCTTTGTCCTGTGCATTGAATTTCCGGTCCGTGACGATGACGTCCACCCGGTCCAGTCCCGCCACCAGAACCCTGGCGTGGGCCTGCCACTTTGCGGCTGAGGCGGCTACCACCACCCGGGCTGCGGATTGCAGGCCGGCTGCCTTGACGGCCGCATCTTCAAGGTCGTGGGCCAGGAGTCCGTCTTTGAAGTCCACGGAACACGGCGTCAGCACCGCGGTGTCGAAACGCAGGGACCTGATGGTGGACTCGGCCAGTGGTCCGCGGAAGCAGAGTTCACCGGGCACCACGCTTCCCCCAGGCAAGAGCAGCGCGGGGCGTGAGCCCCCTGCGCCCTCTCCCTCAGCTGCCGCGTTCAAGGCCTGCAGGGACATGGGCATCAGCGTCAGCTCCCTGCCCGCCACGGCCCGGGCCACTGCGGTGGCGGTGCTTCCGCTGTCCAGCCAGACGTGCTCGTTCTCCGCCAGGAGGCCGGCGACGGCTGCCGCAATGCGCCTCTTGCCGTCCTGCTCCTCCAGCTCCCGCTGTCCGTAGCCGGGATTCTGCCCCTGCCCTATCAGGCTCCTGGCCCCGCCGTGGACCCTGCGAAGGACACCATGGCCGGCCAAAACCTCGAGGTCGCGGCGGATGGTTGCTCCGGAGGCGCCGCAGGCCTGCATCAGCTCCTCCACGCTCACCTCCGGCTGCTGCCGCAGGACTTCGGCGATTACGCGGTGCCGCTCACCCGTCTTCATGATCAAATGCTATCAATACTTGATCATTTGATCACGCATGTGATCAAACCCTCAGCGGGCGCGCTCCACCCGCTGTTCGTCCCAAACGGGCTCCGCGGACTCATAGACCTTGCCGTCCGAACCGAAGACCAGGAACCGGTCGAAGGTCCGCGCGAACCAGCGGTCGTGGGTCACGGCCAGCACGGTCCCCTCAAAGTGGTCAATGGCCCGTTCCAGCGCTTCGGCCGAATGCAGGTCCAGGTTGTCCGTGGGCTCGTCCAGCAGGAGCAGCGTGGCGCCGCTGAGCTGGAGCAGCAGGATTTGGAACCGCGCCTGCTGACCGCCGGAGAGGGACTCATATTTCTGTTCCGACTGCCCCGCCAGGCCGTAGCCGTCCAGCGCGCCGGCGGCGGCCTCGCGACCCAGCCCGGAACGGTGTTCGTCGCCGCGGTGCAGGATCTCCAGGAGGGTCTTGCCCAGCAGGTCGGGCCGGACGTGGGTCTGGGCGAAGAATCCTGGCCGGATCCGGGCACCCAGCTTCACGGTTCCCTCGTGGGGTACCTCGGCGATCTCCACATCGGAAACGGGGAGGTGCTCGCGTTCGGGGTCGGTGCCGCCGGTGGCGAGCAGCCGGAGGAAGTGCGACTTGCCCGAGCCGTTGGATCCGAGAACACCGACCCGGTCGCCAAACCACACTTCGGTGGAGAACGGCTTCATCAGGCCCGTGAGCTCCAGCCGCTCCGCCACGATGGCCCGCTTGGCCGTTCGGCCGCCCTTGAGCCGCATCTGGACATTCTGCTCGATGGGCAGGGCCTCGGGCGGCCCAACCTCCAGGAACTTGGCCAGCCGGGTCTGCGCCGCGTGGTACCGGTTCGCCATGTCGGAGCGGAAGGCAGCCTTGTTCTTGTACATGTTGACGAGTTCCTTGAGCTTGATGTGCTCCTCGTCCCAGCGCTTGCGGAGCTCCTCGAAACGCGCGTTCCGGTCTGCGCGTGCCTCGACGTAGGACCCAAAGCCGCCGCCATGGATCCATGCGGCCGCTCCGTTGATTCCGGGCTCCAAGGTGACAATGCGGCCGGCTGCGTTGTTCAGCAGTTCCCGGTCGTGGCTGATGAAGAAGACGGTCTTCTTTGAGTCATTCAGTTTTTCCTCGAGCCAGCGCTTGCCCGGCACGTCCAGGTAGTTGTCCGGCTCGTCGAGGAGCAGGAGGTCGTCCGGGCCGGCGAATAGTGCCTCCAGCACCAGGCGCTTTTGCTCGCCGCCGGAAAGGGTCGACGCCGGGCGGTGCTGCGCGCGGTCGAAGGGGAGTCCCAGCGCGGCCATGCAGACCTCGTCCCAGACGGTTTCGACGTCGTAGCCCCCGGCATCGCCCCAGTCCACGATCGCCTGGGCGTACCGCATCTGGGTGGGCTCGTCGTCGTGCTCCAGCATGGCCAGTTCGGCCTCGTCCACCTCTCGGGCGGCGCCCGCAAGGGCCGGGGGAGCGGCGGAGACCAGCAGGTCCCGGACCGTGGAACCATCCCGGACCTGGCCCACGAACTGGCGCATGATGCCCATGTTGCCGGAGCGCCCGATGACGCCCTCGTCGGGGACCAAATCCCCGGCGATGATCCGGAACAGGGTGGTTTTACCTGTGCCGTTGGGGCCGATCAGGGCGGTCTTGGTGCCGTCCGGGACCTTGAAGGTCACCCCGTTCAGCAGCTGGGTGCCGTCGGAGAGGAAGTAGTCGATGCCGGAAACGTCAATATGGGCCACGCCGTCAATCCTCCCACGCCGCTTCCTAGCCGGCGGCGGTGAGGAACTGCTTCAGCAACGGCCCGGAGGTGGTGGCGCCCAGGCCGCCGTCCTCCACGAACACTGCAACGGCCAGGTCACCGTGGACGGCCACGATCCAGGCGTGGGTCTTGGGCGGGTTCTCGGTTCCGAATTCGGCGGTTCCCGTCTTGGCTCCTACCGGTGCGCCGGGGACGCTGGACAGGAAGCCCGCGTGCCCGGAAGTGACCACGGCGCGCATCATGTCCGACAGCGATGCCGCCTCCGCTGCGGTGATGGGCTTGTCCGACGCCGTGGAGGGCGCCTGCGCAGTGGCCGTCGCCGATGCTTCGGCTGCTGGAGCGGTGGAACCCGCCGTTGTTCCGGCGGCGGGAGCACCGGCGTCGGGGTTCAGGACCAGCTGCGCCGAGACCGGGGCGCCCTTGGCGACCGAGCCGGCCATGATCGCGGCGGCCAGCGGGGACAGCAGCACCTTGCCCTGGCCAATCATGGAAGCCGCGTGCTCCGTGCCCTGGGCTTCACCTGGGACGGAACCCAGGAATGCTTCTGCGCCGAGTTTGGGTGCCTCAACCGCCACCCCCATGGATGTGGCCGCTGCTTCAAGCTGGCCCTGTGAGACAGAATCGCGCTGCGAGATGAAGGCGGTGTTGCAGGAGTGGGCAAAGGCGTCGCGCAGGGTGACCGCACCCAGCGAGGTTTCCGGGTAGCCTTCGGAGTTCTTGAAGGTCCGTCCGTCGACCGTTAGCGTGGGCGTGCACTGGACGGTGGAGTCCGGCGTCATCCCGTTGCGGAACATTGCAAGGGAATCCACCATCTTGAAGATGGATCCGGGGGCGTACTGCCCCAGCATGGCCGTGTTGTAGCCGTTGCTGCCGGGCCCCGAGGCGGCGGCCAGCACGGCGCCGCTGGAGGGCCTCAGGGCCACAATGGCCGACGCCGGACCCACCTTATCCAGGGTGGTTTCGGCCAGCGACTGCAGCCGCGGATCGAGCGTGGTTTTCAAGGGCGTCCCCGGCTTGGGTGCCACCTGGAAGAGGACGCGCCGCGGGTCCGTACCCGCCGACTGGATCTGTTCGCGGGTCAGGTCTGCCCGCTGCGCGCGGATGACCACCGCGTCCGAGCCACGGAGCTGTTCGTCATACTGTTGCTGGAGCCCGCCGATACCGGTGACATCACCCGCGGTAAGGACGCCTTTCGAGGCCTCAATCTGTTCGGCGGTGGCTTCCCCAACGGATCCGAGCACTGCGCGGGCAAACGTCCTGCTCGGGGCCAGGGGGATCGACGCAGGGATGCCGCGGGCGCCGGGAATGGCCGCGATCTGCTCGTCGGAGATGGTGCGGCCTTCTTCACGCAGCGTGATGGCGGAAACGAAGGCCTGCGCCCCTGCCGCTTTGACCTGCTGCACGTAGGCGGCAGGGTCCACTCCCACCAGTGCCGCCAGCTTGCCGGCAGAATCGGCCGGGTCCGCGGTGCCGAGCTGCGGTTTGTCGATGCCTACGTTCACCACGGGGCGGTAGGTCACCAGCGGGACGTCACCGGCACCAAGGATGTCTGCACGCTGGGGGGACTGGGATCCCTTGGTCACAATCTCGCTGTCCGCCAGGCCTGGTGCCAGGATGGCCGGGTCCCAGACGGTGAGCCACTTGCCGCCGGACTTCTTGAAGTTCACTGCGATGGTGTACTTCCACTCCGCATCACCGAACTTCCAGGTGTAGTTCAAGGGCGCCGACGCCTTGTCTCCGTCCAGCGTCAGGGTGCCTGACTGGACCTCTGGCTTTTGCGGGTCCAGTGCCGCGAAAACCTGGTGCAGCTGGTCGTTTGCCGCTGCGGCGTCTTTGCCCTCGAAAGCCACAGACCCTACATCGAGCGCGGAGACCGCCCCTGCCAGTTGTTGGGCGGCAGCTTCCGCTCCGGATTTTCCGTCATCGCAGGCCACCAGTGTGGAACTGAGAATGAGCGCAGCTACGGCAAGCGAAAGTTTCGTTGATTTCCCCATCGCGCCATTATCCCCCGGACCGGACGTGGGCCGCGCCACGCCGGCGGTTGCCGCCGTGAAGGGTCCTAGGACAGTCCCAGATCCGGAACCGGGAGTTTGAAGATGTCCTTGAGGGCATACTTTGCCGCGTGCAGCCCGGGCATGCCCGTGACACCGGGCCCGGGGGGCGTCGATGACGAGCACAGGTAGACGCCGAGCAGCGGTGTCCGCCACGGGACTGGAGATACCACCGGTTTCTGGACAAGTCCGCGGACATCCATCACGCCGGCGCTGAAGTCGCCCCCAATGTAGTTCCGGTTATAGTCGGCCAGTTCCGCAGCGGTGATGGCGTGCGATTCCACCACGAGGTCGCGGAAGCCCGGCGCGAACCGTTCCAACTGGGCCACCACATGGCTGGTCATGTCCTTCGTCGAGCCGGACGGCACATGGCAGTAGGTCCACAGGATGTGCCGGCCTTCCGGTGCGCGGCCGGCATCGAACCGGGAGGGCTGGGCCACGAGCACATACGGCCGTTCAGGGTGCCGTCCGGCACTGACCTCGTTCTCCGAGCGCGCGAGCTCAGCCCGCGTGCCGCCCACATGAACCGTCCCGGCGTCGGAGAGCCCGGCTGCCTGCCACGGCACGGGGCCGGACAGGATGAAGTCCACCTTGCAGGAGCCGTTGCCGTAGCGGAAACGCTCCAGCGCCCTGCGGTAGTGGGCGGGAAGGGAATGTCCTGCCATTCCGAGCAGCCCCGCGGGGGCAACGTCCAGGAGGGTGGCGCGGGCAGCCGGAAGCTGTTCCAGCCTGTCGATCGGCGTGTCGGTGTGAATGGCGCCGCCGTGTGCCCGGATGTCGTCGGCAAGTGCTTCGGCAATTGATGCGGAGCCGCCGCGGGGGATGGGCCACCCGCCGGCGTGCCCCAGGGCGCCGAGCATGAGACCGGCGCCGGAGGCTGCGAGGGAGGGCAAATGGGAAATGGCGTGGGCGGCCACACCGCTGAGGAGTGCCGGCGCAAGTTCGTCCCGGAACCTGGCGTTCCACAGTCCGGTGCCCTGCTCCATTGTCCGCAGCCCATAGACGGCGGCCACCAGGGGGTTCCGGGGAATCCGGAGGAGCTGGTTCTGCGTGAAGTCCATGACAGCGTCGATATGCCGGACCAATGGTTCCATGAGCCGCCGGTATGCGGGGCCGTCCTGTCCCAGCTCCGATGCCGTCCTGTCCAGCGACCTGTAGGCCAGCGCCGCGCGGCCCCCGTCCAACGGTGACCCGAAGGAAATCTCCGGGGTAACCAGCTCCACCCGCCGGGGCAACTCGAAGGCACGGAAGAAAGGGGAAGCAACGGCCATGGGATGCACCGCAGAGCAGACGTCGTGGAAGTATCCCGGCCGCATGAGCTCTATGGTCCGGGTGCCACCACCGATTTTGGGTGCTGCCTCGAAGACTTCCACTGACAACCCGGCGCGTGCCATGACCGCTGCCGCGGAGAGTCCGTTGGGACCGGAACCGACTACCGCGACATCAGGCATGGGACTTTGCTTTCGAGGGAAGCAGCGGAGCGGCCGGGCCGAATGGATTTAGCCGGAACCGGTCCGGTGCGTTGGCAAACGGACCGCCGTGGGGATCGTCGAGGTGGTGCCGGCGGATGGGATCGTACATGGGATCGTAGATATCCCAGACGACGCGTGCCATGAGGTAGCCCACCGCGACCATGTGCGCGGCCACAGCCAGGACGTAGTAGGGCATGTCCAGGTTGTGCTGGGAGGAACCTGCGCTGGTCACCTGACCAAGGTACATCCAGATGGCAGCCCAATGCAGGGCTTCGACGCCCTGCCACACGAGGAAGTCACGCCACCGTGGCCTGGCCAGCGCCAGCAGCGGGATGAGCCACACCACGTACTGCGGGGAATAGACCTTGCTGGTCAGGATGAAGGCAGCCACGATCAGGAATGCGAGTTGCGCCAGGCGCGGGCGGCGACGGGCGGTGAGGGCAACAGCAGCGATACCGAGGCAGGCCACCACGAAGAGTCCGCCCGACAGGAGGCTGACGCCTTCGGCACCCAGCTTGGACCAGCCCAGCCTGTCCGCCACCAGGTTGTAGGCAAACCAGGGGGAACTGTATCCGGCGCCCCGGTCGGCGCTGTACTGGAAGAAATAGGTCCAGCCGGAAAAGTTCGCGAGGGCGAAAGGGAGGTTGACCACCAGCCATGCGGCGGCGGCGCTCCCGGCGGTAACCAGCAGTGGCCTCCATCGGGCAGTCCGAACCGCCAGCAGCAGGATGGCCGCCAGCACCAGCACGGGATACAGCTTGGTGGCGGTGGCCAGGCCGATCAGCACGCCGGCGGGAACCAGCCGCTGCCTGGCGAAGAGATACATTCCCAGCGCAAGCAGGCAGGCAGCCCAAAGGTCCCAGTTGATGGTCCCGGCCAGCACGATGCCCGGCGCCAGTGCCACCATGGCAGCGTCCCAGGGGCGGCGGCCGGGCATCCGGGCAGTCACCAGCACGGTAATCATGGCCGCCGCCGCCAGCAGCACGGCGTTGATGTCGAAGTAGGCCAGTGCCTGGGCGTTGGCGTCCCCTCCCGGGACCAACCATGCCGTCAAGCCCGCGATCAATCCGATGAGAACGGGGTATTCGAACAAGCTGCCGCTGCCCACGATGGGAAAGACTCCCGCTGCCATGCCCCGGTTCCGGAACAGCTCCGGAAAGTCCGAATAGCAGGTGGCATAGAACTGCGTGGGAGTCTCCCACCCGTTGGCCCTGCAATAACCCTTCAGCAGGATCCCCAACAGGGCTGCCAGCGCCGTGAGGGCAATGAGCACCCGCTCGACGGTAAAGATGCCGGGGGTGACGACTCCGGGATCCGTCCGGGTCCCCAGCGGGCCGCCTATTACCTCGGTGAAATTCCGCAGGAGGGTGTCGCTTCGGCTGGGCACCACGATGCGGGGCCGTCGACCATCCTCCGGCGCCTGGGTCTCGTGCATGGGATCGAGCTTACAGCCGGCCCCTTCCCACGGGACCGGGGCCGGCCGTCAGCGCAGGCCGCCAACCTGCTGGTGCATCAGCACGAATACGTCATTTCGATGCTGCTCCAGCAGGCCGCTGTTAAGGGAACTGCGGCGCTGCAGGGGACGGGTCAGGAGTCTCATGATTCTTTGCATCAAGGGGAGCCACCTCCTTTCTTGGGCGGTGGGAAATAGGGCATGACAAATCAGCGCCTTTTAGGGCGCACAAAAGTAAGGCAGAAATAAGGACCGGCAATCCATGGAAGAATCCAGATTAATTGCAGGAATCAGCGCAATTGTAAGTTCGGACAATTACGGGAGTTGCGCCGGAGCTGGCAACTGCCGGCCGTCGGTGGCCCGGGCAGGGACATCGGACGACAAAGGAAGGAGTGATGCGTTGGCTATCAAAGAGCCAGCGGAGTGCGTTCCTTTACCGGACGGCTGTCCCGGGCGGAAGCCCGTGCGGGGTCCCGGCCGGAGGCTGGTGCCGCTTAGCGGCGCCGCAGGCCCTGGACGGCGGCTGAACGCCAGGTATCCGGGGTATCCGAGGCAACGCCTGCAGAATCAGCAAAGGCCGGGAACGCATTGACGAGGGCATTCCATTCGCCAGTCAAAGTCATCATTTTCCCAACCTCCTTTTCTGCTGTTCGCTGCTTGGTGTGCAATGCGGTCTTGGCCCCGGCAGATTGCCGCGGGGTCAGGAATAAAGGTACCCCAGGAATCTGCGAAAGGCCAGCAATTCCCGGGAAATGCTGATTAGTTTTTTACTAAAGGCGATTCAGAGGCCCCAACGGACAATGGCGGGCGTCTTCTTATCCCAGCCCAGGGTGCATACTTTGGCCGTTCCCAGGACAAAGTGCCGTCCCTCCGTGGGCGGCAATTCCAGCCAGCGGGCAGTCAGGATCCGGGAGAAATGCCCGTGTGCCACGATCAGCACATTGTCCATCCCCGATTCGAGGATCCGGCCGATGATTTTGTCCGCCCTGGCGGCCACCTCGTCCAGGGTCTCGCCGTTGGGTACGCCGTGGGTCCAGATCAAGTAATCGGGGTTGTCCTTGCGGATCAGGTCGGAGCTGATGCCTTCGTAATCGCCGTAGTTCCATTCCACGGCCAGCGGCTCATGCCGGGCATCGGGGAATCCAGCCAGCTCGGCGGTTCGCCGCGCGCGCCGCAGCGGGGAGGTGAGCACCAGGTCGAAATCGACGCCGTCCAGTACCTTGCGGGCCTCGACGGCCTGCTGTTCACCTTCCACGGTCAGGGGGAGGTCGGTCAGGCCGGTGTACTGACCGCTTTTGGACCACTCGGTCTCACCGTGGCGGAGGATCCAGAGCTGGGGGCGCGGGGCAAGGGCGGGATTGGTCACTTGGACTCCTCAACGGGTGAAGGTTCGACGACGGCGGGAGAGGCTTCCGCCCCGGGGCCGGAAGGTGCGGATTCAGGCTGTTCAGCCCACCAGCGGAGCAGGCGCGCCTCCGCTTCCTCGGTGGGCAGCGGTCCATGCTCCATCCGTTCATTCAGGAGGAACTTGTAGGCCCGGCCCACTACAGGCCCCGGTTTAAGCCCCAGCAGCTCCATGATCCGGGCACCGTCGAGGTCCGGGCGCACCGCATCCAGGGATTCCTGTTCACGCAGGGCTGCGATCCGTGACTCGAGGTCGTCATAGGCGAAGGCCAGGCGTTCTGCCTTCCGCTGGTTCCTGGTGGTGACATCGGAGCGGGTCAGGCGGTGCAGGCGCTCCAGGAGCGGCCCGGCGTCCGTGACGTAGCGTCGGACGGCGGAGTCACTCCAGCCGGCGTCACCGTAGCCGTAGAAGCGCATGTGCAGTTCCACCAGCCGCGCCACGGCCTTGGTGGTGTCGTTGTCGAACCGCAACGCCTTCATCCGCTTGCTGGTGAGCTTGGCACCCACCATGTCGTGGTGGCGGAAGCTCACCGCGCCGCCCGGTTCGAAGCGGCGCGTAGCCGGCTTCCCGACGTCGTGCATCAAGGCTGCGAACCGCAGCACGAAGTCCGGCGCGGGCACGGGGCCGTCCGCGTTCGTTTCAAGTTCGGCTGCCTGGTCCATGACCTGCAGGGAATGCTGGTAGACGTCCTTGTGCCGGTGGTGCTCGTCGGATTCGAGGCGAAGGGCGGAAACCTCAGGCAGCACATGTTCGGCCAGTCCCGTATCCACAAGGATGTCGATCCCGGTCCGCGGCCGTGCCCCGCAAATGAGCTTGACCAGTTCGTCCCGCACGCGTTCCGCGGAAATGATCTTGATCCGGTCGGCCATGCGCGTCATGGCGTCCCGGACGTCGTCGTGGACTGTGACGCCCAGTTGCGCGGCGAACCTGGCCGCCCGCATCATCCGGAGCGGATCATCGGAGAAGGACGCCTCCGGTGCACCGGGGGTTGCCAGGATGGAAGCATGAAGGTCGCGGACCCCGCCGAAGGGGTCCACCAGTTCCATGGACGGCAGTTTCAATGCCATGGCGTTGATGGTGAAGTCCCGGCGCAGCAGGTCATCGGTGAGGGAGGAACCGAAAGCCACCACGGGCTTGCGGGAGTCGGGATCGTAGGCCTCGGCCCGGTAGGTGGTGATTTCGATCTGGAAACCGGCCTTGCGCATGCCGATGGTGCCGAATGCCCGGCCGATCTCCCAGAAGTTGTCCGCCCACTTCTTGATCAGTGCCACCGTCTGGTCCGGCGTGGCATCC
Source organism: Pseudarthrobacter niigatensis (assembly GCF_030812615.1). Taxonomy (NCBI): domain Bacteria; kingdom Bacillati; phylum Actinomycetota; class Actinomycetes; order Micrococcales; family Micrococcaceae; genus Pseudarthrobacter; species Pseudarthrobacter niigatensis. The sequence goes on along the minus strand of NZ_JAUSTB010000016.1, from coordinate 57,458 downwards.
GTGGTGAAGTCGAGGTCGGGGGAAACCCGGCCAAGGAAGAGGTCGCGTACCGGACCGCCCACCAGGGACAGCTCGTGGCCGGCGTCCACGAAGCGCTGCCCGAGCTCCAGGACCACCGGCGGTACCTTGAAGTCGACAGTGTGGGAATCAATCTTGTGATGTGCGTGCGCCATAGTTCCTTAAGCTTGGCAGAAACCAGCGCCTTGGCAGTCCAAAAAAGCGTCACGATCCGCGCTGATTCGGGTTCCCGTGCGGAAAGTGCGTCATATCCCGTCCATGTTGTTGTCATGTTCCGGTCATCACGGGAGGGCAACAGTCGTTAGAGTGGACTCCATGGCCCATCCAGTACCGAGCGCTCCAGGCAGGAGGACAAACGCACCGTTGCCGTCAGCAATAGGTGCGCACGTTGCCCCTGCCCAGCAGTCGGCACCGGCATCGCTGCCAACGGTTGAGGAAGTGTCGGCCGGCGGCGTGGTGGTGGACACGTCCGACGCCGAACTGAGGGTTGCCATCATCGCCCGCCTTAACAGGGGTGGACGCCTTGAGTGGTGCCTGCCCAAGGGGCATCCGGAGGGCAAGGAAAACAACGAAGAGGCCGCGGTCCGGGAAATTGCCGAGGAAACCGGCATCGAGGGAGACATCCTGGCACCTCTGGGCAGCATCGATTACTGGTTCACCGTCAGCGGCCATCGGGTCCATAAGACCGTGCACCATTACCTCCTGCGTGCCACGGGCGGTGAGCTCACCATCGAAAACGATCCCGACCAGGAAGCCGTGGACGTGGCCTGGGTGCCCATCCAGGAGCTGGCGCGGAAGCTGTCCTTCCCCAATGAACGCCGCATCGCCGACCTCGCCCGCGAGGTCCTTCCCGGGCACCTTTAAGCCCGGACGCCGCCGTCGTCGTTGCGGTGTTATGCGCCCGCGGGTGAGACGATGAAGTCGATGTCAGCTACCAACTTTCCTTCCGACCGGTCAGGCCGGCCCAATGATGCCGCGCCCGACGGCGTCCCCCCTGAGCCCGCCGCTCCGGACCTTGCGGAGCCTGCTGCGGCAGGCGTCAGCGAGACCCGTTCCAGCGCCATCATGGCTGCCGGGACGCTGGTGTCGCGTTTCCTCGGCTTCGGCAAGACCTGGATGCTGGGTACCGCCCTGGGCCTCGGTTCAACGGTCAATGACACGTTCATCAATGCCAACAACCTGCCCAACCTGATCTTCCTCCTGGTGGCCGGCGGCGTGTTCAACGCCGTGCTGGTCCCGCAGATCATCAAGGCCAGCAAGGCTCCGGACAGGGGAGCGGACTACATCAGCCGGCTGCTGACGCTGGCTGTCCTGCTTCTCTTCGGCCTGACTGCGCTGGTTACCCTGGCGGCCCCGGGGGTCATCGAGCTGACCACGCAGGGGTACTCCCCGCAGCAGAAGGCCCTCGCCGTCACCTTTGCGTTCTGGTGCCTGCCGCAGATCTTCTTCTATGGGCTCTACGCCCTGCTCACCCAGGTCCTGAACGCCAACGGCGCGTTCGGCCCTGCCATGTGGGCACCTATCCTGAACAACGTGGTGGCCATCGCCGGCCTGGGAATGTTCATCTGGATCTTTGGCACGAACGAGTTCAGCCCCCACACACTGGACAACTGGGGTGCCACCCAGACACTGTTGGTGGCCGGGTTCTCCACTATTGGCGTGCTGTCGCAGACGGCGATCCTGCTGGTACCCGTCTTCCGGCTGAAGCTGGGACTTCGGCCCAGGTTCGGCTGGCGCGGCGTAGGACTTGGGCACGCCGCAAAGCTGAGCGTGTGGACGCTGCTGACGGCCGCCGTCGGGCAGCTGGCCTTCCTGTATGTCATGCGCATCGCCACCATCCCCGGCGCGGAGCGCATCCGGCTGCAGGAGGCGGGGGACCCGGCCGCGTCCACCCTGCCCGGCAACGCCGTCCTCGAAGTGGCCAGCCAGCTGTACCTGCTGCCGCACTCGATCATCGCGCTATCCCTGGCCACCGTGCTGTTCAACCGCATGACCCGCGCCTCCCAGGAGGGCAACCGGGCCGAACTGCGGGATGCGCTCTCGCACGGCCTGCGGACCATGGCCGTCGCCACCGTCTTTGGTGCGCTGGCGCTGTTTGCCCTGGCCGGTCCGCTGGGCATGTTCTTCTCGGGCGGCCTGCGCCAGGACGGCGTCATGCTGGCCCAGACACTGACCATCCTGGCCCTCAGCACCCCATTCATGAGCGCCAACTTCATGATGTCCCGCGTGTTCTACGCCAACGAGGACGCCCGCACCCCGTTCTACGTTCAGCTGCTGCTCGCCGTGGTGTACGTCGCGGGTGCGTTCGGCATCCAGTTCCTGCCGGTGGGCCAGATCATCTATGCCATCGCCATCCTGTACATGGTGGGCAACATCCTTTCGGTGGTCATCAGCGCGGTGTTCCTGCGCCGCATGCTGGGGCACCTGGACGGCGCCCGGATCGCCAATTCATACATCAGGATGGGATACGCGGCCCTGGGCTCGGCAATCGCCGGTGCCGGCGCCCTCTGGCTCATGGGCAGCTACAACCCCGACGGTTTCGCCTGGAGCGGCCGCCTCCAGGCACTCGTGACGCTCATTATCGTGGGGCCGGTCATGCTGGCCGTCTACTTCCTGCTCCTCCGTGTGTTCCGTGTGTCCGAGCTCAGCGACATGCTCCGGCCCCTGCTGGGAAGGTTTGGCCGCGGTAACCAGGCCCAAGGGCCGGAAGCGGGGGACGCGCCGTCGTCCTCTCCCTCTGCTGGATCCCCTGCCCGCGGGAACCAGCCTGAGCGCGCCACCACCTCGGTGGACACCGGCCTGATCCCAAGGATTTCCGGCGAGTTCGACGCCGTCTCGTTCCGCGCCGGCCCGGACCCCCAGCGCGCCGGCGGCCGCCGGGATACGCACGACGGCGGGGCACGGCAGGCTGCCGACAGCTCATATCTGCCGGGCGAGGACCAGCCGAGCACCGCCCGCGGCGGCCTGCTCAGCGAGCAGATTCCGCTTCCGGGCCGCAGGACCTACCAGGGCAAGGCCGGTGAGAACCCATTTTTCAGTACCCGGCGCAAGCGCAAAAAGTAAGTTCCGCGGCCTGTGGCGGCCGTCTTCTCCGCGGCCGTCCGGGGCGGATCGGCTAGGATCGAACAGATACAGGGGTAGTTGCATTCAGGCCGGGCCGTGCGCGCGGGCACCTGGAAAGCGGTTGCGTCATTGAGGCCGGCAATCCCGGACAGTCTAGGAGGAACACGTGTCCAACCCGATCGATGTCGGATCAGTACTGGGCGGCCGCTACAAGGTCACCGCCACAGTGTTGGCCTCGCACGACCACGATCTGGTGCTGGATGGTGTGGACCAGGTCCTGAACCGCCCGGTCAGCATCCTGGTTGCCGGACCGGAGAACACTGAGCAGGTTGCCCAGAGCGCCCGCGAGGTGGCCACGGGCGAACGTCCCGGAACGGTGCAGGTACTGGACCTTGGCGTGACCGAGGACGCCACCTACCTCATCACAAACCACACCTCGGCGGCCGATCTCCTGGACCTGGTGGTGGCGCCCAATCCGCCCTACGTCGAGCCGTTCTTCACGGACACCCTGGGCAGTGAAATCTTCGGACAGGCGCGGTCACACGAGCCTGAACCTTACGACGAGGAAGACCACGTCGAGGCCGGCTACATCAGCTACGCCGATTCACACCCCAACCCGGTTGATAACTACCGGTCAGCTCCTGAGCGGTCAGCCCCGGAACGTTCAGCTCCCGCCGTTCCGCCCAGGCCGCCGGTGAGGCCCGCTGCCCAGCAGCCCACTTCCCAGGGCCGTTCCGGGGCTGCTGCCGCAGGTGCCGCCGCTGCCGGTGCTGCCGCCGCCGGTGCGGGTGCCGCCAAGTCGGGTGCCTCGCGGATTGATCCGGATGCCACTGCCGCCCAGCCTGTGGCGCACACTGCCGCAACCGAATCGGGGCGCGCCGTCTCTGCTGAGGCGGACACGGGCCCGAACGATACTGCTGCTCCGGCCGGCAGTCCTGCTGGGGAACAGTCTTCGGCTGCTGACCAGAAGCCGAAGGTCTCCTTGTGGTCCAATGATGACTACGCTCAGTCCGGAGGCCACGACGCTTACGAGGACTCCAATGGAGCGGTGGAGGAGCAGCGTCCGGTCAAGGGCAAGGCGGCCCTCTTTGCCCGTGCGGCCGCGCCCGCTGCGGCTGGTGTGTCGTTTGCCGACCGGGATGACGATGACGATGACCGGGACGAATCCGACAATCAGCCCCGCTCAATGCGCTGGTTGGTTGGCGGCCTGTTGGCTGTTGTCCTGATTGCAGGCCTGGTCTTCGCGGTTACCAATCTTGGCAGCCTCTTCACATCAGAACCACAGGCCAAACCTACGGCTGCCCCTGTTACCAGCAGTGCTCCGCAAAACTCGGCAACGGCAACCCAGGCAGCCCCGTCGGCTCCGCCGGCCGTCCCGCCGGTTATCGAGAGCGTCAGCCGGCAGGGGAATTTCGATTTCGCTGCCACATTCGATGGTGACCTGGTCAAGGCCTATGACGGAAATGCCGCCAGCTACTGGTCCGACATGGAATTTGCGACCGAAAACTGGGGTGGTCTGGCTCCCCAGGGCGTCCCCCTCGTGGTGAAGCTGAAAGGCACTGCAACCATCTCCTCAATCACGCTCTCCCAGCTGGGGGGATCGGGCGGCAACATCACCGTTTACACCAACGACCGGCCTTCCACGGACGGAGCCAAGGCGGTGGGGACGAACAGCTTCACGTCCACTGACCTGAACATGCCCCTTTCGGAACCCGTCCAGGCGCAGTACGTGATCATCTCCATCAATTCCCTCCCCAAGCTTGCAGCGCCGAAGACCCGGTACGGTTACGGTCTGCGGCTCGCCGAGATCAAGGTCCAGTAGCACTCCACCACCAGCGTCAAGCGGGCTGGTGCTGCGTCTGTGCTGCGGGATGGCCCGCGTTGCCCGGGCGCTGGAATATTCAGCAAGCGGACACAGTTGTGCCATGTGGCCGGCCTCCGAGTGGAGGCGAGTCGAAAAAGGAAGAGGTTCACGGTCCAGTGACCATCGAAGAGAAGTCGGCGTCGGACGTTCGCGACGTCATCATTGTGGGCTCGGGCCCAGCGGGCTACACGGCAGCCGTCTACACCGCCAGGGCAAACCTCAAGCCTCTGCTACTGGCTGGATCGGTAACCGCCGGCGGCGAACTGATGAATACCACGGACGTGGAAAACTACCCGGGGTTCCCGGAGGGCATCATGGGACCGGACCTGATGGAGAACTTCGAGAAGCAGGCCGCCCGGTTCGGGACGGAGATCCAGTTCGAGGACGTTACTGACCTTGAACTCGACGGGCCCGTCAAGACGGTCACCATCGCAACGGGGGAGACCTTCAAAGCAAAAGCAGTCATTCTCTCCACCGGCTCTGCCTACCGGGAACTGGGCTTGCCCAACGAAAAGCGGCTCTCAGGACACGGTGTTAGCTGGTGTGCAACCTGTGACGGTTTCTTCTTCAAGGACCAGGACATTGCCGTCATCGGTGGCGGAGACTCGGCCATGGAAGAAGCGCTATTCCTCACCAAGTTTGCGAAATCAGTTACGGTTGTTCACCGCCGTGACTCGCTGAAAGCGTCGAAAATCATGGCAGACCGTGCCCTGGCCCACGAAAAGATCAGTTTCGTCTGGAACAGCACCGTTGATGACGTCCTCGGCACGGATAAGGTAACCGGCCTCCGGTTGAAGAACCTTTTGGACGGTTCGCTGTCCGAGCTCGCTGTTACCGGAGTCTTCGTAGCCATTGGTAACGATCCCCGCACGGATCTCGTCAAGGATGTCCTGGACCTGGCTCCGGAAGGGACCATCGCAGTACAGGGGAGGAGCTCCCGGACCAGTCTTCCGGGCGTCTTCGCTGCTGGTGATGTTGTCGACCCCACCTACCGGCAGGCCATTACCGCCTCAGGTTCGGGCTGTGTTGCGGCCATCGACGTCGAGCACTATCTGGCCGACCTGTCCGCCTAATTTGCGCCACCGTAGTTTGAAAAGAAAGAGAAGGTTATGAGCAACGCAAAAGATGTAACTGACGCAAGTTTCGACACCGATGTCCTCTCTGCCGACAAGCCGGTCATCGTTGATTTCTGGGCCGAATGGTGTGGTCCGTGCCGCAAGCTCGGCCCGATCCTGGACGAGATCGCGGGGGAGTACAGCGAAAAGGTTGACGTTGTCAAAGTAAACGTCGACGACAACCCTGCCATCGCCGCGCAGTACGGGATTACCTCTATTCCGGCTGTCTACCTCTTCCAGGGCGGTGAGGTGAAGAGTACCGTCATCGGTGCCAAGCCGAAGCAATTCTTTGAGAAGGAATTCGCCGACGTCCTCTCCTGATACGTGAGATACCTGCAGTCGATCTTGCGGGAAAAGCTTAGAAAGGTGGTCACTGCCGGTTGGCGGTGGCCACCTTTCCGTATCCCCGCCCTTTAGTAGTGGGCCAGAGGCTTCGGCATCGGTGACAGTGTTTCACGTGAAACACTGTCACGGTGTCCAAGGGGGCGGGCCCACCCCGTGCTCTTCTCGCTACTCGACTCGGGCTCTGGTGTTGCAATTGCCAGGCTCCGCAGATCGAGCACCGCCCATCGAGTCGCGGCACACAGCGCAAAATATGGGCTCGTGAAGCGGATCTGCCCGGTCACAGGGTTCTGGCGCGGAACCGCGGGCAGGAAATCGAAGGATGCATGCTGTTTACGATTACCGGGGGACCATCAGCAGCATGTCCGCTTGCGCCTGGAAACGAGACGACGATGTTGCGCCTAAGCCAACCCATTGAGACGTGGTGGCGTTTCACGTGAAACATCAGCTCAAGCAAAATGGCTCTCGGACTCGGACAATTAGCAGCAACCGACTTATGAATCCGAACTGCCAGCCTTCACAGTTTGTGAATCATCACGGATGACAGAATGACCGGTAGGTCTGCAATTCCCTATGAGTACGACAAAACTGTCTGCTGTTTCCTGCCATCGCTGTGCCGGCACTCCCCGCCCACTGCTCAAGCTGCGCCGAGCGGTAAGTGCTGCCGCTGATCCTGCTGGACTACGCCTGTAGAGTCCGTCAGCAGACGTGTGCACTAATGGAGCCGCGCTCCACGCATACCCAGGGCCCCGTTTAGATTTGCACCAAGCAAAGCAGCCGCCCAACCACGGCACGAAACATCTGACCGCCTAAATACGATCCCGGCACATCAGCAGGGTCAACCGACGACAGTGGCACCCGCCAGGGCGCCCCAAGTTGCCTTCATCTGCCGTCAAAACGACTAAGGTCCCGGCTCCGCGCCGACGCCGGAGAAGGTATCTGTACATCTCAGTGAACCCAAAGACACTCTATTCGAAGCGATGTGAAGGAGGGTCTTGAGCCTCCCGGCTCTGGGCACTGACTTTGGCGATAGATTCTACCGGTGATACCCGCTTTTCGCTGCGGATTGAGCCTGAGGACTTTCCGCTATGCCGACGTACAGGACTTCAGTCGCATCGCAGTCCGTTCTCAACTGTTGCCCCAGAGAGGATTATCGACAATATCGAAGTGCACCTTCCGAAGACCTGCAACTGTTTCGCGTGAAACATTGGCCACGCTTGCATTCGTTTCACGTGAAACATCGGCCAGGCTGCCATTTGTTTCACGTGAAACGGATGCTGCAGCGGCTCAGCCTCATTCGGGGATAGCCTGACTGCCGGGGGATTGATTGATGCCTATGCTCCGGATCATGGCATCCACTCCAGTGGTGTCTCAGGACGGAGTACGACAGCCGCCAAAGTATCGCCCCTGAATTCCCGCTTAGGAGGAGCCAAGAAGTGTAGATGCGCCCTGGCTTCTTGTTCAAGCCGTGTCGCCAGTAGATGGGGCAGCAAGGTCGATCTTCGTGCTTGAGCATCACCCTCACCACGCGGGCTTAGGACTACTGTCTCAATGGGACAAGACAAGGTTCGTGTCCTGGATGGCACCGCGGCAGAGGCGAGCCTCTTAGGCAGCCCTTTCGCGGCTGCCCATAAGCGAGTCCGTGCGGCTCCTGAGACCGGCGAGACGTGAAACCTGCCCCATGAAGGATGCACGGGCCTCCTGAGCGGGGTGGAGTTATCCACAGCGTTATCCCCAGTCGCCTCGATGGGAATCAACAGACTTATCCACAGGTAATTGCACAACTGGCTTCGTTCGGAGGCCGGGAGCAACCCCTGACCATATGCACCGTCCACGCAGCATGCGGGCCCCGCGCGGGCCAGGACAGGGTCCTCATTTGTAGCTTTGCGACGCCTGACTGACGGCCCGAGGAGGTTAATTAACCTTCACTGGGTGACGAGACTGGTGATTTCGTCGCGCATGCATCGCTGCGCCCGGTTCCACGTGAAACATCGGCAGCAGCTCGCAGATTCCCAATCAGTAATTCCGGTGACCCCGGGGCAGGAAAGGCGGGAAAGGGGGACAGGAGGCGCGTGGCGACGCATCTGGCTGAACGTCTATATCCACAAAGTTATCCACAGCGATATCCACCGGTTTGGATGTGCCGACCACCTAGGGAAATCCAGGTCCGGCGAGGAGACAGCGGCGCCGGCCGAACTGCCGAGGCATGTTAGCCACAACAGACAAGATCGCTCCGGACTGGATACCGTCAGCCCCAGCCATCCTTGGCCACACTGCATCCCATTAGCAGCATCTGTCTCGAGCCCTCGGGCTAGCGTGCCTCGCCCGACGCACAGTGTCAGGAGGCTCAGTTGTTTCCGCCACTTTGGGACACTGGACAGTACGCCCATCCCGATTGCATGCGCCGTCACCAGCGATCCTGTCAACATCGCACAATCCGCCCACTTGAGCACTCCTAACTACGTCGACCTTTTCTCTGCGGGACTACCAGATCACACCCTCCCACTGACCTTGTCCGGGGCCAGGGGCATTGCAGCGCACAGTTGAACTACGATGAGGCCCATGTTGAGACCTGGGTATTGGCTCATTGGGCGGCCCTTGTTAGCTGACCGCCGCCCGGTCGACTTCGGTTCCTCACGCAGGCCGCTCTGTCTAAGACGAGCATCCGTTTGGCTCGACGGTGACCTTGATCCGTTGGGCCCTCTCATCGGCCGAGGCCTCGAACGCGCACAGCAGACCGAAACGACACGTCTTGCTGGCCCAGTTTGCGTTAGCCCGATACACGGCGCAGCTGCGGGCGTTTCACGTGAAACAGTACAACCGCACTGCGCTAATACTTATAGCCGCTCTCGCCACAGCTATGGCCTTTGAGCTTGCATCGATGCGGTGGACACGTCCGGCCAATCGAAGGACCAGAATGCCACGCAGGGTGCACTTGGCACATGTCCTGGAGGGAGATCTATTCGCTCGCCATGACGCAGATCCACGTCAGCATCGGTCAGGCTCAGGTGTTTCACGTGAAACACTTGTCCTGGCAGTACGGAGCACTACTTGAAGACGCGTTTCACGTGAAACATCCAAGCAGTCGGCTTTCACCGGGCGTAGGTAGAACCAGTGCGAGCCAGCCAACCTACTCGACAAGGAGTCGATAAGATCCAATGTCGGCGCACCAAAGGACTATCCGCTGAGCCACCTTGAGCCGCCTGTGATGCGATTCCTGCGCGGGATGACTCTTGTCGTGGTGCAACAGCCCAAATGTGACCCTTCGGGGAATTGGAGCTGACGCGCGCGACGGTGTCGGGATAACGCAGTGAACAGGAGACCTCTACTTATCCACTCAGCAGTTTGCCAGTCAGGTCCCTTGTTCTCATCAGTGAACTGGAAACACCTCGGCTGACCACTACCGCAGAGTCTCTACCAGTCATCGCTTCATGGAGATTAGCGAATTCGAACTACTACGTCTGCGTTCCTTGGTCGCCCGATACGCTGGCCGCCCCGCCAGTGCCCTAACGTCAGTGGCACGGGATTCGTCAGTACTCTAGAGAGATTGAAGTAGTGATACGGGTACGACGGTCCACCGGACCCCACGTCCCTCACTGACAAGTCTGCTGAGATGTTTGAGCGAAAAGTCGGTCGCCTTCGCACGGCGGTGAAGAGTCATCCAACAACCTGTGCGTCGTACCTACTGATACTGATAGAAAATGCCATGAAAATCCCTGGCCGAACGACTTGTGAGGAGTCCCAGGCGCCTGTTTCACGTGAAACTATCGGACGCTCCATGAAGGTTCTGACCTAAGAGACTACGCAGTTGGCCGGACTTGCTGAATTCGCATGAGCATCTCAAATCGGAAAATACTTACTCAAAGCTGCTAATCTGCCATTGCATCGTCATTGAGAAGTGCCGGAATGCCACGGAAATGTTGTCCGCTATTAGTTGGCGCGTTCTTCCGCTTCACTACCGGAAGATGTCAGGCTTTGGGTCCAGTGTTCCATTTTCGCGCCAACGGACATACGAGAATCAAGTTAGCTCGGGACGCCCGGGCTGTAGAAGCGCCCAGTGGACAAAAAAGGCCCGATTCTCGAGGAATCGGGCCCTTTCAGGTAGGCAGTTATTTGAGCCGGTCAGTTATTTGAGCCAGGAGCTAAAACGTCCATAATGCGGTTCAAATCCTCAACGCTTGCAAACTCAATGCTGACCTTGCCCTTGCGGACTCCCAATGAGATCTTGACGTTGGTGTCCAGACGGTCGGAGAGCGAGGAAGCGAGATAGTCAAGGCGCTCGTGCCTGGCGCCGGGGCGGGGGATGTTGTTCTTGGCCGGCTTAGCAGGATCCTGGTACAGGGTGACTGCTTCTTCCGTCGCCCGGACAGACATGCCTTCGGCAACGATCTTTTGGGCAAGCCGCTCCATTGCCGCCGCGTCAGGAAGGGAAAGGAGCGCCCTGGCATGGCCCGCTGACAGTACACCGGCAGCGACACGGCGCTGCACCAGCGGCGGAAGCTTCAGGAGCCGCAGGGTGTTGGACACCTGCGGCCGGGAACGCCCGATGCGGTCTGCAAGCTGCTCGTGGGTGGTACCAAAGTCCTCCAGGAGCTGCTGGTACGCCGCCGCCTCTTCCAGGGGGTTCAGCTGGCTGCGGTGGAGGTTCTCCAGCAGTGCGTCACGCAGGAGGTCGTCATCTGTCGTGTCCCGGATGATCGCTGGGATGGTATCGAGGCCTGCCGCCTGCACTGCGCGCCAGCGGCGTTCACCCATGACCAGTTCGTAGGGTTCGCTACCATCTTCGGTTGATGTGCGAACAACGATAGGCTGGAGGACGCCAATCTCGCGTACTGAGTGCACAAGCTCGGCCATGTCATCTTCATCGAAGACGCTGCGTGGCTGCTTCCGGTTGGGGTGGATGTCAGCAACGGAAATTTCCGCGAAGCGGGCTCCCGGAACCTCAACGAGTTCAACCCCCGAGTCCGCTCCGGTGTCCACGGCATTGGGTGTAGCGGCAGAAACCGTTACAGCAGCATCTTCTTCCTCGGGTGCGGGCCCGGCAGGCGTTCCAGCCGAAGGGACGGCAGCGTCTGCAGCCGACTTGGACCCCCCACGGGGAGCCTTTCTGGCCGTCTCCTCTTTCGCGGCGGACGTATCAGTACTGGCATCAGCATTGGTTTCCCCAGCACCACCCTTACCGGCAGGGGACTTCGCGTCCGCTGGTTTAGCCGGCGACCGGCGAGCAGGGGCTGTCGATGCCGTGTCCTTGTCCGCCTTGGCTTCAGCACGTGCTGCGGGCTGGTCCAGGGGTTCGGTCTTTTTTCGGCCCTCGGGGAAGAAGAGATCCACCGGCCGGGATACCGCCCCGCCGTTACCGGAAGACCCATTGGCTGCGGCGGAACTAGGAATCAGCGCGCCAAGACCGCGGCCTAGGCCCCGTCGCTTCTCGCTCATGGGTAAATCCCTCCAGTGATAGAGCCGGGACGAGCCTGGCTCCGTGCGTTGCGGTATTGAAGATTCTAGCGTTCGGCGATTTCCGCGGCGGCTTCCAGGTAGGACAGCGCACCACTTGAGGAAGGGTCGTACGTCATGACCGTCTGCTGATAGCTGGGCGCCTCAGAAATCCGCACGGAGCGGGGAACGACGGCCGAGAGGACCTGGTCGGGGAAGTGCTGGCGCACCTCCGCGGCTACCTGGGCGGCCAGATTGGTGCGGCCGTCATACATGGTGAGCAGGATGGTCGAGACAACAAGATCGGCATTGAGGTGCTTCTGGATCATCTCAATGTTCTTGAGGAGTTGGCTGAGGCCTTCCAGGGCGTAGTACTCGCACTGAATAGGAATCAGGACCTCATTGGCTGCACAGAAGGCATTGACCGTCAGCAGGCCCAGGCTCGGCGGGCAGTCAATGAAAACGTAGTCAAGCCGTTCTTCGCCGTTCTTCTCGCGTGCCTTGGCGTAGACGTCGATGGCGCGGCGCAGGCGCTGTTCACGCGCTACAAGGGATACAAGTTCAATTTCGGCGCCGGCAAGGTGGATCGTGGCGGGTGCGCAGATGAGCTTTCCGATGTCCGGGCAGGGGGCCACCACATCAGCCAGCGGGACGTCGTTGATCAGCACGTCGTAGATGCTGTCCACATCCGCGTGGTGCTCGATGCCCAACGCGGTGGAAGCATTGCCCTGCGGATCAATATCGATCACCAGGACATTCAGCCCGGCAGCAGCAAGGGCAGCGGCGATGTTCACCGTCGTGGTGGTCTTGCCTACTCCGCCCTTCTGGTTGGAGACGGTAAAGATCCGCGTCTTTTCCGGGCGGGGGAGCTTCCGGCCCACCAAACGCTCACGCCGTTTGGTTTCATGGGCAAGCTCGCGTGCGATGGGACTCGAGTCATCAATGGCATCAATAACGTTGGAACGACCGGCAGAGGTTGTTTCACGTGAAACTGCACTGCTGGAAGCGGACGAAACAACCGGCTTTGGATGATTACCACCACGGCCGGGAGCCATTGCGATGCCCGCAAGCCCCGACCCAGCGACAGAACGTGCCGACCCCAAGGACACAAACGGTGGGATCCGTTGTGCGGAGGCTTCACTACTGGTCACTGGGGCACACTCACTCTCGTTCAGCCAATTTTGCTGCCGTTGTCTAGCCTAACTGCTCCGGCCTGCTGACAGCCGTCAGCGGGCCCGCATTAGGACTTCTTTTGGGACTTGTTCACCACGATGCGCACAACCGTCGTCGGCTCCTCCAGGAGGTTGTCACCTACGGTCAGCACCGACGTCTCAACGCCACCCAGCTTACGGATGGTCTTGGCCGCCTTCTCGATTTCCTCGCCCGCGCTGCGGCCCTTGATGGCCACCACTTCGCCGTGCCCTCCCAGCAGTGGGATGGTCAGGCCGACGAGGTTGGTCAACGCAGATACGGCGCGCGCAGTCACAACGTCAGCTTCCACATGCCCAACAGCGAGTTCGGCACGGGTGCGCATCACCGTGACATTGCCCAGGCCGAGGTCATCGACAACTTCCTGAAGCCAGATAACCCTGCGCTCCAGCGGTTCGATAAGTGTGAGCTCAAGATCGGGGCGCGCAATGGCAAGGCAAAGGCCCGGCAGGCCGGCGCCGCTCCCGACGTCGGCCACATGGCTTCCGTGCGCAATCTCGCTTTCGATGACTGCGCAGTTGAGCACGTGGCGGCTCCACAGCCTGGGCACCTCGCGCGGTCCGATTAGGCCCCGCTCGGTACCGGACGTGGCCAGGTGCTCCACGTACCGCTTTGCCAGCTCCAGGCGATCGCCAAAGATCTTCTCAGCAGCGCGCAGCTCTGCCGCCGTGATGTCAACCATGACTATTGGTCCGGCATTCACTAGTCTGCGGAAACGACGATGTGGCGTCCGGCGCCCTCGCCCTCGGACTCGCTGACCAGGCCGAGGTCAGCCACGGCGTCGTGCACGATCTTCCGTTCGTAGGCGCTCATTGGCTCCAGGGCCACCGACTTGCCGGATTCCTTTACGGAAGCTGCTGCGTCCTCGGCGATCTTCTGCAGGTGCCCGGTGCGTTCCTGCCGGTAGCCGTTGATGTCCAGCACGAGCCGTGAACGGTTCTCTGTTGCAGACAACACTGCCAGGCGGGTGAGTTCCTGCAGGGCTTCCAGGACTTCACCGTCTTCGCCGACCAGGCTTTCGAGCCCTTCGGTCTCCTCTTCGGCAACGATGGAGATGTAGGTCCGTCCATTGCGGACCTCGATGTCGATGTCGCCGTCGATGTCGGCGATATCCAGCAGTTCCTCCAGGTAATCGGCGGCGACGTCCCCCTCTTCCTCGAGGCGGCTGGCGGCGGAACCCTTGGCGGTGGAATCATCCTGGCCCACGGACTCGTCCTGATCTTCGATCTCTTCAGAAAGGGCGTGCTCGGTGCTCTCGGCTGACATTACTTCTTCTTCCTGTTCTTGCGCTGGGGCTGGACACGCTGTCCCTTGATCTCAACTGCGGCGGCTGCGGCATCGTCGGCTGCCTCATCCCGCTTCCCGCTCAGGACGGACAGAGCCGGCAGGCCCTTGGCGGCACGGCGCTCGGCGAGGGCCTTCGCGGCGGGGGAACCCGGCGTCGGCATCCGGCGGATAACGAAGAACTGCTGGCCCATGGTCCAGAGGTTGGTGGTGGTCCAGTAGATCAGGACGCCGATGGGGAAGTTGATGCCACCCACGCCGAAGACGATAGGCAGGATGTAGAGCATCATCTTCTGCTGCCGCATGAACGGGCTGGCCATGGCTTCTTCGGACATGTTCTTGGCCATGATCTGCTTCTGCGTGATGAACTGCGAAGCCGTCATGGCCAGGATCATCACGATGGAAAGGATCCACACAGAAGCCTGGTTGCCGCTTCCGCCGCCATGCAGCAAGGAGGCAGACAGGGGGGCCCCGAAAATGCTTGAGGCGTCGAATTCCACAACCTGCTCATGGCTCATCGCACCGATGCCGGCGCCCTGGTCCTTGGCCTGCGAAATGCCGGAGAGCACCTGGAACAGGGCGAAGAAGAACGGCATCTGGATCAGCATGGGAAGGCACGCCGAGAACGGGTTGGTCCCATGCTTCTTGTACATGGCCATCTGTTCCTGGGCCATGGCCTGGCGTGACAGCTGGTCCGTCTTGCCCTTGTACTTGTCCTGCAGCTTCTTCAAGTCCGGCTGCAGCAGCTGCATGCCGCGCTGGGCCTTGATCTGCTTGACGAATACCGGGATCAGGGCTGCACGGATCACCAGCACCAGTCCGATGATGGACAGAGTCCAGGTCCAGCCGTTGGCGGCGGGCATCCCGATGGCGCTCAAGCCGTCGTGGAACCCGATCATGATGATGGAAACCAGCCACTTGAACGGGGCCATGATTGTTCCAAAGAAGTCCATACTTATCCCTATTCGTCAGGCCGCACTGCGGCCTTCTTCATCAGTCCGAGCAACCAGGTACCTGTCCGGATTGTTCAGCACAACAATTGTGGGGGTCTGGCCCGCGGGCCATTCCCGGCCGCCGGCGGGGACATGGTCCACTCCGCCGGCATTCCATGGGTGGCAGTGGCCAAGGCGCCGCGCTGCGAGCCAGCTTCCCTTGACGGCACCGTGGACGGTGACCGCTTCCAGGGCATAGGCGGAACATGACGGGAAGAACCGGCAGACCGGGCCGTACAAGGGAGAAACCACCTTGCGGTAGGCCATCAGCAAAAGAATGAGGATGTTCCGGGGCAGGTTCCAGAGGAACCTGCCGGCAACGGCGATCACGGTGCGGAGACGGGCGACGACGGCGGTGGCGTTAGGCACGCGGTGTCCCCTCCTGTGTTGTACCGGCTGAACCCCTGGCGGCAGCCCGCGAAGGACGGCCGGCCAGCCGGTTCAGCGTAGATTCCAGTGCAGCGTTGTAGTCCGACAGCAGCTGGTCCCAGCTGGCCGAGGCGGACGCAGGAAGCGCCCGCACGACGATGGCGAGTCCTGTACCGTGCTCGCGCAACGACGCAGCACCCGCTTCTCTCAGTCTCCTCTTAACGAGGTTCCTGACCACAGCGTTCCCTACACTCTTGGAAACAATGAACCCGATCCGGCTGGGTTCGTCAGCAGCAATGGCTGCCGCATATAACACTACGTTCCGGCGTCCATTGCGGACACCGGAACGTACAGTTGTTGAAAAATCGGTTGGGGTCCTCAAGCGGTTGCGGGCGGCCAGCACCTTAAACTCGCAAGGGAATGTCTACCGACAAGCCAGTTATTTAGGCCGACAGTTCGGTGCGGCCCTTGCCACGACGGGCTGCCAGGATGGCACGGCCGGCACGGGTACGCATACGAAGGCGGAAGCCGTGCTTCTTGGCTCGACGGCGGTTATTCGGCTGAAAAGTCCGCTTGCTCACGTTAGTTACTCCAGTGGATCAAAGGTGCGCCCACCCGATCAGTAAGGGGAAGAACTGGCCGACGCTAAGTTTTGTATATGCACGCTTCCCCCGACTGCCCAGGCGCACTGCGCCTGGATGTTCAGATGGGGCCCAAAAAGCGGACACAAAGGACTTCACAACGTTAGGGCAATTTGCAGGCCCGAGTCAAACCGGAGCGGTCCCGTACGGCCGTCCCCAGCTGTTGCTAAGTATCCCCAACAGCCTGTGGATGAAGTGGCTCACAGAGGCACTTCCGGAACCACAACCGTGTAATTATCCACAGCCAGATAGCCAGCTATCTTCTAGGCTTTTCATCACCTAGAGTGTCCCAGTAGCCGATTATCCACGGACTGTGCATAACCCTGTGGATGAAGCTGGGCCAGCACCTTGGTTCCGGACTTGGGGCTGCAGGCAATGCAGGCATAGCAAGTTTTGAGGGAACCGATTGATGACAGTAGACGAAGCCAACCACGCCAATACTGTCGGAAGTTCCTGGCGAAGGGTTGTCAGCCTGCTGGAACAGGACCACCGGGTATCACCGCGCCAGCGTGGCTTTGTCATCCTTGCCCAGGCGCAGGGCCTGATCGGTTCCACGCTCCTGGTGGCCGTCCCCAACGAACTAACCCGCGAAGTGCTCCAGACCCAGGTCAAGGAAGCCCTTGACGATGCGCTCCATAACGTTTTTTCCGAAGACATCCGCTGCGCCATCGACGTGGACACCGATCTGGTGCCCATCCACGAGGAGCCCGAACCCGTCGTCGAACCTGCTTTCGCGCCGGACCAGGTCATCGAGCAGAAGCCGCAGCCTATGCTCCCCAGCACGTCGCACGAGTTCGGCCGGCTGAACCCCAAGTACGTCTTTGACACCTTCGTGATTGGTTCCTCGAACCGGTTTGCCCACGCCGCCGCCGTCGCCGTTGCCGAAGCGCCCGCCAAGGCCTACAACCCGCTCTTCATCTATGGTGATTCGGGCCTGGGCAAGACCCACCTCCTGCACGCGATCGGCCATTATGCCCGGCGCCTCTACAGCGGGATCCGGGTCCGCTACGTAAATTCGGAAGAATTCACCAATGACTTCATCAACTCGATCCGCGATGACGAGGGCACCAGCTTCAAGACGACGTACCGCAACGTCGACGTCCTGCTGATTGATGACATCCAGTTCCTGGCCGGCAAGGACCGGACGCTGGAGGAGTTCTTCCACACCTTCAACGCCCTGCACAACAACAACAAGCAGGTGGTCATCACCTCTGACCAGCCGCCCAAGCTGTTGGCCGGGTTTGAGGACCGGATGAAGTCCCGCTTCGAGTGGGGCCTGCTGACGGACATCCAGCCGCCGGAACTGGAGACGCGTATCGCCATCCTCCGTAAGAAGGCGCTGAGCGAGGGACTGTCCGCCCCGGACGATGCCTTGGAGTACATCGCCTCGAAGATCTCCAGCAACATCCGAGAACTTGAGGGCGCCCTGATCCGCGTGACCGCGTTCGCCAGCCTGAACCGGCAGCCCGTGGACGTGGCCCTTGCCGAGATGGTCCTGAAGGACCTGATCACGGACGACGGCGCACAGGAGATCACGTCCGCCCAGATCCTCCAGCAGACGGCTGACTACTTCAAGCTCAGCATGGAAGAGCTCTGCAGCAAGTCCCGCACCAGGACCCTGGTGACTGCACGCCAGATCGCCATGTACCTGTGCCGGGAGCTGACGGACATGTCACTTCCCAAGATCGGACAGGAACTTGGCGGCCGCGACCACACAACCGTCATCCACGCAGACCGGAAGATCCGCGAACTCATGGCCGAGCGCCGTGTGATCTACAACCAGGTGACCGAGCTGACCAACCGGATCAAGCAGCAGCAACGCGACTCCTGAATCCACACCGCGTCCGGCACTCTATACCTTATTAACAGGGCCATGTGGATAAGCCTGTGGATACTTAAGGGGACAAGCGCGGTTAATGGGCTTAAAACCCTTAAGCCGTCTGTGGATCGTCAAAAATGGCCATTTGCGTTGTCCCCATCCACACCCTGTTTAAAACCCACTTAACGCACAGTCGGTGAACAGGGCTTAAGCGCGGAACCATGCGGCAGGACCGGGTTATCCACAGTTTCCACAGCAGTTATTAACACTACTAATCCCAAAAAATTGAAATCCCTCAAACAACAAGAACCTTCCGCTGGTCCGCCGAGGGGGCCTGCCGGCCCCTGAAGGGCCGGTCCGGTCTTGCGGGGGATGGGTTAATCCCCGATCTTCCGGCTAAGCTGTCAGCAGCGCTCCCATCCCTGGGTTTTCGTGTGGTTTCTGTCTCCGCGGACCATGCACCAGCCGGGTGGCGCCCAACTTCTTCCGGAGTTTCCTGCGAAATTCCCGGGTTTACATGGCAGCAGCAATGAAAGGCGGCACCCTTCCGTGAAGTTCAGAGTCGATCGGGACGTCCTGGCAGAAGCCGTCACCTGGACAGCCCGGTCGTTGTCTCCGCGGCCTCCTGTGCCTGTCCTGTCCGGCCTCCTGCTGAAGGCTGAAGCCGGAACCGTCAGCCTTTCCAGCTTTGACTACGAAACCTCGGCGCGCCTCGAGATCACAGCCGACATCAGGGATGAAGGCACCATCCTGGTATCCGGACGCCTCCTGGCTGATATCTGCCGCAGCCTGCCGTCGGCCCCGGTGGACGTGGAGACTGACGGCAACAAAGTCACCCTCACCTGCCGCCGGAGCAGCTTCCACCTGGCCACCATGCCGGAAGCTGAATACCCACCACTTCCGTCCCTGCCGGCCATCAGCGGAACCGTCCCGGGTGATGCCTTTGCCCAGGCTGTCTCCCAGGTGATCATCGCGGCGAGCAAGGACGACACCCTCCCGATCCTCACCGGCATACGGATGGAAATCGAAGACGACCTGATCACACTCCTGGCCACCGACCGCTACCGGCTCGCCATGCGCGAAGTACCGTGGAAGCCCGTCACTCCCGGGATCTCCACCAGCGCCCTGGTCAAGGCCAAAACCCTCAACGAAGTAGCCAAAACGCTTGGTAACAGCGGCGACATCAACCTCGCCCTGTCCGACGACGACAGCCGCCTGATCGGTTTCGAGAGCGGCGGCCGAACCACCACTTCACTGCTGGTGGATGGCGACTACCCCAAGATCCGCTCGCTGTTCCCCGAGTCCACCCCGATCCACGCCACGGTGCAGACCCAGGAACTCGTTGAGGCCGTCCGCCGTGTATCCCTGGTGGCCGAGCGCAACACCCCGGTCCGCCTTGCCTTCACCGACGGCCTGCTGAACCTTGATGCCGGGACGGGAGAAGACGCCCAGGCATCGGAAGAGCTGGAGGCGCAGTTGTCCGGCGAGGACATCACGGTTGCCTTCAACCCGCATTACCTGATCGAGGGGCTCAGCGTGATCGAAACCAAGTTCGTCCGGTTCTCCTTCACCACGGCGCCCAAGCCTGCCATGATCACGGCACAGGCAGACGCTGACGGCGAAGACCAGGACGACTACCGCTACCTGGTCATGCCGGTCCGGCTTCCCAACTAGTCCCCACCCATCGGCTCCCAGCCTTCCCCAGCTCAGGGCCGCCCCCACCGCCGCCACACACCAGCGCAGAAATGAGATCCACCATGCACATTGGACTGATAGGCCTCGGCAAAATGGGATTCAACATGCGTGAGCGCCTGCGCAAGGGAGGCGTGGAAGTCACCGGTTACGACCGCAACCCGGACGTAACCGATTCCGCCAGCGTCGAGGAGCTGATCGCCACCGTTCCGGCGCCAAGGATCATCTGGGTGATGGTGCCCTCGGGGCCCATCACGGACGCCGTTATCACCGAGCTCAGTGAAAAGCTGGAACCGGGCGACCTGGTTATCGACGGAGGTAACTCCAGGTTCACCGAGGACCAAAAGCATGGCGAGCTCCTTGCCGCCAAAGACATTCGTTTCGCTGACTGCGGTGTCTCGGGCGGAGTCTGGGGCTTGCAGAACGGGTACGGACTGATGGCCGGCGGGGACGCCGCAGACATCGAACGTGCCCTGCCAATCTTCGACGCATTGCGCCCCGAAGGTGAGCGGGCGGACAGCTTTGTCCACGTCGGCGGCATTGGTGCCGGCCATTACGCCAAGATGGTCCACAACGGGATCGAGTACGGCCTGATGCAGGCGTACGCCGAAGGCTACGAACTGCTTGCAGCCAAGGACATCGTCACCGACCTTCCCGGCACGTTCCGGGCATGGCAAAAAGGCACCGTCGTCCGGTCATGGCTCCTGGACCTCATGGTCAAGGCCCTCGACGAGGACCCCGGCCTGGCCTCGATTGACGACTACGTGGAAGACTCCGGTGAAGGCCGTTGGACCGTTGAGGAAGCCATCGCCAACGCAGTTCCCGCTCCGGCTATTACAGCCGCATTGTTCGCCCGGTTTGCCTCCCGGGAGGACACCTCGCCAGCCATGAAGATGGTTTCCGCGCTGCGCCACCAGTTCGGTGGCCACGCTACCCGTCCCGCCAAGTAGCACCCACCGGGAACCAGCAGAGTTCCCAGAATTGCCGAAAACCGCGTGTATCTGGAACACCTTTCACTGACCGACTTCCGCAGTTACGCCCAGGTGGATCTCGCCCTGGAACCCGGCGTCACCGTCCTGGTGGGATACAACGGCATTGGCAAGACCAACCTGATGGAGGCCATCGGCTACCTGGCCACGCTCAGTTCGCACCGGGTCAGCTCCGATGCGCCCCTGCTGAGGTTCGGCACGGAACGCGCACTGGTCCGCGCGCGCCTGGTCCGCGGCACGCAGACGACGGTCCTTGAACTGGAAATCAACGGCAGCCGGGCAAACCGCGGGCGTATCAACCGCAGTAATCCGGTGCGTGCCCGTGACCTGGTGGGCATCTGCCAGACAGTCCTCTTCGCTCCGGAAGATTTAGCGTTGGTCAAGGGAGATCCGTCCAACCGCCGCCGCTTCCTGGACGAGCTGCTGGCGAGCCTCATCCCGCACCACGCGGCCACCCGCAGTGACTACGACCGGGTGCTGAAGCAGCGCAACGCCCTGCTCAAGTCCGCGCGGGCCGGAAGGTTCACCTCCGCGCATGAATCCACGCTCGAGGTGTGGGACCAGCACATGGCCAGGGCCGGAGCGGAATTGCTGCACGCGCGGCTGGAGCTGGTGGAAAGGCTGCGCCCACACCTCGCCCGTGCCTACGCCGAACTTACGGATGCGTCCAAGCCGGCGGACGCCACCTACCGGTCAACGCTGCAGAACCAGATGGACGACGACGGCGTTCCTGCCGGAAGTTCCCCGCGCGCCAAGCCGGGAGGTTCTTCAGACGGCCCCGACGATCTCCGCCTTCTCTCCGTGGACCAACTCACGGAACGCTACATCCAGGCATTCGCGGAATCCCGCAAGAAGGAACTGGAACGCGGCATCTCCCTGGTCGGCCCGCACCGTGACGATTTGGAACTGATGCTCGGGCAAGCCCCCGCCAAGGGGTATGCCTCGCATGGTGAAACCTGGTCCATGTGCCTGTCCCTGCGCCTGGCCTCGTACTACGTCATGCTGGACGATGCCCGCACGGGCGGTTCCGCTCCCATCCTCATCCTTGACGACGTCTTTGCCGAACTCGACGTCCAGCGCAGGCGTAAACTGGCCGCAATAGTCTCCGGCGCGGAACAGGTCCTGGTGACCGCCGCCGTCGACGCCGATATTCCGGGAGAGCTGTCCGGACGGCGGGTGAAGGTAGTCCCGGGAGGTATCGATGAACAGTGAGCAGGGCGGCGGGCTGCAGCCCGGCCGGGAGCCTGACGACATCGATGCCCCGCAGGCTGCACTGAACCGGATGCGTGAAGCCGCGGCCGCACGCGGTGAAGTCCGCCGGAAAGTGGCGCGGCCTGGCGCACCGAAAACCAAGGGCAGTATCCGGGACACCCGCGGCTTCAGCCAGTTCCACGCCACCGGGCGGGATCCCCTGGGCCTGGGAAAGGTGGTTGGCCGGCTGGTGGCGGAGCGCGGCTGGACTTCACCTGTGGCCGTTGGTTCGGTCATGGCAGAGTGGGCAACCCTGGTGGGACCGGAAATCTCCTCCCACTGCACTCCGGAGAGTTTTACCGACACCACCCTCCACGTGCGGTGTGATTCCACGGCGTGGGCCACCCAGCTTCGGCTCCTCAGCACCAGCCTGCTTGATAAGTTCCGCCGGGAACTGGGCGAAGGGGTGGTTACCAAAATCCAGGTCCTCGGACCGTCGGCACCAAGCTGGCGCAAGGGTGGACGCAGTGTCCAGGGCCGTGGTCCGCGGGACACTTACGGATAACCGGGGCGGCAACTCTTGAAACTGCGCGCAAGGGCGTGTAGGGCGCTGTAAGGACCATTGCGTGTATAGGCACCCGGAGGGCGTACCGCTGGGCCGCCCTAGGCGCGGCCAAGAGCCTCGCACAGCCATGTTCACCTGCGCTGAAGGCCCTGGA
This sequence comes from Pseudarthrobacter niigatensis, assembly GCF_030812615.1. Taxonomy (NCBI): domain Bacteria; kingdom Bacillati; phylum Actinomycetota; class Actinomycetes; order Micrococcales; family Micrococcaceae; genus Pseudarthrobacter; species Pseudarthrobacter niigatensis. Next base: position 34,718 of record NZ_JAUSTB010000016.1, on the reverse strand, counting down.
ATGCGGGGATATGAGCCGGTTCACGGTAGAATTGGTGCAGATAACTGGGCGCGGATGAAACGTTGACTTCAGTCCGTTCTCCGCGCGCTCTCCGCGTCCGGGGAACGGAGCACCACTGTCAGCAGGTCACCGGCGCCATAGGTTTGTGCCTGTTGGCGGGTGGCTTTCCCTGGGAGAGGCACCGGCCGGCCATCATCGAGAACAGAGGAGTCGCAGCGCCTGTGGCTAACGACAATACAGATATTCTGGCAGCAGATACAGCAGTCGAGGATGGCCGCACCCCTGACACCCCGGCTGCGGCCACAACGCCGAGGGAATACGGCGCCAGCGACATCACTGTCCTCGAGGGCCTCGAAGCTGTCCGCAAACGTCCGGGCATGTACATCGGATCCACCGGACCCCGTGGCCTCCATCACCTGGTGTACGAGGTGGTGGACAACTCCGTGGACGAGGCACTGGCCGGATACTGCAGCCACATCGAGATCGTCCTGCAGGCCGACGGCGGCGTCAAGGTAGTCGATGACGGCCGCGGTATCCCGGTGGATATGCACCCCACGGAACACAAGCCCACCGTCGAGGTGGTCATGACCATCCTGCACGCCGGCGGAAAATTTGGTGGGGGTGGATACGCTGTCTCCGGCGGCCTGCACGGCGTGGGCATCTCTGTGGTCAACGCCCTGTCCAGCCGCGTGGATACCGAAGTGCGCCGCCAGGGACACGTATGGCGGATGTCCTTTGCCGATGGTGGCAAGCCGCAGGGCAGCCTGGTCATGGGCGAAGAGACGGACGCTACCGGAACCACCCAGACGTTCTACCCGGATCCGGAGATCTTCGAGACCACCGAGTTCGATTTCGAGACGCTGCGCGCCCGCTTCCAGCAGATGGCTTTCCTGAACAAGGGCCTGCGTATCACCCTCACGGATGAGCGCGCGCCGGCAGGGGACGATGCCGACGGCGACCTGGACCTTGACGACCTCAGCACCGAGGGCGAAGTCAGCGCAGAACACCGCACCGTGGTGTACCAGTACGACGAAGGCCTCCTGGACTACGTCCGGCACCTGAATTCGGGCAAGAAGGTGGAAGTGGTCCATGAGGACGTCATCGCCTTCGAAACCGAGGACAAGGACCGCAAGATCGCCCTGGAAATGGCCATGCAGTGGACCAGCGCCTATTCCGAAAGCGTCCACACCTACGCCAACACCATCAACACCCATGAGGGTGGCACGCACGAAGAAGGCTTCCGCGCTGCCATGACCTCCCTGGTCAACCGCTATGCCCGGGAAAAAGGCATTATCAAGGAAAAGGACGACAACCTCACGGGCGACGACATCCGTGAAGGCCTCACTGCCGTCATTTCAGTCAAGTTGGCTGAACCGCAGTTCGAGGGCCAGACCAAGACCAAGCTCGGCAACTCCGAGGTCAAAGGCTTCGTCCAGCGCGTGGTCACCGACGGCCTGGGCGACTGGCTCGAGCGCAACCCCGGCCCCGCCCGCGACGTGATCCGCAAGGCGATCTCCGCCGCGCAGGCCAGGATGGCGGCGCGCAAGGCCCGCGACAACGCACGGCGCAAGAGCCCGCTGGAGTCTTTTGGCATGCCCGGCAAGCTGTCGGACTGCTCCTCCAAAGACCCGGAAAAGTGCGAGGTCTACATCGTGGAGGGTGACTCGGCCGGTGGTTCCGCCAAGCGCGGCCGCAACCCCGAGACCCAGGCCATCCTTCCGCTGCGCGGCAAGATCCTGAACGTGGAGCGTGCCCGCCTGGACAAGGCCCTGGGCAACGCCGAAGTCCAGTCCATGATTACCGCATTCGGCACCGGCATTGGTGAGGACTTCGACCTCGCCAAGCTGCGCTACCACAAGATTGTGCTCATGGCAGATGCCGACGTGGACGGCCAGCACATCACCACGCTGCTGATGACCCTGCTTTTCCGGTACATGCGGCCCCTCATCGAGAACGGCTACGTGTACCTGGCCCAGCCGCCGCTGTACCGGATCAAGTGGTCCAATGCCCCGCACGACTACGTGTACAGCGACCGGGAACGCGACGCCAAACTCGTGGCAGGACAGGCAGCCGGACGCCGTATTCCCAAGGACAACGGCATCCAGCGTTACAAGGGCCTCGGCGAGATGGACTACACCGAACTGTGGGACACCACCATGGACCCCGACCACCGCACCCTGCTGCAGGTGACCATGGACGACGCCCTGGCCGCCGACCAAATCTTCTCCGTCCTCATGGGTGAAGACGTGGAATCCCGACGAAACTTCATCCAGCAGAACGCCAAGGACGTCAGGTTCCTGGACATCTAAGGACCCGCTCCAAAGTATTCGGAACCAGACATATACCTGAAACGGAAAATAACTAATGAGCGACGAAATCCCCGAGAACTCCGCCCCTGAGGGCGGAACTCCGGACACCGTTCTTGAAGGCGACGTGCTGATCGACCGGGTGGAACAAGTGGACCTGCAGACGGAAATGCAGCGTTCCTACCTCGACTACGCCATGGCCGTCATTGTGGGCCGCGCCCTCCCCGACGTCCGTGACGGCCTCAAGCCTGTGCACCGGCGTGTGCTGTACGCGATGTTCGACGGCGGCTACCGTCCCGACCGGTCCTTCAACAAGTGTGCCCGCGTGGTGGGCGAGGTCATGGGCCAGTACCACCCCCACGGTGACACCGCGATCTACGATGCCCTGGTACGCCTCATCCAGGACTGGACCATGCGCTACCCGCTGGCGCTGGGGCAGGGTAACTTCGGCTCGCCCGGCAACGACGGTGCCGCCGCACCGCGATACACCGAAACCAAAATGGCACCGCTTGCCATGGAAATGGTCCGGGACATCGACGAGGAGACCGTCGATTTCCAGGACAACTACGACGGCAAGAACCAGGAACCCACCATCCTGCCGGCCAGGTTCCCCAACCTGCTGGTGAACGGTTCCTCCGGTATCGCCGTGGGCATGGCCACCAACATCCCGCCGCATAACCTCCGGGAAGTAGCCGACGGCGTGCAGTGGTACCTCTCCAACCCCGGTGCCACGCGCGAGGAACTCCTCGAGGAATTGCTCGTACGGGTCAAGGGCCCGGACTTCCCCACGGGAGCCACCATCCTTGGCCACAAGGGCATCGAAGACGCCTACCGCACCGGCCGTGGATCGGTCACCATGCGCGCGGTGGTTGCCGTGGAGGAACTGCAGGGGCGGACCTGCCTGGTGGTCACCGAGCTTCCCTACCAGGCCAACCCTGACAACCTGGCCATCAAGATCGCCGAACTGGTCAAGGACGGCAAGATCCAGGGCATCGCCGACCTCCGAGATGAAACATCCGGACGCACGGGCCAGCGCCTGGTGATCGTGCTGAAGCGCGACGCCGTGCCCAAGGTGGTGCTGAACAACCTCTACAAGCACACCGAACTGCAGAGCAACTTCTCCGCCAACATGCTGGCCATCGTGGACGGGGTGCCGCGGACCCTGAGCCTGGATGCGTTCATCCGCCACTGGGTAACGCACCAGATGGACGTCATCGCCCGCCGCACCCGGTACCGGCTGCGCAAGGCGGAGGAAGAAGCCCACATCCTGCGCGCCCTCCTCAAGGCACTGGACATGCTCGATGAGGTCATCGCCCTCATCCGCGCCTCCAGCACCACCGAGGCCGCCCGGGACGGGCTGATGGAGCTGCTGGATATCGATGAGCTGCAGGCGCGGGCCATCCTGGACATGCAGCTGCGCCGCCTCGCCGCCCTGGAACGCCAGCGCATCCAGGAAAAGCACGCAGAACTCGAAGCCCTGATCACCGAATACAAGGAAATCCTGGGTTCGGAGCAGCGCCAGCGCGAGATCATCAGCACCGAGCTCGGCGAGATCGTGGACAAGCATGGCGATGACCGCCGTACCAGGATCCTCATGGGCTACGACGGCGACATGTCCATGGAGGACCTGATCCCCGAAGAGGAGATGGTGGTCACCATCACCCGCGGCGGCTACGTCAAGCGCACCCGCAGCGACAATTACCGGTCGCAGCAGCGCGGCGGCAAGGGCATCAAGGGCGCCCAGCTGCGTGGAGACGACGTGGTGGAGCACTTCTTCGTCACCACCACCCACCACTGGCTGCTGTTCTTCACCAACCTGGGCAGGGTCTACCGCGCCAAGGCCTACGAGCTGATGGAAGCGGGCAGGGACGCCAAGGGACAGCACGTGGCCAACCTGATGGCCTTCCAGCCTGATGAACACATCGCCCAGGTGCTGGATCTCAAGGACTACCAGCAGGCCCCGTACCTGGTCCTCGCCACCAAGAGGGGCCTGGTGAAAAAGACCAGGCTGGAAGACTACGACACCAACCGTTCGGCCGGCGTGATCGCCATCAACCTGCGGGACGGTGACGAACTGGTCTCCGCGCAGCTGGTGTCCGAGACCGATGACCTCTTCCTGGTCTCCCGCAAGGGCCAGTCAATCCGCTTCACCGCCACCGATGACGCCCTGCGCCCCATGGGCCGCGCCACATCCGGCGTTACCGGCATGAAATTCCGCGAGGATGACGAACTGCTTGCTGCAGACGTGGTCACCGACGGTTCATTCGTGTTCATCGTGACCGAAGGCGGCTACGCCAAGCGGACGGCCGTCGAGGAGTACCGGCTGCAGGGCCGCGGCGGCCTGGGCATTAAGGTAGGAAAGTACCAGGAAGAGCGCGGCCACCTGGTGGGCGCACTCATCGTGCAGGAAGAAGACGAAGTCCTGGTGGTCATGGAGGGCGGCAAGGTTGTCCGTTCCTCGGTTGCCGGTGTTCCCGCAAAGGGCCGCGACACCATGGGCGTCATCTTCGCCAAACCGGACAAGAACGACCGGATCATCGAGGTGGCACGCAACAGCGAACGCGGTCTTGAGGACGAGGAATCCGCCGGCGATGACGTAACGTTGGCTGAAGATGGCGGAGCCGCTGGGGAATCCGCCGCGCCAGCAATGGCAGAAGAATCACCGGCCGTTGAGTCAGAGGACGCCTCGGGCGACGCTGAGCCGAACGAAGACAACACGGAGGTAACGAGTGAGTAATTCCGACTCATTTCCCAAGCCGAACAGTACTGTTCCCGACGGGAACCGGCCTTCCGCGGCACCCCGCGTGAACGCCCCCGTTCGTCCGCAACAGCGCCCCTCGGCGCCCACCGGCGCGCCAGGCCAGCGGCCTGCCGTCCCGGGCCAGCGTCCCCAGCAGGGAGACCGCCCCGCACAGCCGGGCCAACGCCCCTTCCAGGGCCAGCCCGGCCAGCGCCCGGCACAAACAGGCCAGCGCCCTGCGCAGGGAGCCTCCGGCCAGGGAACCCCTGGCCTGGTGAAGCCCGCTCCGAAGGCAAAGGTCCGCCGGGCCAGGCTGCTGATCAGCAAAGTGGACCCGTGGTCCGTGCTGAAAATGGCATTCCTGCTGTCCGTGGCACTGGGCATCGTCACGGTGGTGGCCGCCATCGTCCTGTGGACCGTCCTGGACCTGACCGGGATCTTTGACCAGGTGGACAGTCTCCTCGGCACCCTGGCGGGCGCTGAAAGCGGCGGCTTCGAACTGAAGAAGGTTGCTTCGCTGGGCCAGGTGGCATCATTTGCCACCATCATTGCCGTGGTCAACGTCGTCCTGCTGACGGCGCTCTCCATGCTTTCCGCTGTCCTGTACAACATTTCCGCCACCCTGGTGGGCGGCATCGGCGTGACCCTCACCGACGATTAGGACACCATTCCACCGGCTCAACGCCGGTGGAATGGCCCGATTTGAGATCGGGCCGGGGTGTGCTGTAAAGTCATGTCTCGGCCCGATGAGGGATTGAGGGCGTATAGCTCAGGCGGTTAGAGCGCTTCGCTGATAACGAAGAGGTCCCAGGTTCAAGTCCTGGTACGCCCACGGAACCTGTGCAGGTTTCAAACGGAGGTATGGTGCGGATCCGTCCGGTACCTTGCCGGATTGGGGAGAATGTGAAGAAGTTGCTTGTACTGGCAGCCGCAATCGCAGGCTTCCTGGTTTACCGGAAAGCACAGGAATCCGAGGCCCGGAAAACGGTCTGGAGCAAGTCAACCGACACGGTGGACTAGCCCGGCCGCCCACCCCGGGAGCCGGTCAGAGGCTCCCTGGTTCTAGGGTATGATTGACGGGTTGCTTCTTATGGGGGCATGGCGCAATTGGTAGCGCACCTGCTTTGCAAGCAGGGGGTTCGGGGTTCGAGTCCCCGTGCCTCCACCATAGGAAAGTCCCGGTCAGCGGAAACGCCGGCCGGGACTTTTTGCTTTCCATCTGCGCAAGGAACCAGCACCAGGGGGCTGCATTGAACTTCTTATTCGCGGCCCTGGGGGTCCTGGGCGTTGCATCCTCCGGACCGCTGATAGCCGCCACGCTTGGTGCCACCAGCGTCAGCGCGCTTGCCATCGCCTTCTGGCGCAATGCCATTGGTGCCGTTGTCATGGCAACTCCCACCCTTGTCCGGGAACCCGGCCAGTTCCGCAGGATCAGCGGCCGGGAGTTCCGCTGGTCCATGCTGGCCGCCATTGCGCTTGCCTTGCACTTCGCCTGCTTCATCACCTCCCTTCAGCTCACGTCCGTAGCAGCTGCCACCGCCCTCGTGTGCCTGCAGTCAGCCTGGATTGCCGTCTTCCAGCTCTTCCGGGGCATCCGCCACCGGTGGCAGGTCCTGGCAGGGCTGGGGATTGCCTTTGGCGGAGTCCTTGCCATCACCGGGTTTGATATGGGCTCCTCTCCGCAGGCCGTTACGGGGGACCTGTTGGCCATGGCCGGTGGAGCGCTGGCCGGCCTATATACGCTCGCCGGCGGTAAGGCCCGGCAAAGTATGACCACCGGGACCTATACAACGCTCTGCTACGGGATGTGCGCCGTCCTCGTGGCAGTAATGGCGCTGCTCTGGGGGCAACCCCTGGCCGGGTTCGAGCCGGCCGGGTGGCTCGGCATCGCGGCCATCACCGTCTGTGCCCAGTTGGTGGGCCATACGGCCTTCAACCACCTGCTGGCCACCATGAGTCCCCTCATTGTCTCCATGATCATCCTGCTGGAAATCCCCGGCGCAGCGCTGCTGGCCGCCGTCTTCCTGCACGAGACCCTGCCGGCGGGCACCTACGCCGGGCTGGGCCTCATCCTGGCGGGACTCGCCGTCGTGGTGCTGGGCCAAAGGACTGGCCGGGGCCGAGGGAACGCCACGCGCAGGGGCCGCAGAACCGATCCCCAGGAGGAACCGCCGTCGGAATACCTCGCCGGGCTGGGGACCGACTAGGCGCTACTGGCCGCCGCGCCGGACCGGCTGGGCCGTATTGACGGTGTGGATGGCCCTGAGGAGCTTGGCCGGGAAGTACACCGAGAAGAACACCACCATTGGGGCCTTCAGCGCCATCTTCCTGACGTTGTGCGCCTTGTAGGTCCGGTCGAACCGGGTGACGTAGTAGCGGTAATCCCGGGGTGAATCCTCAAGCCTCCGGGCAGACATTCCGGACACCATCTGCGGCCAGTAACGGACAGGCAGCTCGTGGTCGGCCAGGTGCAGGGACAAATCGATGTCCTCGTGCATCTCGTCCTTCTCGTCCCGGCAGGTTTCGGAACGGATGATCTCCCAGGCGCCGGCCCGCAGGGCCATGTTGGAGCCGAACAGGAAATGGTACTGGTGCTTGGCCAGCTTAAGCATGAGCTGGCGCATTTTGTCATCTGCCTTGAGTCCAAAGCGGCGCATTGGCATGTCGTAGTAGACCACGGGGCCGGTTGCGGCCTGGACCGACTGGTCCGCGAAGGCCTTCTGCACCTGCTCAACCCAGTCGGGTTCCACAATGGAGTCGGCGTCGATCCGGCCCAGGATGTCACCGGTGGCACTGTCCAGCCCGAAGTTCCTGGTGGGGATGAGTCCCTGCTCGCGGTCCTGGCTCAGGAGGATGATGGGGCTTTCCGGATACTCGAGCTGCATCTGGCGGACAATGTCAGCGGTCCGGTCCTTCGAAAGGTTGTCCACCACGATGATCTCGTGGGCGGGAACAGACTGGTAGATGGCAGCTATCAGGCACTGCCTGATCACGTTCTCCTCGTTGTACGCCGGGATGACGATTGACACGCGGAGCTGTACGGCTGCGTCGTTCACGGCATCCCCAGAGGATCGATTGGCTGACATCACTTCAAATCTAGCACCCGGGATAGATGCCGCTGCGGACGGGAAAGGACACACAAGGGGGCCCCGCCGTGGAACGGAGCCCCCTTGTGTGTATGGCGGAAATCAGGCCTGGCTGTTGCCCTTGCCTTCATCGGCGACCGTCTTGGCGCCGCCTTCGGTGTCATCGGCAACATGCTTGGCCTTGTCGGCGGCATCCTCTGACTTATCAGCCACAGTCTCAGCTGCGTCACCGGCCTTGTCCGCTGCAGCACCGGCTGCGGCTTCGGACGTGCCCTTGTCGGCGGTGCCGGCAGTGGTTGCCTTGACGTCGCTGACGGTGGTGGCCGGGACGGGTGCCGGGGTCGGGGTGACCGGCGACGGAGTCTTCCAGGGGTCCTCGACCGGCTTGGATGCCTTCCACGCGGCGACGCCGGCTGCGACGGCAGCAGCCACCACGCCGAAGACGAGCCAGCCGCGCTTCTTCGGCTTCTCCGGCTGGGCAAGCTTCACGTCCACTGCGCGGCTGGCTCCTGCTGCGGCCGCCTTCAGCTGCGTGCCGGTGGCCTGTGCCTGCTCCTGGAGGGCGTGGATGATTCCCACGTCCCCGAGCTTCTGCGCAACGGCGTCAACACGGGCCGGGGTGTTTTCCAGGGTGCGGTGGACAGCTCCGGAGGCCACGCCAATCTGGTCGGAGAGCTTGGGCAGGTAATCCACCACCACCCGGTCGCGGGCATTCAGGACAACTGGCGTGGCCTTGTCCAGGGCCTCATGCAGCTTGGGCGATGCGCCTTCCACTACGTCGTTGATCTTGGGAGCCAGGTGGGCCAGTCCGTCCTGGATCCGGGGAGTCACGGTGGCCACGCCGTCGGCCAGGCTGTGGGCCGCCGTCTTCAGGCCTTCCTGGATCTTGGGAGATGCGGTATCCAGGCTCTGCTGGAGGCGGGGAACAGCCCAGTCCACGGCAGCTTCCACCCGGGGGGCCGCCCAATCCTTGGCGTTTTCCACCGCACTGGTGACCGACTGCTCAAGGTCACGGGCAATACGATCCGATTTCTTCACAACTACCTCCCGATTAATGTGACGGTTCTGTCGCTAGCCTACGTGCCCAGATCACCACGGGCTATTCACTCTGCGGATTTTAGGGCGATTTCACCCAGCGCGGAACTGCCCCCGCGGCCATGGCTGCCCGGAACCGGCATGGGAGAATCGACCTATGACTGCAATCGCAACCGCAAAAGCAACCATCCACACCAGCCTCGGCGACATCGTGGTTAACCTCTTCGGCAACCACGCGCCCAAGACGGTCAAGAACTTCGTGGGCCTTTCCACCGGCGAGCAGGCCTGGACCCACCCGGAAACCGGCGAGGACAAGACCGGCACGCCGCTTTACAACGGAACCATCTTCCACCGCATCATCAAGGACTTCATGATCCAGGCCGGCGATCCCCTGGGCCGTGGAACCGGTGGCCCGGGCTACCGTTTTGACGACGAGATCCACCCCGAGCTGAGCTTCAACCAGCCCTACAAGCTGGCCATGGCCAACGCCGGCATCCAGATGGGCAAGGGCACCAACGGTTCACAGTTCTTCATCACCACCATTCCCACGGACTGGCTCCAGGGCAAGCACACCATCTTTGGTGAAGTTGCCGACGAGGAATCCAAGAAGGTTGTCGACGCCATCGAGGGTGTCCGCACCGGCATGGGCGACCGCCCGGTTGAGGATGTCACCATCAACAGCATCGACATCGAACAGCTGTAACGCGGCACCATGAGCTACGGAATTCCGTCGGCCGAGCCGTCCGCCCAGGTCCCGGTCTGCCCCCGGCACCCGGACCGGCCGTCCTACGTACGGTGCCAGCGCTGCGGGCGCCCGGCATGCCCGGACTGCCAGCGGGCGGCCGCCGTCGGATTCCAATGCGTTGACTGCGTCAACGAAACAAAACGTACGACGCCGGAGGTGCGGTCGGTCTACGGCGGCGCCGCAGCCACCGGGAAGCCTTTGGCGACGTTCGGCATCATCGCAGCGTGCGTAGCCGTCTACGCCCTGCAAATGCTCATTCCTGGCGACTGGGTCTACAAGCAGTTTGCCTACAACAACATTTTTGTCGCCCCGCAGTACGGCGCCTTCGAGCCATGGCGGATGGTGACGTCAGCCTTCCTCCACTCCCCGGACTCCTTTCTGCACATCCTCCTGAACATGTACACGCTGTGGATCTTTGGGCAGGCACTGGAACCGGTCCTGGGCCGGGCCCGCTTCCTTGCCGTGTACTTGATCTCCGCCCTTGGCGGCTCGGTGGGATACCTGCTGCTAAACCCTGTGCTGGTTCCCGGCCAGGGCCTGGTGGGGCTGGTCGGCGCTTCAGGTGCCATCTTTGGCCTCTTCGGTGCCATGTTGCTGGTTCAACGCCAGCGGGGCGGCGATACACGGCAGCTCTGGGTCCTGATTGCCATCAACGGCGTCATTGGCTTCCTGATCCCCCACATCGCCTGGCAGGCCCACCTGGGCGGCCTCATTACCGGTGGTCTCTGTGCCGCTGTCCTTGCCTACACGCCGCGGGGACGCCGCCAGGGCCTCCTCCAGGCACTCGGCTTGGCCGCAGTGGTGGTGCTGCTCGTCGCAGTGAGCTGGGCACGGGTGACGCTCTAACCCTTTTCGGCCTGCGGACAAACACTACGCCCCCGTCACCCTCCGGTGACGGGGGCATTCGTGTTTTCCACAGCGTTTATCCACAGTGTTGGTAACTTACATAGCTGTAGTTCCTTTGCTGGATCGGCTACTCCCGGCGATCCTCGTCCATTACGAGGCGTACCGGGCACCCTTTCTCCACATCTGTGGATAACCTGTGGGGATATTGCTGTGTGTAAGTGGATAAGCCGCCACTTTCGGGCACGCCTGTGGATAAACCGGCGGGAAAGTGGCCGGCAGGAGGCGGTAGACACCCTGTGCGGGACGTTATCGACAGCCGTATCCACACTGTTAATAAGTGACAGCACTGTTGTTTGGGCCGGGATCCAGCCCGCCGGAGTAAGGCTGGAGTCCCCAGGAGAGCCGTGTGTCCACGAAGTTTCCCACATCTGTGGATAACTTGTGGGTATCGCGTTGTTGGTAAGTGGACAACCGTCCCCAGTGCCGGACGGCCGCCAGCCTATGATGGTGGCCTGCCAAGCCGTTCAACCGATAAGGACTCCCGTGAGCGCCACCGAACACCTGTACCTGGACAAACAGCACCCGGCCCTCTGGAGAGCCATCAGCGGGTTGGGACTGAAGGTCCAGGAAGCAGCAGAAGAGGCCGGACTGGGCCCGGGCCTGGTGGAACTCCTGAATGTGCGCATTTCCCAGCTCAACGGCTGCGCGTATTGCCTGGACCTCCATGTTCGGAAGGCCGCCGAGGCCGGTGAAACCCCGCAGCGTCTCGCGGTCCTGCCCGCATGGCGTGAAACGGCACTCTTCACCGACCAGGAGCGCGCCGCCCTGGCCCTGGTGGAAAGCATTACAGAACTCCCGGACGAACGGTCACGGGAGCACGCGGAGGCTTACGCGCGGGAGCGGCTCAGCGCCGCGGAGTTTTCGGCCGTGAGTTGGCTTGCCGTGACCATGAATGCCTTCAACCGGGTGTCCATCACCAGCCACCACCCGGTGCGGCGGGACCGCCCATAGTTCCGGCCAGCGGGCGTCACTCCACTCGGGCCCTGCACTTTTCCACAGGTATTCCACACTGTTAATAACCACATCTGGACGGCAGGTTTCCCGGACAAGGCCCTGCAGGGCGGTGCAGCGGAATCAGTTTCGATCGAAGGGGGAGGTTTTCCCCATTGTGGATAACCTTCCCAACAGCTGGGGATAACAGCCTGTGCCAGTGCCTTTAGGCCTCAATGGGCCACACGCCGGAAGATCCCCGGCGGTGACTTTGCAGGAGGTGCGTGTCCACCATGCCGATGGCTTCCATCAGGGCGAACATGGTGGTGGGGCCTACGAAGGAGAATCCGCGCTTTCGAAGCGCCTTGGACAGGGCCACCGACTCTTCTGATTGGGTGGGAATATCGGTTATTGCCTGTGGCTTGGGCGTGCTGGCCGGACGGAAGCTCCACACGAAGTCCACCAGTCCGCCGTCGTTCCTGAGCTCCTGGGTTGCTTGGGCGTTCTTCACCGCCGCCAGGATCTTCAGCCTGTTCCGGATGATGCCGGGGTCCTGCATCAGCCGCTCCACCTCCGGGGCGCCAAAAAGCGCCACGGCATCCGGATCAAAGCCGGCGAAGGCCGCGCGGAAGGCCGGCCGCTTTCGCAGGATGGTGGCCCAGGAAAGACCCGCCTGGAAACCCTCAAGGCAAATCCGCTCGTAGAGGCCCTGCTCGTCGGTAACGGGCAGCCCCCATTCCTGGTCGTAATAGTCGCGCATCAGCGGATCCGTGGCAGCCCAGGCAGGCCGCGCCAGGCCATCCTCGCCAACGATCACGCCGGTGGAATCCGGAGCCAGTGGAGTCCTCCTTGGAACAGTTCCGCAGCAGCGGCTAGGAACGCCAGCGGGTGGTCATCAGGAACCCGACGATGGCGATGCCGAAGCCGGCAACGATGTTCCAGGACTGCCAGGCCTGGACCGGGAACCGTCCCTCGCTGATGTAGAACGTGATGATCCAGAAGAGACCGATGATCATGAGGCCGAACATGACCGGCTTGAACCATACGGGGTTGGGCTTGTAGGCCTGCGGTGATGCCGGCTGGGCGGTGCTGGCGGTCTTCCTGCGAGGCTTTGACTCGGGCACTGGCTCTCCTTGGCGGACTGGGCAAGCTCGGCGGCCCGGGCTTGGTATCCTGCAAGAAGGAAATTGCCAGCGGTCTGCGCGATCTTGGTCAAATCTGGATTCTTACTAGCAGCCAATTCTAGCCGCAGTTGATGGGCAGCCGGTGCCCAGGGTAAACGCCCGGAGGAGAACGCGTGGTATTGCAGGAGAAGGCGGGGACCGCCACCGCGCCCGCATCCCGTCGAGCCCTCCTGCCCGGCATTATCTCGGTGCTCGGTGAACTGTTGATCACCGTTGGCGTCATCCTCCTGCTCTTTGTGGCGTGGCAGTTGTGGTGGACCAATGTTGAGTCCGATGCCAAACAGAGCCAGGTCATCAAGGAATTTGCCCAGGACCTGGGCACCGCAGCCCCCGCTCCCTCGGCCTCAGCACCGGCGTCGCCTCCTGCCGCCGGGGAGGACTTTGGAAAGCCCGTGGTGGGCACGGCTCCCGGCCACGCCGGCACCATCGGCATTATGTACATCCCCAGGTTCGGTCCCACCTACACCCGTCCGATCGTCCAGGGGACAAGCCAGGACGTCCTGGACACCCTGGGCCTGGGCCACTACAGCAACACCGCCATGCCCGGCGCCGTCGGCAACTTCGCGGTGGCCGGCCACCGCCAGACACATGGAGCCGTGCTGGACAACATCCACACACTGGTCCCGGGTGACAAGATCTACGTCCAGACCAAAGACGGTTTCTACGTCTACGTCTTCCGGAACAACCAGATCGTGATGCCGTCCCGCACCGATGTCCTGGAACCGGTTCCCACCCAGCCAGGTGCCGCGCCGACTGAAAGCTACCTCACCATGACCAGCTGCAACCCCCGCTTCGGAGCGGAAGAACGCATCATCGCCTACGCCCTGCTGGACAGCTGGCGGCCCCTGGCGGCAGGACCACCGGCTGAGATCGCGGCCCAGGTGGCAGCAGCCACCGGAAGGAGCTGACCGTGTACGCCTGGATCTTCCGCCACCTCCCCGGGCCGCTGTGGCTCAGGATCTTCATCTCGCTGGCACTGGTATTCCTTGCCCTGGTCCTGATGGTCCAGTTCCTGTTCCCCTGGATGTCCCATTTCACCCCATTCACCGACTCAACGATTGGTTCCGCAGACCAGCCATGACCACAACCAAGATCCTTGTAGTGGATAACTACGACAGCTTCGTCTACACCCTGGTGGGCTACCTCCAGGAACTCGGCGCCGAGACCACGGTGGTCCGCAACGACGACGTCACGCTCGCCGAGGCCATCGAACTCGCCAGCACCCGTGACGGCGTCCTTATTTCCCCCGGGCCCGGAAATCCCGCCGAGGCGGGAGTCTGCATCGAGCTGATCAAGTGGTGCGGTGAAAACAGCGTTCCCATGTTCGGCGTGTGCCTGGGCCACCAGGCGCTGGCGGAGGCTTTCGGCGGCAAGGTGACCCATGCCCCTGAACTCATGCACGGCAAAACGTCCAAGGTGGAGCACATCGGCACCAGCGTCTTTGCCGGGCTCCCCTCCCCCGTCACGGCCACCCGCTACCACTCGCTGGCCGCGGTCCGGGAATCCATCCCCGACGTCCTGGAAATCACGGCGCAGACCGCGTCCGGGGTGGTCATGGGGCTGCAGCACCGGACAGCACCATTGTGCGGGGTACAGTTCCACCCGGAATCGGTACTCACCGAGGGCGGGTACCAGATGCTCGGCAACTGGCTCGAATCGCTGGGCATGAAGGGCGCCGCTGCCCGGGCAGCGAAACTGAGCCCGCTGATCCAGCAGTAGCCGGAGCTGCCGGACGGGCCAGGACGCGTCAGCCCTTCTTGGTGGGTTTGGGCGTCGGTGTTGGCGTGGGGGTGGCGGTTTCCGTTGGCGCGGGCGGTGGCGGCGGAGGCGGCGGTGCCTTGGCCACCACGACAGTGATGGTCTTCCCCTGCGGTACGGCAGCGTTGGCCGGGTCGCTTTGGTCCGTGACCTTGCCGGGCTCCACCTGGGAGTTTTCCACCTCAACCACCGACGGCACCAGGCCGAGCTCCTTCAGTGCTGCCTCGGCTTCGTCACGCATCAGGCCCCGCAGTTCCGGGACCACTACCTTTCCGGTGGACACGATCAGCTCCACGCTGGTGCCGACACCGACGCTTTGCCCGGGGGCCGGGTTGGAGGTGATGACGATTCCTGCCGGAACCGTGGCGCTGTTGGCGGTGGTGGTCGAGGGGGCGCCCACCAGCCCCACCTGGCGGAGGATGTCCCGCGCCGCTGCCTCGGTCTTGCCGGGGAGGCTGTCAGGGATCTTCACCGAACTGGGGCCGTCCGAAACGTTGAGGATGACCTCAGCTCCAGGATCCAGCGAACCGCCCGCCGCGGGGTCCGTCCCGATCGCGGTTCCCTTGGGCACTGTGTCGTTTGCGGACCGTGCGATCCGCGGCCGCAGGCCGGCGTTGTACAGCTCCTGCAGTGCGGCGGTTTCCGTCATGGACGCCACCGCCGGGATGGACACCTTGGGCGGCGCAGGAGCGGGCCGGTTGACCGTTTGGTACAGCCACAATCCGCCGCCGGCGAGGATCAGGAGGGTGAAGATCACCAGGGTGGCGATCCAGGCACGACGCCGGGACTTCTGCCGTGTGCTTTGCTCATGTTCCGTAGCGAGGCCCAGCGGGAGCGCGCCAGCCCCATACGCGTCCGCCCCGTGCTCGTCGGCCAGTTCCAGCGGAGCCGCCGCTCCGCCGTCGTCATGGTACAGGTTGGTGGCAGCCAGCCGCCCGGTGGGGGCATCGTCCAGGAAGCTTGCCCCTGTGGCGGCGAACGCCTCGGTGGGTGGCGGCGCCTGCGGAACGTGGTCATTGGGATCGGTGGGCGCCTCTGACGCCGCCACGGCCGGCAGGGGAACACCGGCTTTGGCCGCGCGCAAGGCACGCCGGAAGGCCGCCGCGTCCTGGAACCTGTCGGCCCGGTTCTTTTGCAGGGCCTTGGCGAGGACGGTGTCCAGCGCCGGGGACACATCCGGATTGAGGCTGCTGGCCGGTTCCGGGATTTCGCGGACATGCTGGTAAGCCACGGAAACCGGGCTGTCCCCGATGAACGGCGGCCGTGAGGTGAGCATTTCGTAGAGCAGGCACGCAGCGGAATAGAGGTCGCTGCGGGCATCCACCGTCTCGCCCCGGGCCTGTTCCGGCGAGAGGTACTGGGCGGTTCCCACCACAGCCTGGGTCTGGGTCATGGTGGCGGAGGAATCGGCGATGGCGCGGGCAATGCCGAAGTCCATCACCTTTACCGAGTCGCTGCCCGGGCAGTACATCACGTTGGCGGGTTTGATGTCCCGGTGCACGATGCCGGCCTTGTGGCTGTACTCAAGGGCTGCCAGGACGCCCAGGCAGTAGTCGATGGCCTGGCTGATGCTGACCTCGTTGGCGCGGATCAATTCACGCAGGGTCCTGCCGTCAACGTATTCCATGACGATGTACGGCACGCGTACGTCCTCGGCGGAACCGTCATGGACCACATGCTCGCCGGTATCAAAGATGGCCACGATGGACGGGTGGTTCAGGGCGGCCACCGCTTGCGCTTCACGCTTGAAGCGTGCCTGGAACTGCGGATCCCGGGCCATGTCCGGCCGCAGCAGCTTGACGGCAACAGTCCTGCCCAGGCGGGTGTCCGTGCCCTTGTAGACATCCGCCATGCCGCCCCGGCCAATGAGGTTACCCAGTTCGTAGCGACCGTTCAGGACACGCCGGTTATCCACCGGAAGGCTGTCCTCCCGGTGCAACGGTGTGCGTGGCGACTCATTCACTGGCTGGTCCCGAGATCAGGGTGCGCAGGTAGGGGGCGTCCCGGGCGTTTGGCCGGCCGCGCAGGTTGCCAGGGGCGAGATGGGCGTCGGTCCAGCCACGGGCGCGGACGACGTGGGGGCAGGGGTCGGTGCTGCGGTGGTGGGCGCAGGGCTGGGAGCGGTCGCGTAGACGACGGTGATCAGCGAACCCTTGGGCACCGTTCCGGTGGGGTTGAGTTCCAGCACCGTTCCGGGGGTCTCCGTGCTGCTCTCCTGCGGAACGACGGTCACCTGCAGCCCCATGCCTGCAAGCGCAGCCTGGACCTGCCGGTAGTCCTTGCCGAGGTACGCCGCCGGAATGACGTTGACGGTGGCCTGGGTGGGCTGCGTGGTGGGGGTTGGTGTTGGAGTGTTGCGCGTCGGCGTCGGTGTAGCCGACTGGGTGGTCCGCGTGGGGGTCGCGGACGACGGCGGTGCGCTGCTGGCAGTGGCGCTGGAGCTGGGGTTCCCGGCCGGCGAGAAGAGTCCTGCCTGGTTCAGGAGGAAGCCCACCAGGGCGAAGAGCAGCAACAGGATCAAGGCGACCAGAGGCCAGGTCCAGGGGCTGCGGCCCTTGCGCCGGGGCTCGTCGGAGGGCCCGTCGTCGTACGTTTCCTCCTCCTGGTCCCAGTTCCGCTCGGCAGCCAAGGCGTTGGCGCGGGCCAGCGGGCCCTGCGCCCGCTCCCCGCCATCCGCGGATGCACCGTGGGCGCCGGCAGCCATGGCTGCGGCCGCACCTGCTGCGCCCGCACCCATCACCGGCAGTGCCGACGTGGCGGTGGGCGCAGAATCCCGCTGCGTGCCAATCACGCCGGTGGGGGCGGTGGCGGTGTCAACAGGAGCCGTGATGGGTCCCGTCGCCGCATCGAAAAGCAGCATGCCGGGCACCGCGGCGCGGGCGGCACCGACGTCGCCGTTGCGGATGGCCTCCGCTGCTTCGGCGAGCTTGATGGCGTTCGCCGGTCGGTCCTTGGGGTCCTTGGCCAGCATGGACATCAGGAGCGCCCGGACCGGCGCGGGCAGGCTTTCCGGAAGCGGCGGCGGGGCGTCGTTCACTTGGGCCAGGGCAATGGCGATCTGGGATTCACCCGAGAACGGGCGGTGGCCGCTGAGGCACTCGTAGCCAATAACGCCGAGGGAGTAGATGTCCGAGGAACCGGTGGCGGTCTGTCCCGTTGCCTGCTCGGGCGCGAGGTACTGCGCGGTTCCCATGACCTGCCCGGTCTGGGTGAGCGGCACCTGGTCGGCGAGGCGGGCGATGCCGAAGTCGGTGACCTTGACCCTTCCGTCGGGGGTGATCAGGAGGTTGCCGGGCTTGACGTCGCGGTGGACCAGGCCCTGGGCGTGCGCGACGGCCAGGGCGCGGGCGGTCTGCGCGATGATCGACAGCGTACGGTCCGGCGAAAGCACCTGTTCGTGTTCAATGATGCTGCTCAGCGGCTGGCCCGGGACCAGCTCCATGACCAGGTAGGCCGAGCCCTCCTCTTCGCCGTAGTCGAAGACGTTGGCAATGCCGACGTGGTTCAGCAGCGCGGTGTGGCGTGCCTCAGCGCGGAACCGCTGGAGGAAGCCGGGGTCACCGGTGTACTCCTCCTTCAGCACCTTAATGGCGACGATGCGGCCCAGGACGAGGTCTTTGGCCTTCCACACTTCCCCCATGCCACCGATCGCAATCCGCGTGGTCAGCTGGAATCTGCCGCCGAGGGTGATTCCCGTTGTAGGCCTCACTTATTCAACACCGCCTCAAAAATCTTCTTCGCGTTGGGACTGGTCAGCTTTGCTCCCGCGTAGATGTCTACGCCTTCCATGACGATCGTGACGCTGACCTTCGGGTTGTCAGCAGGGGCGAACCCGGTAAACCACGAATTGTTGGTTCCGTTTCCGAGTTCGGCGGTGCCGGTCTTGCCTGCGACCTGGACGCCCGGGACGGCGGCGCCCTTGGCAATCCCGTCAGTCACCACGCTGGTCATCCATTCGGTGATCTGCTTGGCGATTTCCGGGGTGGTGGACGTCCTGAGCTGCGAGGGCTGCGGCTCGTCAATGACGCGCAGGTCCGGGGACCGGAGGGTCTTGACGAGGCTTGGCGCCATCTGGGCGCCGCCGTTGGCGATGGCGTTCGTCATCATGTTGACCTGCAGCGGAGTGACCCGGACATCCTTCTGGCCGATGGCGGACTGGGCGAGCCCGGGCTTGTCCAGGTTGTCAGGGAACCCGTTTCCCGCTGCGTGGCCCAGCTTCAGCAGGCCTCCCACGTCTTCGCCGAACCCGAACTTCTTGGCCTGGGCGGCGATGGCGTCGCGGCCCAGGTCCAGGGCGATGCTGGCGAACGGCGTGTTGCAGGACTGCTGCAGGGCGAAGGCGAAGCTGGCGGTGTCCCTGGTGTAGCAGTTGCCCCCGGCGTAGTTGGGCAGCTTGTACTGGATGCCGTCAAAGGGCATCTCCGCAGGGTTCGGCAGGACGCTGTCCTTGTTGTACTTCCCCGACGCCAAGGCCGCGGCCGTATCCACGAGCTTGAAGACCGAACCCGGGGCGAGGAGTTCGCCGGTGGGACCACTGACGTTCTGGTTCAGGTTGATGCCAGGGACCTTGACCAACTCGTTGATGTTGGCCCGTTCCGCGGCTGCGTCCTGCGTGGCCACCAGGTTGGGGTTGTAGGAAGGCTTGGACGCCATCGCCAGGATGGCACCGGTCTTGGGGTTGGTGACCACGATCGAACCGCGCTGGCCGTCCGGGATCAGGCTGTAGGCAAGCTGCTGGATCTGCGGATCGATGGTGAGTTCCACCGACGCGCCCTTGGGCTGGTTTCCCAGGAAGAGCTGGCCCACCCGGTCAAGGAAGAGCTGGTCGGAGTTCCCTGCCAGCTCGGCGCCCATGGTCTGCTCGAGGCCCGTGGCTCCGTAATTCTTCGAGAAGTAGCCGGTGATGCCGGCGTAGAGTTCCGGCTGCGGATAGGTCCGCTGGAATTTGCACGTCTCCGAACCGGTTTCCGCCGACTCAGCCACGGGAGTGCCGCCCACGATGATGGCACCGCGGTCGTTGCAGTAGTTCTGCAGGATGGCGCGCTGGTTCAGCGGATTGGTCTTGAGGTCGTCGGCGCCCACCACCTGCACATAACTGATGGCGCCGAAGAGCAGCGCAAACATGGCAACTGCCGCTACCCATGAGTGTCGAATTGCCTGGTTCATGCCTGCTTCACCGCCTCGGTTGGAGTGTCAATGCCGTTTGCCGCCGCCGCGCCGGCGGGTGGGAGCGGGGTTGTATCCACCGGCCCGCGGGCAGCGTGGGAAATCAACAGGAGCAGCCCCACGATGATCCAGTTGGCCAGGAGGGACGAGCCGCCCGCCGCCAGGAACGGGGTGGTAAGCCCGGTCAGGGGAATGAGGCGCGTGACGCCGCCGATCACCACGAAGCACTGGAGGGCCACGGCGAGGGACAGGCCGCAGGCGAGGAGCTTTCCGAACGCGTCGCGGGTGCCCAGGGCTGCCCGGAAACCGCGCGTGACGAACAGCAGGTAGAGCAGCACGATGGCGAACAGCCCGATCAGTCCCAGTTCTTCGCCCAGCGAGGCGATGATCATGTCGCTGTTGGCGAACGGGACCAGGTCCGGACGGCCCTGGCCAAGGCCGGTACCCACCAGGCCGCCGTTGGCCATGCCGAACAGGCCCTCGATGACTTGCCGGCTGCCGTTCTCATAGACATCGGGGGAGAAGGCGTTGAGCCAGCCGTAGACGCGCTGCTGCACATGGGAAAAGACCTGTGCCGCCACGAAGCCGCCGCCCAGGATCAGCGCCAGTCCGATCACCACCCAGCTGATCCGGCTGGTGGCCACGTAGATCATCACGATGAACAGGCCGAAGAACAGCAGGGACGAGCCCAGGTCGCGCTGGAACACCAGCACACCGATACTGACCAGCCAGGCCGTGACCATGGGCCCCATGTCCTTGAACCGCGGGAACTGCATGGGGCCGATCTTGCGGCCCGCAAGCAGGATCAGGTCACGGTTGGACGAAAGATACCCGGCAAAGAATATAGCCAGCGTAATCTTGGCGACCTCGCCCGGCTGGAACGTCATCGAGCCGAACCGGATCCACACCCGGGCGCCCAGGATTTCCCCGGCGCTGATTCCCGGGACAAGCGGCAGGATCAGCAAAAGAGCCGAAGCCGCCAGCGAAATGAAGGTGAACCGCCGGAGGATGCGGTGGTCCTTGAGGAAGAACACCACGGCGATGGCCACGGCCATGGCAATGAGGGTCCACCGGAGCTGGTTGTTCCCCGTGTCCTCGCCGGGAGCGTCCAGGCGGTGGATCATCGCCAGGCCCAAGCCGTTCAGTGCGATCACAATCGGGAGTATTACTGGATCGGCATATTTCGCCCGGAAACGCAGGACGCCGTGGAAAACGAGCGCGGCCACTGCCAGGAGGCTCGACTGGAACCAGAAGTCGGAGTCGAAGGCCTTTTCCTGGTCCACGCCTACCATCATGTTGGCGCCGATGCCCACGGCGAGGGCCACCAGCAGCAACGCCAGTTCGACGTTGCGGCGAGGCTTGGGCATGGTGCTTACCTGGCTCATTTGGCCGCCTCGCAGGTGATGGTCGGAGTGGGTGAGGGGGACGGGGCCGGCGGTGCAGGGGCAGGTGCGGACGCATCGGTT
This sequence comes from Pseudarthrobacter niigatensis, assembly GCF_030812615.1. NCBI lineage: Bacteria > Bacillati > Actinomycetota > Actinomycetes > Micrococcales > Micrococcaceae > Pseudarthrobacter > Pseudarthrobacter niigatensis. The sequence goes on along the minus strand of NZ_JAUSTB010000016.1, from coordinate 13,396 downwards.
GCCGGCGGCGGGGCTGCCGCGGTGGCCGGAGGTGCGCTGCCCGGGGCCGGTGTCGGGGAAGCGGACACCTTGGGGCATTCCTCCTCGGGGGACGTGGTCCCGGTCAGCTCCAGGTTCTTGACGATGCGCTGTGCGTCGTACAGGTCATTGGCAGGGACCGTCTGGCGGACCCGCTGCTGCGAGAAGGGTGGAAGGGAATCCATCCGGATGTCCGTCACCGCTTCAAGGGAGGACAGCTGGATGGGACCCAGCCGCTGGGACACGCCGTTGTAGATGGCCACGCGGGAATCGAACTCGCCCACGTAGTACCGGGTCTGGGTCCAGGCGTAGCCGAGCCAGAGGCCCACTGCCACCACAACCAGTACGGCGGCCGCGATGGACCAGGTCAGCCAGCGGCGTGGACGCAGCGCCGGCAGCGCGTCCTCTCCGTCCGCCGGTTCCGCCTTGTGGGTGAGGAGCGTGGCGGCCCGGCGGGCCACGGTCCGGCCTGCCACCGTGGGGATGGAGCCGGACTCCGCGGCAGCAGCGGCGGCTCCCACCAGCTCGTGGGGGCGGGAGGCGAGTTCCTCCCGCAGGACCTCGGCAGAGAGGTGTTCACCAAGATGGGGGTCGGTGCTGCCGGACTCGGCCTGAGGGGCGTTGGCGGCGTTGCCATCTTGCGGTTCCTTGGCTTGCCCGGAGCCGGGAGTGGCATCCCCGTGTTTGGAGGCGTGGGTTTCCTTGGGCTCGTCCGCGGCGGCTGCCGCTGCAGCGGCGGGAACGCCCTCTGCCGCGGCAGCGGGCTTGCTGCCCTGCACCGGCGGGATGATTTCGACGGCGGCCGTGCTGACGTCGTCGGGCGTTTCCTCCACGATGTCCACCATGACCACGGTGACGTTGTCAGGGGAACCGGCCTCAAGGGTCAGCTCAACAAGGGTTTCGGCGCATTCATGCAGGTTGTGGGTTTCGCGGACCGTCCGCTCCACGGCATGCGCGGCAACGTAGTTCAGGCCGTCGGAGCACAACAGCCAGCGGTCCCCGGGCCGGGCATCGAGGGTGTCCAGGTCCAGTTCGGGGCTGGCGTCGACATCGCCAAGGACGCGCATGAGGACGTTCTTGTGGGGGTGCGTTTCGGCTTCTTCAGGCCGCAGCCGGCCTTCGTCGATAAGCCGCTGGACGAAGGTGTGGTCCACGCTGACCTGCTTGAATTCACCGTCGCGGAGCCGGTAAGCGCGTGAATCGCCGATGTGGGCGAAGTGCAGCTTGCCGTTGGCCAGCAGGAGGGCGGTGACGGTGGTACCCATGCCCGCAAGCTTCGGGTTGATGTGCACCAGCTCGGAGAGGAGGGAATTGGCGGTCTGGATCTCGTCCGCCAGGACCGTTCCGGCATCGTCACCATGGTCCGGGCTGTCCAGGTGGATCATGTCCAGGACGGTTGCGGCCGAGGCGACGTCGCCGCCCGCATGTCCTCCCATGCCGTCCGCGACGACGGCAAGGTGCCGGCCGGCGTAGGCGGAGTCGTCATTCTTGGCACGTATCCGGCCAACATCCGACCGCGCGGCGAAGCGCATGATGAGAGGCCGCTGCGCCGGGCTGGAGCCGGTTGCGGGGTTTTCGGGAACGGCCACGGTTACGGCCTCAATTCAATGACCGTCTTGCCGATCCTCACGGGTACCCCTGGCTCGACAGGCAGGGCACGGGTAAGTTGCTGGTCTCCCAGGTAGGTTCCGTTGGTGGAGCCAAGATCCTCGATGAACCAGCGACTTCCCTGTGGGAAGAGCCTGGCATGGCGGCCGGAGGCGTAATCGTCCTCCAGGACCAGGGTTGCTTCCTGCGCGCGTCCCAGCAGGATGGGGCTCGCTGCCAGTGGGAGGGTCCTGCCCTTGAGCGGTCCTTCCAGCACCACCAGCTGCCGGGCCTGCTGTTTCACGGGCTGCGGAGGCGTTTCGGCCAGTTCGGGGTTACGCCGGAGCTGGCGGGCTGTGGGTGCGCCAGCTGCAGCCTTGCGGCCCAGCATCAGGTCCCGGCGCATGGCGGAGACGATGCTGAAGATCAGGACCCAAAGGAGCAGCAGGAAACCGAACCGCAGCGCGGTGATGGTGAGGTCGCTCATGCGTGGCCACCCTGGTTGGCAGGAAGCAGGCGGAAGATGATCTTTGTCCGTCCCATCGTGATGGTGGAGCCGTCAGTGAGTTCGGTGCTTCCGGAGACCTTTTGGCCGTTGACATAGCTGCCGTTGGTGGACCCCAGGTCAACGGCGCTGGTGACTCCGTTCTCCGTGCGGATCTCCAGGTGGCGCCGCGAAACCCCCGTGTCTTCGATGAGGATGTCTGCCTCGGATGACCGGCCCAGGACGATGGACGGGGCGTTCAGCGAGTAGCGCTGCCCGTCAATATCCAGAACCGGCTGGAGCCTGACCGGCTGCCGGCTCGGAGCCGCCGGGACGTTGGGCCTGGACTGGGCGGGGGCGGAACCTTGGGACTTCTCTGTCGAGGAAGCGATTTCGAAGTCGCCGGCCCGGAGTTCCGCGGCGCGGTGGAACGAGATGCGGACGGGACCCTGGAGGGTGTAGCCCTGGCTGCGGACGTGGTTGATGACGACGTCGCAGAGTTCTTCGGCCAGGGGCGTGCCCCATTCCTGCGCCCTGCCGAAGTCATCGTCACTGAGCTGGACGTCGAAGACATTGGGCACCAACGTGCGTCCGGCGGCCACGGTGAGGGCCTTGTGGTCCACCTCGCGGCGGAGCCGGCTGGCGATCTCCACCGGCTCGACCTGGGCTTTGGAACCGGTGGAGAAGACGCCGCGGACGGCCTTTTCAATGCCACGTTCAACCTTGTCCAGCAGGCCCATGGTGCTTCTCCTTTCCCCCCGGCTCCGGGGCAGTAGTTGTTGCCGGCCATCATCTGCGGGGCACCCCACCGCTGTGCGGGGATGCCCGCCGGAAGTGGCCACTCCTACATCCGATACTAATGGCCAGCCCTGCGAATGACCTTAATCAACAACGGCCGGGCGCTGGCAAAAGTTCGGAAGGGTGGTTGTCTTTGGCGGCTGTGGGGCGGCCATCCCGGTGCGGTTGCCGTCCGGAAATTACCTGCTTCCACGCGTTTTAATTGCGGTCCAGGTGGCTTATGGGAGGGCGGCGTTCGGCCGATTGGTAATTTGCGGCACCTGTCCGTTATGCTTGATCTCGCTGCTTTTACGAGGCACGGAACGGGAAACCGGAACGGCCGAGTGGAGGAAGTTGCGCGCGAGTGGCGGAACGGCAGACGCGCTGGCTTCAGGTGCCAGTGTCCGAAAGGGCGTGGGGGTTCAAATCCCCCCTCGCGCACGCAATGGAAGAGCCCCGGTCTTAGGACCGGGGCTCTTCTGCGTTCCTGGCCAATCATGGGCTGGTTCGCGGATCCGTCCGTATGAAGACCGGATGCGCGAACAACCCTAGGGATCCGACGGCGAAGCGTCCTGCCGTGTGGACGGGCGTGCCGAAGCCTTGAACCGGCGTCGTGAGTTGGCCAGGTGGCTGCGCATCGCTGCCGCTGCGGCAGCTTCGTCGCCATCGGTGATCGCCTCAAGGATGGACCGGTGCTCCTGGACCACCTGGTCGAAATGGTCCCGGGCGTAATGCTCGACGCCGGTCATCAGGCGGGTCCGCGGCATGGCAATCATTGTTTGCCCCAGCGCAGCCAGGCAATCGGAGTAATAGGGGTTGCCGGAGGCTGCCGCCACCGCCCGGTGGAATTCGAAATCCGATTTCATGGCATGGGCGGGGTGGCCTGCGCTTTCGGTGAAGGCCTCCAGTGCCGTGCCGACCGCCCGCAGCTGCCTGTCCGTACGGTTCCGGGCAGCCAGGGCGGCCGCTTCGGTCTCAACACCCATACGGAAAGCCAGCAGGTGCAGCCTGTCCTCCGTGGTGGCCACAGGCCGGACACCCGGCACGGCCAGCGGGCCGTCCGACGGCGGCGTGAGCGCGAAGCTGCCCCGCCCCCGTTCGGTTTCCACGAGACCTTCGGCCTGGAGGCGGGTCAGGGCTGCGCGGACTACCGTCCGGCTAACGCCGAACTCACTGATCAGGGTGTTTTCACTGGGCAGCTTCCCACCCGGCTGGATCACGCCGTCAACGATGCGGGTGCGAAGTTCAGCGGCGAGGTCCGCGGTGAGGTTCCTGCTCATGGCTCAAGGTTACGGCGTGGGGGTTAGGCGCCGAATTCCACGCTCTCAGTGGTCCAGGCACGGGCCTGCCCGCTGAGGGTGACGCCGAGGCCGGGGCGGTCCGGGACGATCATGCGCCCGTCCTTGGTTTCGAGGCGCTCGTTGAACAGCGGATCCAACCAGTCGAAGTGCTCCACCCACGGCTCGTGCGGATAGGCAGCAGCAAGGTGCAAATGGATTTCCATGGCGAAGTGCGGCGCCAGCCCCAGGCCGCGCTCATCCGCCAGGGCAGCAAGGCGGAGGAACTGGGTGATGCCGCCGACGCGGGGGGCATCCGGCTGGATGATGTCACAGCCGTTGGCGGCAATGAGGCCCTTGTGTTCGGCCACGGACGCGAGCATTTCGCCGGTGGCGATGGGAGTGTCCAGCACCTGTGCCAGGTGGGCATGGCCCTCAAAGTCGTAGGCGTCCAGGGGCTCCTCGATCCAGATGAGGTTGAACTCCTCGAGCCGGCGGCCCATGCGCAGGGCCGTGGCGCGGTCCCACTGCTGGTTGGCGTCCACCATCAGCGGGACATCCCAACCGATGTGTTCCCGGATGCCGGCCACGCGGCGGAGGTCCTCGGCAGAATCGGGCAGGCCCACCTTGATTTTGATGCCGCCGATGCCTTCCTCGATGGACTGCGTGGCGCGTGCTTTGACCTCGTCCAGGGTGGCGTTCAGGAAACCGCCCGAGGTGTTGTAGGTCCGCACGGAGTCCCGGTAGGAGCCGAGGAACTTTGCCAGCGGCAGGCCGGCGCGCCTCGCTTTGAGATCGTACAAAGCGATGTCGACGGCGGCGAGGGCCTGGGTGGCGACGCCTGAGCGTCCCACGGACGCGCCTGCCCAAAGCAGCTTGGTGTAGATCCTGGCGATGTCATTCGGGTCTTCCCCGATGAGGCCTTCGGCAACTTCCTTGGCATGTGCATACTGGGCCGGTCCGCCGGCCCGCTTGGAGTAGCTGAAGCCAATCCCTGAATGGCCCAGTTCGCTGGTGATCTCGGCGAACAGGAAGACCACCTCAGTCATGGGCTTCTGCCGGCCGGTGAAGACCTTGGCGTCACTGATGGGAACGGCGAGGGGGAGTCGGGCGGTGGACAGCTTCACGTGCCGGATCAGGTCGACAGTGCTCATGGATTCTCCTAGTGGCGGCGCGGGGCTCCTTCGCCCACCAACAAAGGATACAAGTACAAAACTTGTATTACAAGAAGTGCCGAATGGGCCAGGTCAAGCCTTCGGAGCCGTCCCACGCGACAGTCCAATGAGGATGAGCGCCGCGAAAGCCGCGACGGCGCAGATGCCGAACACGCCCTGGTATCCAAGGCCGAGGCCCGGGCCGGCCGCGATGATCACACCGGAGACAATCGCTCCGATGCGCCTGGTGTTGGTGAACAAACCGGACGCGAGCCCGGGCCCAGGGATAAGGTCCTGGAATAAGGTCAGTCCAATGCCTGCAACGGTTCCAAAGAACCAAGCGTTGAGCGGTTGGACGCCGATCAGCAGCACGGGTCCCGTCAATACGGTCATGGCAGCGTAATAGGCCATGTCGGCGACGCAGCCGGTCGCGAGGATTGTCTGGCTTGAGAACCGGCGGCTCAGCCTTCCGATAATAAGCAGTGCAGGAATCTCCAGCAGGGCGGAGATTCCCAGCGCGACGCCTGACCATATCAGCGGGAGCCCGAGGCGTTCGGTGACGAAGAGGCTCATGACCGATACCGCGGCACTGTTGGTCGCCTGCAGTGCCACGAAGCCGCTGACAATGAGGACAACGGCCGTGCGGCTGACCGGTTGCCCGGTGGCGTGGAGCGTCGGATCCGGGTCCGGATCCATACTCTTTGCTGCGCGTCGCTTGGCGATCATGCCCGCGGTGGTGGCCATGTTGAGGAAGGCGATGACGGCCAGCACAGGAAGGATCGCACGGTTTCCCAGGGCGGCCATGATGAAGGTGGCCAGCGGCGGCCCCGCTACCCAGGCGAAGGACACGATGGCGCGCGTGTTGATCACCTCGGAAGGGGCAGCCTTGGCATGCTTCATATCGGCGAACAGGAGGGACACTCCGACGCCCGCGGGACCGCCGAGGACGACGAGGGCCACCACCGCAACCGGGAGGGCTGTGGTTATGGCGAGGGCCAGGGTAAGGGCTCCACACGCCAGGAGGGGCCGGAGGTAGTCCTTCCTCCTGTCGGCCCACGACGGTATGCCCAGCGCCGCGACGAACCCACTGGCGTTGTACACGCCGAGGACCCATCCGACATCGGCCGGGCCGGCGTCGTACAAAGCGACGAGCAACAGTGCGAGGACGGGGTTCAGCAGAGCGAATTGCAGGCCCCAGCACAGCGCGGCGGACGACGTCAGCAGCGGAGTGGCGGCGGCAGGCGCAGTGGATCCCACGCCCCGCTGCGCATGGGGCCCGGCCGGTTGGTCTTGTCCTGTCCGCACGTCTTCTCCTATTTTGGCGAAACGTTCCTCCGCCCCACGCCATAGTAGGAAGGTGCAGCCCCACGAGGGAGGGAATGCTGATACCTGCCTCGGCGCGCCAAATCGTGCATCTCAGCGGCGCAGCGCGGCCAGACCGGAGACCAGTGCGTCCAAGCCCAGTTGAAAGGCGGTATCCGCCTGCCGGCCATGGTCGCGGTGGCCGGCTTCGGGGTGGCTGGAGGACTCCCGAGGCGCCCCCGACGAGCTTTGGACGGCGGCAGTGAAGTACGGCGTGGAACCGGCCATGGACCCGGAATCGAAGATGTCCTCCGGGGCCGTAACGTCGTACGCAGAGCCGAAAATAAAGGACTCCAGCGCCACGATGGCAGGAATGATGCGCTCCTGCGGGAATCCGGCGTCCGAAAAACCCTTGCTGACGGTCTCGTACATGGCGAGGGTCTGCGGGGCGTCTGTTACCGGCAGCACTGCAATGACCGGAATGAGCGGAGTGTGTTCGGCGAAGACGTCCCGATAGCTCCATGCCCAGGTATGAACGGCATCTTCCCAGCTGCCGCCCTCAAAGCCTGAGACGTCCACCAGCGACATCAGGTGATCCTCCACCAACAGCAGCACGTCCTGTTTGGATGCCACGTGGTTGTAGAGGGCGGAGGGTGCCACATCCAGCACCCTGGCGAGGGCGGCCATGGTCAGTCCGTCGTATCCCTTGCGTCCGACCAGCTCCAGCGCGGCCGTTGTGATCCCTGCCTTGTCCAGCACTGCCGCCGAGGGCCGGCCCGCCCGCCTCCTCGGCGCTCCGCCATTGCTGGTGGAGCGCCCCTGTGCGGCTGATACTGCCGGCATTCCTGCCCTTTCCGTCGTCGTCCCCTGCATTATTCCATCCAGCACTTCCCCTGCCGGCAGGCACGGGCTATAGTTCCTACTAAATGAATGGCATTCATTTAATGGTCCCCGTCACCCGGGGCCGCAGAGAGGACATCATGCTGAACCTGAACCGCGACGTTGTGGTCGTTGGAGCCGGGCCGTCCGGACTCACCGCCGCCCGCGAACTGAAGAAGGCCGGACTCACGGTCGCCGTGCTTGAGGCCCGCGACAGGGTGGGCGGCCGCACCTGGACCGACACCGTGAACGGAGCCATGCTCGAGATCGGCGGCCAGTGGGTCTCCCCGGACCAGACCGCCCTCCTGGAACTGCTCCAGGAACTGGGCCTGGAGACCTACCCGCGCTACCGCGAAGGCGAATCCATCTACATCGGCGCGGACGGCACACCCGTGCGCTACACGGGTGACACCTTTCCCGTGGACCCGGACACCGCCGTCGAAATGGACCGGCTGGTGGCACTGCTGGATGGCCTCGCCGCGGAGGTTGGACCCACGCAACCCTGGGCCCACCCCAAGGCGCGTGAACTGGACACGATCTCCTTCCATCACTGGCTCCGCCGGAACTCTGCCAACGAGGAAGCCTGCAGGAACATTGGCCTGTTCATCGCCGGCGGGATGCTCACCAAGCCTGCACACTCTTTCTCTGCCCTGCAGGCGGTCCTGATGGCCGCTTCGGCCGGCTCCTTCACCCACCTGACTGACGAGGATTTCATCCTGGACCGCCGCGTGGTTGGTGGGATGCAGCAGGTGTCCCTGCTGCAGGCGCAGGAACTGGGTGACGACGTCGTCCTCAGTTCGCCGGTCCGCACCATCAACTGGGAGCCGGATGCGGAGGGCGGCCACCGCGTCACCGTCGAATCGGACCGTGCCACGGTCAACGCCCGCTTCGTCATCATGGCCGTGCCGCCCAACCTTTACTCCCGCGTCTCCTTCAACCCGCCGCTGCCGCGCCGGCAGCACCAAATGCACCAGCACCAGTCCCTGGGCCTGGTCATCAAGGTGCACGCCGTCTACGGCACTCCGTTCTGGCGGGAAAAGGGACTCTCCGGCACCGGCTTCGGCGCGGATGCCCTGGTCCAGGAGGTGTACGACAATACGAACTTCGATGACCCGCGGGGCACCCTGGTGGGCTTCGTGTCCGATGAAAAGGCCGATGCCGTTTTCGAGTTGAGCGCAGAGGACCGCAGGAAGGCCATCCTGGAATCCATTGCGGGCTACCTGGGCGAGGAGGCCCTCACTCCTGACGTCTATTACGAGTCCGACTGGGGCTCCGAGGAATGGACCCGTGGCGCCTACGCCGCCAGCTATGACCTTGGAGGCCTCCACCGCTACGGCAGGGACCAGCATGCCCCGGTCGGCCCGATCTACTGGTCCTCGTCGGACCTTGCGGCGGAAGGCTACCAGCACGTGGACGGCGCCATCCGCATGGGCCGCATCACGGCCGCGCGCATCGCCGAGGTGGCCAAAGTTCCGGTGGCATCCGGCTGGTAAATAAGCATGCTTACTAATAGGCTGGCGGCGGGGACTTTCCCCTACTTTCGACGAACGAGGTGAGGCATGACTGACGCGCAGAGCATCAGCAAGGTTACTGAGATCATCAACGATTCCAAGATCGGTATGGTCACCACCATCAACGAAGAAGGCGCCCTCGTCAGCCGCCCGCTGGCCGTCCAGGAGGTTAAGGACGACGGCGACATGTGGTTCTTCACCGGGCTCGGCACCTCCCAGGTTGCCCATGTCCGGGCTGATCCCCGCGTCAACGTCGCCTTCGGCAAGAGCACCGAATGGGTTTCCGTTGCAGGGACCGCCGAGGTGGTCACCGACCGCGCCAAGATCCACGAGATGTGGAACCAGGTTGTCGAAGCATGGTTCCCGGACGGTCCGGACACCCCCGAGGTCTGCCTCCTCCGGGTGGACTCGGATTCGGCGGAGTACTGGACCAGTCCGGGCGGCACTGCCGCAACGGTCCTGCAGTGGGTCAAGTCCAAGGTGACGAACAGCCGCATGAGCGTTGGCGAAAGCGGCACCGTGGAGCTGTAACGCCGGCTTTGGGCGGGGCGGGGCGGCTACTGCTGCTCCGCCCTTTTCAATGCCTTTAGGACGGCCGGCAGCAGCACGTCATTGCGTCCCCACACGGGATCCAGGATCTCCACGTACCAGGAATCAGCGAGCAGGAGGGCCAGCGAATCGTTGGTCTCCCCGGCCCAATCCTGGATCTGCCCGTCCGTCACGGGATTCTCGCTGGAGCCCAGCACCGTGGCGATCTCCGTTCCCGCAACGGTCACCGCAATGGCGGCGCTGCTTGCTTCGCCAGGGGCGTGGGCAACGGTGACCAGTTCAGTCCGGGTGGACAGCGCCAGCAAGCCGCGCGCGGTTTCGGCGCCGCAGAATCCGGTCACGTACTGGCGCTGCGCGGCACCATCGCCAAGGATGCCCGGCTGGGACTCCTTGGTGAACAGCCCATTGCGGTTCAGCTCCGCCAGCGCGGCGGCGATGGGTTTGGTCTCTGCGTCAAAGACTGCGGCGAAATGTCCAGGCTGGTATGAACTTCCACCTTCCAGCCACCGGGCCGTCAGCTCACCGGCAGCCTCCAGCGTGGTGGCTTGGCGCCAGACTCCCCGGTCTTCCAGGAGCCGACCGTACTGGTCATGGGCAGGCAGTTCCTCAGGCTTCATCCTGGGATGCTATCGCCGGGCCTCGGAAGCAATCCAACCCCTTCGACACAGCAGTTAACGTCAGCCGGCCCGCTCGGCCGGCAGGGCTGCAGGAATTCCGGCCGCCCGTTCGGCGGCTGCCAGCGAGGCGGCCAGGCTTCCGACGGCGGCCGGGTAGCCCGTGTGCGAGGCTGTCCGCAGCTGGTCCGCGGTTCGCATGGCCTTGATCAGTGCGGACGTTTCCGGCAGCCGCACGTCGGTCAGGGCCGGATAGTCGATGCTAAAGCCGGGATCCAGTTCGTAGCGCTGCCACCGCAGCATCAGCTCCTCATGCTGGATCCGGGCCGCTTGATGGGCGGAGAGACGCTCCCTGTGCTCCCTTCGGCCGGATCGCCACGCCAGGATCCGGGGGCTGCCCCGGTATGCGGCGATGCCGGAGGCGGCCGCTGCCACGGCCAGAACCAATCCCGCCCATGGCGACACCAGGGCCGGGATCACGAGCGCAGGAAGGGCCACGCAGGACCCGAGGAAAAGGTCCCAAAACAGCTGGTCGGGCGCCTGCGCTGCGTCGCTTGCAGGCGCCAGGGACCGGCGTCGTACAACGAACACGGTGGCTGCGACGGTGGCAACCAGCACCGGACCGCACAGCAGGACCGCCCATGCACCGTGAAGCAGTCCCTGGTTCAGGGACTCCGCCAAGATCGACATCCTGTACCTCCCGCGCCCGCCATTCCCCACTAAGCCATGGCCCCGGCCGGAAAGCCCGGGCTGGTCTTTCCATTGGACCGTCTTCCGGGCACAGCGTCAATGGCTGCGAAAGGGGGGGCGCACAGCCTGGGAGTCACGGCGATGGGCGGTACCGTGGGACCATGCGACTCAAAATGTGCAGCATCCACGTCCAGGACCCCGCGGCCGCCCACGCCTTTTACACCGGCACACTCGGCTTCGACACCCTGATGGCCATGCCGGAGTACAACCTGTACATCATTAAGGATCCGGGGGCGGGGGACAGCTCGGTGGGACTGCTCCTGGAACCCAGCGACAACCCCATCGGCGCCAGTTACATGAACGCCGTCCGCGAGGCCGGCCTTCCTGCCATCGTGTTCGGCGTCCCCGATGTCCAGGCGGAGTATGACCGGCTGATGGCCGCCGGGGTGAGTTTCAAGACCCCGCCCACCACTGATTCATTCGGGACCAGCGCCGTGTTCGACGACGGCTGCGGCAACTACGTCCAAATCCACCAGGACTAAGGGGCTGGCAATCAGGCCTGGGCGCGGTCCTTCTTGGCCTGCTTCTTCGCGGCCTCGTCCTTGACCCGCTGGGCTTCGGCGCGGACGGCCGCGTGCGTGGCGCGTTCGGTGACGAGCCACTGCGGGGGCGCCTGCAGCAGCGCGGTGATCTCCGCCGTCGTGAGCGCTTCCTCCACGCCGCCGCGGGCCAGGCCGCTGATGGAAACGTTCAGCTTCTGCGCCACCACCGGGCGGGGGTGCGGCCCGTTGCGGCGGAGTTCGGCAAGCCATTCCGGCGGGTTGGCCTGGAGTTCGGCAAATTCCTCGCGGGTAATCGTTGAATCCTGGAACTCCTGCGGGGTGGCCGGCAGGTAGATGCCAAGTTTCTTGGCAACGGTGGCCGGCTTCATGGACTGGGAGTTTGCAGAGGTCATGCTTCAAGGGTATCCGGGCGGCGGGTACTGTGAAGACGTGCCCGCCGACAATACCCCCACGCCCGATGGCCAGCCCACCCCTGAGGATGCGGCCCAGCGCGTGTTGCGCATCGCGTACGTGGCAGGGGTGACGCCGGGCAAGTGGATCCGCCGCTGGGAAGAGCGGATGCCGGATATTCCCCTTGAAGCATTCATGGTCGACGACGGCGTGCAGCGTGACGTGCTGGACGACGGCAGGGCGCACATGGCCTTCGTCCGTCTTCCCATTGAGCGCGAAGGACTCAGCGTTATCCCGCTGTACGAGGAGCAGCCCGTGGTGGTTGCCCCGAAAGGCCATGAGATCTCGGTGTTCGAGGAAGTGGCGCTTGCCGACCTCGCACAGGAATCCTTCCTTGATCCTGCAACCCTGGGCGGACCGGATCCGGCCCTCCAGGTGGTGGCCTCCGGAGCCGGCCTGGTGATCCTTCCGATGTCAGTGGCACGGCACTTCAACGTCAAAGACACGGTGGCGCGCAGGCTTACAGGGGCGGGGGGGACCGAAATCGCCCTGGCCTGGCCTGCGGAGGCCACGGACGACGTGCTGGAGGAGTTCATTGGCGTGGTCCGCGGCCGCACCGCGCAGAGCTCCCGCCAGCCCTCCGCGCAGCCGCAGAAGGTGAAGAAGGAACCCAAGCCGGACCGCCGTGGCACCGGCACCAAGAAAGCGCCCAAGGTGGCACAGCGCTATGCCCCCAACCCGGATAAGGGCCGCGGCAAGGGGTCCCGCAAGAAGGGCAAGCGCTAGCCTCCCCTAAGAGCCCCCGGGCCGTTGGTGATGGCCCGAACGACGGCAAAGCCGGCCCCGCATCATGCAGAACCGGCTTCGCTGTAGTCCGTTTTACGCTGGCGGACTAGGTGTTTTGGATGTTGTCTTTGGCGTCTGTGGCGCGGTCTTTGACGTCGGTGGCGGCGTTTTGGCCTTCGGTTTTGACGTTGTGGGCGGCGTCGGTGGCGGTGGCTTTGACGTTGTCCATGGCTTCCTGGGCGGGTTCCTTGAGGTCCTGGGCCATGGTTTTGGCGGCGTCGGTGACCTGGGTTGCCAGGGGCTGGGCGGCGGTTTTGAGTTGGTCCGCGGCTTCGCGTTCTTTCTCGCTGGCGGGGATCAGGGAGGAGATGAGCATGCCGGCGCCGAACGCGATGAGCCCGGCGGCCAGGGGGTTCCCGGCGGTTTTGGCTTTGACCTGGTCCGGGGCGTTGGAGACGGCCTGGCCGGCGTCGGAGAGTTTCGCGGAGACCGCGTCTCCTGCCTGGTGGAGGTTGTCGCCGGCGGTGTTTAGGGCGTTGGTGGTGTGTCCGGTCCCGGTGGCGGTGGTGTCGTGGACCTTGGTGGTGGCGTGGTCTGCTGCGCCCATGATTTTCTCCTTCACCCCGGTCACGGCGTCGCGGACCTTGTCGGTTTGGCGGTGGACGATGTTGGACGGGGTGACTTTGTCGGCCACGGCGTCGACGTTGGTGCCCAGGCGGACCCGGGTGGCTTCTATGTCTGCGCGGATGGCATCGGGGTTTTCGCTCATCGGTTTACCTCACCTGGTTTTAGGGTTGGGGGTATTTCTGCGAGGG
>NZ_JAUSTB010000015.1:0-89665 GCF_030812615.1 Pseudarthrobacter niigatensis | reverse complement strand
TGGGATCCATGGTGTCGCTCATGATCAGTCCTCCCCGCCAGGCAACGCCCGGCGTGTCAGGCCAACTGTGGATCCACCGTTATTCAGACAGTCCCGGTCCTCCTCGAGACCCGTTAGCAGTTCCACGATGGACCCGCCGATGTTTGCTTGGGGGCCGCTTCAAAGGTACCGGGGGAGTCTGTCCCGTCTGCACGCCGGCGGGCCCTGGCTGAGGCGCTCAACATGGTTTCCCTGCTACGGATAGCGGCGCCAGGACCGATCTGTCACGGTTGGTATTGATCTAGGGAAGCAGACCCAAAATGCGTAGGGCTGTCCGGCGAAGTCGAAACACAGGGCTACGGTGCCCACCTGACCCCCGTGACCCCGTCGGCTGATTTACTCCGATGATGCCCGTGTAATTGTCAGACCCCCTTGTCATGATGGCTTTATGGGGACAGCAGCGGTGGCCAAGGCTTATGCGGACATCAGGTCTGCCCTCGCCGTGCTGAACGCGGAGGTTGACGGCCAAGGCTCCTTACCGTTTTCTGCGGTTGACCCTCTGGCTGGTTTGGCGGATGGGTGCCTGGATGTTCTGGCTGGTGCGCGGGAGGTGGAGGCCGGGTTCGCGGCGTTGAAGGCGAAGGCGGCGGTGAAGTATTCGGAGTCTGCTTGTGCCGTTGCGGGTCCGGATGTGCCGGTGGTGGCGCAGGAGATGGCGGTCGCGGCGGAGATCGGGTGTGTGTTGGTGTTGGGGCCGCGGGCCGCGGGGTCGTTCCTGGCCACCTCCCATGCCTTGACTGCCGGGTTGCCGCTGACGTTGGCGGCGTTGCGGGCCGGGACGGTTTCGTGGCAGCACGCGGTGGTGATGGCCGATGAAGCCGCTGGCCTGGATGCTGCCGGGGCGGCGGCGTTGGAGGCGCATTTCCTGGACCCTGGAGTGTCGGATGGTGCGCGGGGTTGCCCGGTCGGGGAGTTGCCGGCGCACCGGTTTCGGGCCAAGGCACGGACGTGGCGGGAACGCCACCATGCGGAGTCGATCGAGACGCGGCACGCCCAGGGGGTGGTGGAGCGGCGGGTGGAGTTCCGGCCTGACCGGGACGGGATGGCCTGGCTTAGCGCGTGCCTGCCCGCGGATAAGGCGGTGGCGGGCTGGAACCGGCTTACCGCCGAGGCCCGGTCCCTGCAGGGCCCGGACGAGACCCGGACCATGACCCAACTCCGCGCCGACCTGTTCGCGTCCGCGGTTCTGGGCAGCGGGATTCCCGCCAGCACGGACGCCAGTGGTACCGCGGCCGGCAGCGTTGAAGAAACCGATGTCCCGCCGACATCAATAAGGGCGCAGGTGCTGGTCACCGTTCCCGTGTTCTCGTTGCTGGGCGTGACCGGTGAACCGGCAATGCTGGACGGGTACGGGCCGATCCCGGCTTCGATGGCCAGGGACCTGGTTGCGGGCGGCAGTGAGTCGTTCCACCGGGTCCTGGTGGACCCGCGGGACGGGGCGCCGCTGGAAATCGGCAGGACCAGCTACCGCCTCACGAAAGCCATGCGAGCCTGGCTAAGGATGCGGGACGCCAAATGCCCGTTCCCCGGTTGCAGCAACCACTCCCTCGACAACGAGGCCGACCACCTCCTCGCCTGGGCCAACGGCGGCACCACCGGAATCCGCAACCTGGGACAGCCCTGCCCGAAACACCACAAACTCCGACACACCACCGGCTGGAAACCCACCCCCGCCACCAAGAACGAACCACCAGGCTGGACTTCACCCACAGGCCGGCACTACGCCGGCGAACACCAGGACTGGGAACCACCCCACTGGCCGAAGGGGTGGCCGTCCGGGTTATTGCCCGGGGCCGGCAACAGACATGGAGAACAGAGCCTTCTGGAAGATGCCCTCGTCCAGTACCTTGCCGTGTGATGCACCCGCTTGCAGCGGGCCGCCGGCTAAGCAACGCTGACAGCTACTGGTGCGTCCGGCGGTAGCGGATGTGGGTGGCCAGGGGAGAGTGGAGCACCTCAACGGGTTCGAAATCGAAGGACGCAATCCCATCGAAGATCCGCTCACCTGATCCGAGCAGCACTGGTGCGATGTCGAGGGTCAGTTCGTCAACCACCCCAGCCGCCAATGCCTGCCGGACCGTGGACGCCCCTCCCGCAATATCAACGCCCTTGCCGCCGGCCGCATCGAGCGCCGCAGCGTACGCCGCCTCGAAGCCGTCAGTGACGAAGTGGAAGGTTGTCCCTCCCTCCATCTGGATCGGATCATGCGGGTAATGCGTAAGGACGAACACCGGTGCATGGTAAGGCGGCTCGGGGCCCCACCATCCACTCCATTCCTCGTCCCAGTCCCCGCGGACCGGACCAAACATGTTCCGGCCCATCACGTAGGCGCCCCGCGGTCGCATCAGCCAATCAGCCGCGATCCCGTTGGCCTCATTGGCGCGGGGATCGCCGATGTGCCAGCCGTGGAGTTCCAGCCCCCGCTTGCCCAGCGGGTTCTCGCGGCTTTGGTCGGGCCCGGCGACGAACCCGTCCAGGGACATTGACATGTGGCAGGTGGTGTCCGGCACAGCGAACCTCCAGGGGTAGGTGCAGCTTCTGACCGATCGGGTGCGGGGAGCCTAACATGCAGCAGTGGCAGGAACTACCCCCGGGAACGGGACGAAGGAAAGGTCCTAATCGCTCCGTGTGCCGAACACGATTTCGTCCCAGGACGGGACACTGGAACGCTTGGGCCGGGCAGGGCGCTCCGGGGCTTCGGTCTCCGGCAACTGCCCGGTGGAGGGGGACGCATCGTTTTGCTTGGGTGCCGGACGGCGGGGATTGCTGCCCAGCAGTTCATCCAGGCCGGCCCCGCCGGAATTGCCGGATCCGGCAGCAGGCGCGGAACCGGAGGGCTTTTGTGGGGACGCCGCAATGGTGATTTCCCGGGTGTCGGTGCTGACGCCGTCGTGAAGCCGCAGGGCGTCGTCGTTGCCATCCCGGTGCGGCGGAAGCAGGCTCAGCCGGGACAACATCGACGGCCTCGCATCTCGGCGGCGGATGAACGAATCACCCTGCGCTGCCGGTGCTTCCTGCGGCCCGTCCTGTGGTTCGGTTTCTTCCGGTTCCGGCTCGGCCGGCGCCTCGGCGACCACCTCGGAAGGCCGTGGGTGGGCAGCCGGTACGCCGTGCGCCAGGAGCAGCGCCAGGGCGTCGTCCGAATCCTCGTCCACACCCAGCCGCTGGCCGCGCCGTGACCGGAGCATGTCCAGGAGCCCGTCGGATTCCGTCCCGGGGTCCTGGGCAGGACCCTGGCTGCCGGGAGATGCCTTTGCGCTGTCCGCGTCAGTTTCAAAATCGAACGGGCGGTCGGAAACCGCAGTGAGGCGGCGGGCCGGAACGGGGCCATCCAACGGTTCGAGTTCGCTCAACTGCTGGGCCCAGCGGTTGGTGTTCTGAAGCGACTTGCGTCCTGGGCTGAAGGTCCAGAGCGCAGGCGGCTCTTCTCCAATGCCGGTGGTCCCGCCGGGTTTTGCCTCAAAGTTTGCCGAGACTGTCCAGGTGCCGTCCTGGCGCCGCCAGGAGTCCCATTCCACGGTGGCGGGGTCGATGCCATGCGCAGAGAGGCGGTGGGCCACCATGTCGTCCAGGGTTGCCGGGTTGTCGCCAAACGCGGACCGGAATGCGTCATGGCCGGGGGATGGTGCCGCGACTTCAACCTTCCGTGCCTGCTGTGCAACGTACTCGCGCTCAGCAAGGACCGGGCCCTCGTAGCGCTCCACTTTGGCCAGCGGCATGCCGGACAGTTCCGCTACGTCGGCAGCGGTGGCGCCGGCGCGGATCCGGGCCTGGATGTCCCGTGGAGACATCGGAACGGCTGGCCGCTCCATCCGCGGTTTGGCCGTGGACCGGCTGGCCGTCCTGAGGGCTTCATCGATCGGCAGCTGGAACATCTCGCCGCCGGCCCCGCTCAACAGGAGATGCGTCCCGTCGTCGTGCACGCCTACAAGCCGTAGATCCTGCATACAAAATCCTCCACCCTGGCATTACTATCAATCGAAACTCTGCCACCCGGCAGCGCTGAATTGGCTCAAGGAACAGGGCGCGCCGTGATTTTCCGCCGGATCCGGGCCCGGACGTGGAGTGAAGGCAGCGTTATGGCGTGGCCAGGGCGGCCGTCAGCTTGTCCGGATGCCGGGTGGAAGCCAGCCAGTAGGGGGTTTGGTCGGCAGGGTCCGTGATTTCGATTTTCACCACGGGATCGATCCAGCCGCGGATGCAAAGGTAGGCCAGGCCGTTGAGCCGGGTGCCGCGTTCCGCCGTCGCTTCGCCGGCTTCAAAGTGCTGAACGCTTCCCACGAACCGGCGTTCGATGGTGGCCCGTCCAACCGTGAGGGCATCCGCCGTGACGGTAATGGCGGGGGTGGAAAGGACCAGGAGCGCCGTAATGATGGCCAGCAGTATCAATGCCGCTGTGTAGCCCGCCGCCATGCTGATGGGTGCGAAGACCAGGATGCCTGCTGCGGAAACACCGGCAGCGATGACCCAGATCCAGGCGTTGGGCCACAGCTTCTCCCGGTAGATGACGGGTGCCCCGGCGGAGGGTGTGCTGGGAACGGACGCGGGCGAGCTTGATTCGGGCATAGGCCAAGCTTTCCACCTTTGGCCCGCTATTTCACCTTGGGTGGAGCCGCCGGGAGGTCCGCCCACCACGGGTTCCTTAGGACTGTTCCGTGGGCGCGGGTTAGAGTGAGTGACTGTGACTGATCATCCCGCCACGGTAGACATTGCCCCGGACACAGCATTGCCAGCGCCTGCTGTCCCCACTCTCCAGGTCCAGTTGAAAATGCTGGATCCGGACCTGGAAGCGCCGTCCTACGCACATCCGGGTGACGCCGGCGCGGACCTGCGTGCCCGCGAGGATGTTGTCCTGCTCCCCGGGGAGCGCAAGCTGGTTCCCACCGGCGTCGCGATTGCGCTGCCGGAGGGTTTCGTGGCGCTGATCCACCCCCGCTCGGGCCTGGCCACCAAGCACGGCCTGACCATTGTCAACGCTCCAGGCACCGTGGACGCGGGCTACCGGGGCGAGATCTCGGTGACCCTCCTGAATACCGACTCGTCCCAGCCGATAGAGCTGCGGCGCGGCGATAGAATTGCCCAAATGGTCATCCAGCGGGTTGAGTACGCCCAGTTCATTCCTGTCAGCGAATTGAGCGGTTCCGTGCGCGGCACGGGCGGTTTCGGGTCCACGGGCGGATTCACCGTTCCTGGGGCCTGACCCCGCAAACGCACCCGCTGCCACGCCAGCACGTACGACGGCGGGACCTCCACGGGTCCCACCGGCACCATCCAGAACTGGCACATTTTCAGGAATAAGGAGTCACCCATGGTCTTTGGGCTCGGCAGGAAAGCAAAGAACGAAGAACCGGCGCAGCCGGCTGAAGAACTGACGATTGCAGAGGACGGGGAAGGCGAACCGGGCACCGCTGCCCGCCGCCAGGACGGCCCCTTCGACGAGGCTGAAATCAGCAGCCGTGACGGCTTCGTTGACCTGGGCGCCCTGCTGATCACCCCGAGCGAGGGCCTCCAGCTCCGCCTTGAGGTGGAAGAAGCCACCCAGCGGGTGGTGGCAGTCACCCTGGACCTGAACGGCTCCAGCCTCCAGCTTCAGGCCTTCGCCGCCCCCAAGACGGAAACACTGTGGGACGAGATCCGCGAACAGATCGGCCAGTCGGTGGGCGCGCAGGGCGGACAGGTTGAGGAAGTGGAAGGCGCCTTCGGCACGGAACTGGTGGCCAAGCTGCCGGCCGGGCTGCCCGATGGCAGCCAGGGCTACCGCGTGGCCCGGTTCATCGGCGTGGACGGACCCCGCTGGTTCCTGCGCGGTGTCCTGGGTGGACCCGCGGCGCTGGAACGCCCGGCCGCCGGGCCGCTCGAGGCCCTGTTCCGGCAGGTCGTGGTGGTCCGCGGAGACAGCCCCATGCCGCCGCGCGACCTCTTGCAGCTGCGGCTGCCCAAGGATGCCTCAACCACTCCTCCGCCCGCCGCGACCACTTTGGAGGAGCCCGAACGTGGTCCCGAAATCACCCAGATCGGCTAAGTCCCCGGAGAACGGCAGCGCGCAGGCGGGACGTGGAATCACTCCTCTGGGCCAGTTGCCGGACCGGGGCAGGGTCCTGTGCCAGGGGCATATCGAATCAGTGACATTCGTCCCGGCCGACCGGACGGCCGAATTCAGCGCCATCGTCACGGAGGACGACGCTGTCCGTCCCGCCGGACCGGGGCAGGGCAGGCCCCCGAGGCTCCGTGTTGTCTGGCTGGGCCGCCGCCGGGTTCCGGGCATCGAAGCCGGTGCGGAAATCCGGGTTGAGGGGATGCTGGCCCGCGGCAAGGACATGCCCACCATCTTCAACCCCCGCTACGAGATTCTGTCCCGCCAGGAGAACGAATGACCGAGCACCAGCCCGAACAGCCAACCGGCCCCGAGAACCCCGGCAGGACCGGGCCGCAGGATGCCGGCCCATCTCCGGTTGCAGGACTGGCCGCCGGGTACGCGGTCAAAGCCGGACTTCACCGTACCCATGACGGACAGGTGGACGTCCTCCGGAGCGCTGGGGGAGTGCAGGGCATTGCCGAGAGCATCGTTCCCGGCCTGGTCTTCCTGGTCGCCTTCAACGTCACACGCGAACTCAGCCTGTCCCTGGTGGCCGCCCTGGCTTCGGCCGCCATCTTCACCGTTGTCCGGCTGGTGCAGCGGCGTCCGCTGACCCAGGCGCTGGCGGGCGTGGCCGGCGTCGGTATTTCCGCGTGGCTGGCCAACACCACCGGCAAGGCAGAGGATTTCTACCTTCCCGGTTTCTTCACGAACGGCGCGTACATCCTGGCGATGGTTCTCTCCATTGCGGTCAAGTGGCCCGTGGCCGGCCTCCTCTTCGGCTTCATCCGCAACGAGGGCGTGGAGTGGCGCAAGGAACCGTCCCGGGTCAAGGCCTACCGCCTGGGCACGTGG
The DNA here is from genome assembly GCF_030812615.1 of Pseudarthrobacter niigatensis. Classification (NCBI taxonomy): domain Bacteria; kingdom Bacillati; phylum Actinomycetota; class Actinomycetes; order Micrococcales; family Micrococcaceae; genus Pseudarthrobacter; species Pseudarthrobacter niigatensis. The sequence goes on along the minus strand of NZ_JAUSTB010000015.1, from coordinate 82,695 downwards.
ATCATCGTGGCAGTCCTGGCCCTCCGGCTCATCGTCCAGGTGCCGCTCTACCTCATGGGCACGGACGGGCTGGCCGCACTGGCTACCACCCGCCTCATCATGGGCGCACCGTTGTACATCCTGGGCATCTGGGTGGCCTGGCTGGTAACCCGGCCGGCACCCAAAACCGCGCCGGCGGACTAACCGTCGAAGCCGTCGTCGTCCTGCGTGTGGCCGTGGCTGGCCGCGGCGGCCGGCCCGGCGTCGCCCGCGGCCCGCTCCCCGGTGTCAATGCTGCCCGGGGCGGAGGAGAGGAGCTCACGCAGCCTGTCCTCGGCCGCAATGGTGGTCACGAAGAAGAGCTCATCCCCGCCGTCGATGACGTCGTCCCGGCTGGGCGTGATGGGTGCCTGGTCGCGCAGGATCGCCACCAGGGTGGCGTCCTCGGGCCAGTGGATGTCTCCCACCGTCATGCCGATCACGTGGGAATCATGGGGCACGGTGAATTCCACCAGTGAAGCCACCCCGGTCTGCAGCGTCAGCAGGCGGACCAGGTCGCCGATCTCCACCGCCTCCTCCACCAGGGCGGTCATCAGCTGCGGCGTGTTGACAGCCACATCGACGCCCCAGGAATCGTTGAACATCCAGTCGTTCTTCGGGTTGTTGACCCGGCCCACGGTGCGGCCCACCCCAAACTCAGTCTTTGCGAGCAGGGACACCACCAGGTTGACCTTGTCGTCGCCGGTTGCGGAGACCACGACGTCGGCGTCCTCCACCTTGGCGCCCTGCAGGGTGGAGAGTTCGCAGGCGTCGCCTACCAGCCAGTGGGCGCCCCTGAGCCCGCTCCGGCCGATCACCTCGGGCTTGAGGTCGATCAGCAGGATCTCGTGCTTGTGCGCCAGCAGTTCCCGGGCAATGGATGATCCGACGCTGCCGGCGCCGACGATAACGACTTTCACTGGTACTCCTTGGCAGGGGCTTTGGCGAGGATCTGGGCGATCTGGGCGCTGCGGTCCACCTGCAGCATGGCGTGCACGGTGTCCCCGTCCTGGTACGCCGTTCCAGCGTCAGGGAGCAGGCCCTCGCCGAAGCGGGTCACATAGGCCACCCGGACGTCGGCAGCCTTTTCGATGCTGCTGATCCGGTGTCCAATCCAGCCGGCATCGAGGTCCAGTTCAGCCAGGACCAGCCGCCCGGAAGGTTCACGGAAATCACCGGCGAGGTGCTGTTCGGGAAGGATGCGGCGCAGCACCTGGTCCGCGCTCCAGCGGACGGCGGCCACCGTGGGGATGCCCAGGCGCTGGTAGATCTCGGCACGTCCCGGATCGTAGATCCGGGCGACGACGTGCGGGACGTGGAAGGTTTCGCGGGCCACACGGGTGGCCAGGATGTTTGAGTTATCACCGCTGGAGACGGCAGCGAAGGCGTAGGCCTCGCCGACGCCAGCCTGCTTAAGGGTCTCCCGGTCAAAGCCCACACCGGTGACCTTCCGGCCGGTGAAGCCCTGGCGGAGCCGGCGGAACGCGCGGTCATCCTGGTCGATGATGGCCACGGAATGGCCGGCATCCTCCAGCGTGTGCGCCAGCGTTGCCCCCACCCGGCCACATCCCATGATCACGAAATGCGCCACCGTATCTCCTCTGTATCTGTGTCAGGATCGTGCAGCTAGAACTCTACCGGCATGGCACCTGTTAGGCCTGGCAGGCGCCCGTCATGACATCGACCGCGAATCAGACTAGCTTTGTGGGGTGTTGACAATACTGAACGCCGTCAAACGCGTCCTGGTGGGCAGGCCCTTCCGGAATGACCGCCTGGCCCATACCCTGCTCCCCAAGAAGATCGCCCTCCCGATTTTCGCGTCCGACGCCCTGTCGTCGGTGGCCTACGCACCGGACGAGATCCTGCTCACCCTGGCTTTGGCCGGCGTCAGCGCCGTGGCCATCTCGCCCTGGGTTGGCTTGGCCGTCATGGTGGTGCTGCTGACCGTGGTGGCCTCCTACCGGCAGAACGTGCACGCCTACCCGTCCGGCGGCGGCGACTACGAGATCGCCAATGTGAACATGGGAAAGTACGCCGGCCTGACCGTGGCCTCGGCCCTCCTGGTGGACTACGTCCTGACGGTTGCCGTGTCCATGTCCTCGGCTGCGGCCTACCTCACCACGGCTGTCCCGTCCCTGCACGGCCAGCAGGCAATCATTGCCACCATCGGCGTCGTGATCCTTGCCTTGGTGAACCTTCGCGGCATCAAGGAAGCGGGCAGCGTCTTCGCGGTCCCCACGTACATCTTCATGGCCTCGATCCTGGGCATGACGGCCGTGGGCATGTTCCAGGCCGCCACCGGGCAGTTGGGGCAGGCACCGTCGGCCGCGTTCACCATCGTCCCCGCCGAGGGCTTCGACCAGGGCCTGGTGGGCCTGGCCGGTGCGTTCCTGCTGCTGCGGGCCTTCTCCTCCGGCGCCGCGGCGCTCACCGGCGTCGAAGCCATCAGCAACGGCGTCCCCAATTTCCGGCATCCCAAAAGCAGGAACGCTGCCACCACCCTGCTGCTGCTGGGCATGATCGGCGCCGCCATGCTGGCCGGGATCATCTACCTGGCCAACGCCACCAAGGTCCACATCGTCCTGGACCCGGCCAAGGAATTCCTGCTCAATGGGAACCCGCTGCCCGAGGGCTACATCCAGAACCCGGCCATCAGCCAGATTGCGCAAACGATCTTCGGCGCCGGCAGCATTCCCTTCTACATCGTGGTGGCCGCCACCGGCGTCATCCTGGTGTTCGCTTCCAACACTGCCTTCAACGGCTTCCCGGTCCTGGGCTCCATCCTTGCCCAGGACGGCTACCTGCCCCGCCAGCTCCGCACCCGCGGCGACAGGCTCGCGTTCAGCAACGGCGTACTGGCCCTCGCGGCAGGCGCGCTGATCCTGATCATCTCCTTCGATGCCGACGTCACCAAGCTGATCCAGCTCTACATCGTGGGCGTCTTCATCTCCTTCACCCTCAGCCAGCTCGGGATGATCCGGCACTGGGGCCGCGAACTGAAGCTGGCCAAGGACAAGGCCGTCCGGCGCAAGATGATCAAGTCGCGGACCATCAACAGCATCGGTTTCGGCATGACCGGACTGGTGCTGGTCATCGTCCTGATCACCAAATTCCAGCAGGGCGCCTGGATCGCGCTGCTGGCCATGTTCATCCTCTTCCTGATCATGTGGAGCATCCGGGCCCACTACGACAATGTCGCCAAGGAACTCGCGGTGGACGAGGACTCCTCACCGCGCGCCCTGCCCACCAGGGTCCACGCCGTCCTGCTGGTCTCGCACGTCCGGAAGCCCGTCCTGCGTGCCCTGGCATACGCCCGCGCGTCCCGCCCCTCCCGGCTGGACGCCATCACCGTGGACATCGACCCGGACGAGACGGCGCACACCATCGCCGACTGGGAAAAGCTTGAGATCCCGGTGCCGCTGACCGTCCTCGCCAGCCCGTACCGCGAGACCGTCACGCCGATCATGGACTACGTCAAGCAAATGCGCCTCGACTCCCCGCGGGACCTGGTGGTGGTGTACATCCCCGAGTACGTGGTGGGTAAGTGGTGGGAGCAGCTGGTGCACAACCAGACAGCCCTCCGCATCAAGACCCGGCTGCACTTCGAACCGGGCGTCATGGTGGCCAGCGTTCCCTGGCAGCTCAAATCCTCCGAAGAAGCCAAGAACCTCCAGGACGTCCAGTGAGCACCAGAACTTCCCGCGCCATCCAGCCGGCAGCTGCTCCGGCGGAAGGGGACCAGGCCGGCCACACCGGCCAGGAGGCCGTGCTCGACGTCGGACCGGTAGCCCACGGCGGGCACTGCGTGGCGCGCCATGAGGGCCGCGTGGTCTTTGTCCGGCACGCCGTTCCAGGCGAGAAGGTCCGGGTCCGGCTGACCGATGCGGGCGACGATGCCAAATTCTGGCGCGCGGACGTCATCGAGGTTCTCGATCCATCCCCGGACCGGGTGGAGCACTTCTGGCACGTGGCAGATTCCCTGCGTGCCTGGGGCCACGGCCACCCGCCGGTGGGAGGTGCCGAATTCGGGCACATGACCCTGGCCAAACAGCGCAGCCTGAAGGCGGACGTCCTCGCCGAGCAGCTCACCCGCCTTGCCGGCTTTGAGCAGGTGCCCTCCGTGTGGAACGGTGCCGTGGAACCCGTCGGGGAAGCGGACGACGGCGGCACCGGCCTTGGATGGCGCACGCGGGCCAGTTTCTCGGTCACCCCCGGCGGCAGGCTGGGCATGCACGCGCACCGTTCCGACTACATTGTTCCGGTGCGGGAGATGCCGCTTGCCAGCGAAGCCATCAACGCCCTGCGCCTCTGGGACCTGGACCTGCAGGGCATCGACCGGGTGGAGGTGGCCGCTCCGGCCAACGGGTCCCGCCCCCTGGTGCTCCTGGCCCCTTCGCCCGGGACCAAGGACAAGCGGCTGCGGGCCATCGCCGCCGCGCTGCCGGCCGAGGCATCGGTGGCCGCCTTCGATCCGCTGGCCGGCACGGTCGCGCAGCTCCGGGGGCGCACCTGGGTGCAGGAATCCGCCGTCGGCCATGACTACCGGGTGACCGGCGAGGGTTTCTGGCAGATCCACCGCGACGCGCCCGGGACCCTTGTGGGGGCTGTCACAGAATTCCTGCATCAGGGGGACTACCTCAACCCCGGTGCGGTGGTGGCTGATCTCTACGCCGGTGCGGGACTCTTTACCGCCGTAATGGCGGACGCCGTAGGCGGGACGGGATCCGTCCTCTCGGTCGAGGGGGCCCCGGGCACAAGCCGCGACGCCCGGAAGAACCTGCATTCTTCGCCCCAGGTGGAAGTGGTCCAAGGGCGCGTGGAGCGGGTCCTGCGCCAGAAACCGCGGAATTTCGACGCGCTGGTCCTTGACCCGCCCCGCGCCGGCGCCGGGAAAGCCGTCGTCGGGCAACTCGTGGCCGCCCAGCCCCGGGCCATCGCCTACGTGTCCTGCGATCCGGCGTCGTTCGCACGTGACCTCGGTTACTTCCGCCGCTCCGGGTGGGGACTCGCCGGGCTCCGGGCCTTCGACCTGTATCCCCACACCCACCACCTCGAGACGGTCGCATTGCTGGCTCCGGCTCCGTGATGCCGCTGCGGTTATCGACTACGATTGCCGTAGTAGTCCCACGTCGCGCCCGAATTCTCGGCCGGCCGTGTGCAAATTTTCGGGCCCTTGAGCTACTTAGGGCTTCCTAACTAGCAGGCGGTCAACCGCGCGACAAAGATGAAACTGTTGCGAGAGGAGTCCTGCGATGAGCACTGTGGACAGCTTCGGTTCAAAAGGCAAACTTAATGTAGCCGGAACCGAGTACGAAATTTTCCGGTTGAACTCCGTTGAAGGTGCAGAAAACCTTCCGTTCAGCCTCAAGGTATTGCTTGAAAACCTGCTGAGGACCGAGGACGGCGCGAACATCACTGCCGATCACGTCCGCGCTTTGGCAGGCTGGGATCCGAATGCGGAGCCCGATACAGAAATCCAGTTCACGCCGGCGCGCGTGATCATGCAGGACTTCACCGGCGTTCCCTGCGTGGTCGACCTTGCCACCATGCGTGAGGCAGTCAAGGACCTGGGCGGCGATCCCAAGCGGGTCAACCCCCTGGCCCCCGCCGAGATGGTCATCGACCACTCCGTCCAGATCGACGCCTTCGGCAACTCCGGCGCACTGGAGCGCAACATGGAGATCGAATACCAGCGCAACGGTGAGCGTTACCAGTTCCTGCGCTGGGGCCAGACCGCGTTTGACGACTTCAAAGTTGTTCCCCCGGGAACCGGCATTGTGCACCAGGTCAACATCGAGTACCTGGCCCGCACGGTCATGACCCGCGAAGTGGACGGTGCGCTGCGCGCCTACCCCGACACCTGCGTTGGCACCGACTCGCACACCACCATGGTCAACGGCCTGGGCGTGCTGGGCTGGGGCGTCGGCGGCATCGAAGCCGAGGCAGCGATGCTCGGCCAGCCCGTCTCCATGCTCATCCCGCGCGTCGTGGGCTTCAAGCTCAGCGGCAGCATCCCCGCCGGCGCCACCGCAACCGACGTGGTGCTGACCATCACCGAAATGCTGCGCCAGCACGGCGTGGTGGGCAAGTTCGTCGAGTTCTACGGCGAAGGCGTCGCAGCAGTGCCGCTGGCCAACCGCGCCACCATCGGCAACATGAGCCCCGAGTTCGGTTCCACCGCCGCCATGTTCCCCATCGACGACGTCACCCTGGACTACCTGCGCCTCACTGGCCGGTCCGACGAGAACGTCGCCCTGGTCGAGGCCTACGCGAAGGAACAGGGCCTCTGGCACGACCCCTCCCGCGACATCAAGTTCTCCGAGTACCTCGAGCTGGACCTGTCGACCGTCGTTCCGTCGATCTCCGGCCCGAAGCGCCCGCAGGACCGCATCATCCTCACCGAATCCAAGGCGCAGTTCCGCGAGGACCTCCGCAACTACGTCAAGGTGGACCTCGCCGACGGCAGCCTGGACGAAGCGATCGACGAGAGCTTCCCGGCGTCCGACTCACCCTCGTTCACCGCCACGGCAACCCACCTCACCGAGGAAGCCCCGCACGCCCACGGACCGAAGTCCAACGGCCGCCCGACGAAGAAGGTGGCTGTCAAGACCGCTGACGGCCGCGAATTCGAGCTGGACCACGGTGCGGTGTCGATCGCCTCGATCACCTCCTGCACCAACACGTCCAACCCGTCCGTGATGCTGGCGGCAGCACTGCTGGCCCGCAACGCCGTCGAAAAGGGCCTCGCCGCCAAGCCATGGGTCAAGACCTCCGTTGCCCCCGGTTCCAAGGTTGTCACCGACTACTACAACAAGTCGGGCCTGACCCCCTACCTGGAGAAGCTGGGCTTCTACATCGTGGGTTACGGCTGCGCCACCTGCATTGGCAACTCCGGCCCCCTCGACGCCGAAATCTCCGAGGCCATCCAGGCCAACGACCTCTCCGTCACCGCAGTCCTCTCCGGCAACCGCAACTTCGAAGGCCGGATCAACCCGGACGTCAAGATGAACTACCTGGCCTCCCCGCCGCTGGTCATCGCGTACGCCCTGGCCGGAACCATGGACTTCGACTTCGAGAACGACGCACTGGGCCAGGACGAAGCCGGCAACGACGTCTTCCTGAAGGACATCTGGCCCAACCCGGTCGAGGTCCAGCAGGTCATCGACTCCTCGATCGACAAGGGCATGTTTGCCCGCGGCTACGAGGGCGTCTTCGACGGCGACGACCGCTGGAAGGCCCTCGACACCCCGGCCGGCGACACTTTCGCCTGGGATGAGAAGTCCACCTACGTCCGGAAGCCCCCGTACTTCGACGGCATGAAGGCCCAGCCCGAACCCGTCAAGGACATCTCGGGTGCCCGCGTGCTCCTGAAGCTCGGCGATTCCGTCACCACCGACCACATCTCCCCGGCCGGTTCCTTCAAGTCCGACACCCCCGCCGGCCAGTACCTGCTGGCCAACGGCGTGGAGCGCAAGGACTTCAACTCCTACGGCTCCCGCCGTGGCAACCACGAAGTGATGATCCGCGGCACGTTCGCGAACATCCGCATCAAGAACCAGCTCCTGGACGGCGTTGAGGGTGGCTTCACCCGCGACTTCACCCAGGCCGACGGCCCGCAGGCATACGTCTACGACGCCGCGCAGAACTACCAGGCAGCCGGCACCCCGCTGGTGGTCCTGGCCGGCAAGGAATACGGTTCCGGATCATCGCGTGACTGGGCAGCCAAGGGCACCGCCCTGCTGGGCGTCAAGGCCGTCATCGCCGAGAGCTACGAGCGCATCCACCGCTCCAACCTCATCGGCATGGGTGTCCTGCCGTTGCAGTACCCGGCCGGCGAGAACGCTGCCAGCCTGGGCCTGACCGGCACGGAAACCTTCTCGGTTGAGGGCGTCACCGCCCTCAATGAGGGCACCACGCCCAAGACCCTGAAGGTCACCGCCACCGCAGAGGACGGCTCCTCCAAGTCGTTCGATGCCGTGCTGCGCATCGATACCCCGGGTGAAGCGGACTACTACCGCAACGGCGGCATCCTGCAGTACGTGCTGCGCCAGATCTCCGCGAACTAGCGGGTTCCAACAGCAGCAACGATCCACCCCGAAGCCCCGGCCGGTCACCGACCAGCCGGGGCTTCGGCTTTGCATTCAAGCCAAGGCGTTAGAGTTAAACGGCACGTCTACCACCCGAAGGAGGGGTCATTGGGAATCTTGGACACCATCCGGAATCCGCAGGACCTGAACGATTTGACCGAGGAACAGCTGGAACAGCTGGCCTCGGAGATCAGGGATTTCCTGATCACGAACGTCTCCCAGACGGGCGGCCACCTCGGGCCCAACCTCGGCGTCGTGGAACTGACCCTTGCCGTGCACCGCACCTTCGAATCTCCCCGCGACAGCATCGTCTTTGACACGGGGCACCAGTCCTACGTCCACAAGCTGCTGACCGGACGCCAGGACTTCAGCACGCTCCGCCAGGAAGGCGGCCTCTCCGGCTACCCGGACAGGGCGGAATCGGAACACGACATCGTGGAAAGCTCCCATGCGTCGTCATCCCTGTCCTGGGCGGACGGTATCTCCCGCGCCCGCCAGCTCACGGGGGAAGGTGACCGGCACGTCGTCGCCATCATCGGCGACGGCGCCCTCACCGGCGGGATGGCCTGGGAAGCCATCAACAACATCGCGGCGGACAAGAAGCGCCGCGTGGTCATCGTCGTCAACGACAACGGGCGCTCCTACGCCCCCACCGTCGGCGGGTTCGCCGACTACCTGGCGTCCTTGCGCCCCACCATCGACTCCTTCCGCGCCGCCCCGGCCTACGAAGGCGCGCTCGACTGGTGGAAAAAGAAGCTCCAGGATGGCGGCCCCGTGGGGCAGTTCACCTACAAGAGCCTGCACGCCATGAAAAAGGGCATCAAGGACTGGTGGGCGCCGCAGGGCATGTTCGAGGACCTCGGCATGAAATACATCGGCCCGGTGGACGGCCACAACCTCCAGGCCATGGAGCACGCACTGTCCACCGCCAGGAACTACGGCGGTCCCGTGATCGTCCATGCCATGACGGAGAAGGGCCACGGCTACGCGCCGGCGCGTGCCCACGAAGCGGACCAATTCCATGCTGTGGGGATCATCGACCCCGAAACCGGCGAGCCCACCGGTACCGGCGGCGCCCAGTCCTGGACCTCGGTGTTTGCCGACGAGATCTCAGCCATCGCCGACGAACGCGACGACATCGTGGGCATCACGGGCGCCATGCTGATTCCCGTGGGCCTGCACAAGTTCGCCGCCAAGCACCCCAAGCGCGTCATCGACGTCGGCATCGCGGAACAGCACGCGCTGACCGCCGCCGCAGGCATGGCCTTCGGCGGCCTGCACCCGGTGGTGGCCGTCTACGCCACGTTCCTGAACCGGGCCTTCGACCAGCTGCTCATGGACGTGGCCCTCCACAAGGCAGGCGTCACCATCGTCCTCGACCGCGCCGGCGTTACCGGCCCGGATGGCGCCAGCCACCATGGCATGTGGGACATGGCCATGGTCCAGATCGTCCCCGGGCTGCACCTCGCCGCGCCCCGCGACGCCACCCGGCTCCGGGAGGAACTGCGTGAAGCTGTGGCCATAAACGACGCGCCCAGCGTTGTCCGCTTCTCCAAGGGATCCGTCGGCCCGGCCGTCGAGGCAGTGGAACGGCTCAGCGACGGCGTGGACATCCTGGCCCGCCGGCCGTCAGGTTCCACCGAGAACGACGTACTGATCGTCAGCGTGGGCGCCATGGCCGAACTGGCCCTCGACGTCTCCAACCGGCTCGGCGCGCAGGGCATCAGCACCACCGTGGTGGACCCCCGCTGGGTCCTCCCCGTCCGCCGTTCGATCATCGCGTTGGCCTCGCACCACCGCCTGGTCATCTGCATCGAAGACGGCGTCCGCGCGGGCGGCGTCGGCTCCCGCATCCGGCAGGAGATGCGCGCTGCCGGCGTGGATACGGCACTGAACGAGGTAGGCCTGCCCGTGGAGTTCCTGGACCATGGCACCCGCAACCAAGTGCTGGAGCGGGTTGGGCTGACCGCCCAGCAGATCACGCACGACGTCGTCGCGCAGGTCCTGGGAACCAAGGTCCCCTTCGCGCGGCCCCTCCCCGGGCAGCAGCACCCCACCACCGGCAGCCTTCCGATCCTGTGAGGGACGAAGACGAGCTGAAGTATCCCGGGCCGGCGGGGGAGTCCGGACCAGTCCTGCACACCACCACCACGCGGGTTCCGAATGGTCTGGAGCCGGGCCAGCTGGTGGTCTCCAGGAACCGGAAATGGAACGGCAAAGCCCACTGGGTGGTCCCCGGGCGGTACCTCGGCGAGGACCGGCACGGATGGTGGATCTTCCAGGGAACCAACGAATTCTGCTCCCGCCCAGGCGCTGCGTTCTATACGCGCTCGGACGCTGTCCTGCTGGTGCCACGGCAGGGGGACTGGGTGGCCACGTTCTACGACTCCGCGCACCCCGGTGGAGTGCGGGTCTACATCGACCTCGCGGTAGGCCATGAGTGGACACACATCCGGCCTGCCGTGACCGAGTTCCATGTGATCGACATGGATCTCGACGTCATCCGGACCGAGGCCCGCGGCGTCTTCATCGACGACCAGGACGAGTTTGCGGCGCACAGCGTCTCCATGCACTACCCCCAGCGGCTGATCGAGGATATCCAGGCTGCCGCGGACGGGCTCTACCACGCCGTGAAGGCACAGCACGCGCCATTCGACGGCACCGACGTCGAATGGTTTACCAAAGGACGCACTATATGAGCGGCATTGTCAGGGTCTACAAGCGCGACGACGACGGCGCCCTGCACTTCAGGGAGGCCTGGTTCGACGAGGAATACTCCCAGTTCGTCATGAACTTCGGTGCCGTGGGGCACCAGAGCAAGACCGAGGAAACCGATGTCGCCGACGCCGCCGCTGCCGACGGCCTCCTGGACGCCTTCGCAGCCCAGTGCGCCGAGGACGGCTACGCTGAGGTCCCCAACGAGGAGCAGTCCTGGGTGGTGGCCCAGTTCGCCCTCAAGACCAAGGACGGCACCGACCGTGACCGCCGCCTTGAACAGAAGGCCAAGGACGCCCTCGTCAGCCACCTGGCCTGGCGCGGCCTGGGAACGGTGGAACGCTCCGAATTCACCGACTACAAGCTCAGCATCTTCTGCCTGTGCCCGGATGTGAACAAGGCCGTCAGCGCCATCAAGGTCTGCGCCCGCAACGAGGACCTCGACTTCACCAAGCTCAGCATCGGGGCTGCCCCGTACAGCCAGCCGGACCATTACAAGCTCAAGCATTCCGCCAAGCCCGCCAGCAGCTTCAGCCTCTAGGAGACGTTCGTGACCAGTTACCGCCGTGTTGGAAAATCAGGGCTGACGGTCTCCACCGTAGGCCTGGGCTGCAACAACCTGGGCCGCGCCAACACCGCCACCGAGTCGCAGGACGCAACGGACGCCGTCGTGAACGCCGCGATCGACGCCGGCATTACCCTGTTCGACGTCGCAGACAACTACGGCAAGGAACCCGGGCTCAGCGAAACCATGCTCGGCAAGGCGCTCGGCCGCCGGCGCGGGGACGTCGTCGTCGCCACCAAGTTCGGAATGGACACCCGGGGCGCCAACGGCCCCGACTTCGGTGCCCGCGGCTCCCGGCGGTACATTATCCAGGCAGCCGAAGCGTCGCTGCGGCGCCTGGACACGGACTGGATCGACCTTTACCAGTTCCACACCCCGGACCCACTGACCCCCATCGACGAGACCCTGGCGGCGCTGGACACCCTGGTCCGCGGTGGCAAGGTCCGCTACATCGGCCACTCCAACCGCTCCGGGTGGCAGATCGCCCAGGCTGAATACGTGGCCCGCGAACTGGGGACTTCCCGGTTTATTTCCTCGCAGAACCACTACAACCTGCTGGACCGCCGGGCCGAACTGGAAGTGACCCCGGCCGCGGAGGAGTTCGGCCTGGGCGTCCTGCCCTACTTCCCGCTGGCCAACGGCTTGCTCACCGGCAAGTACTCCCCGGGCTACGCCCCCGAAGGGTCGCGGCTCAGCCACACCCGCACCAACATGGTGGACGACGCCGACTGGGACCAACTGGGCAGGTACAGCGCCTTCGCGAAAGAACGAGGCCTCACGGAGATCGAGGTGGCCTTCTCCTGGCTCGCCGCCCAGCCCTCGGTGGCCAGCGTCATCGCCGGCGCCACCCGGCCGGAGCAGGTCCGGCAAAACGCCGAAGCCGCGAACTGGACCCCCACCCCGGAGGACATCGCCACCCTCGACGACATCTTCCCCGCCGTGCCCAAGGTCGCGCTGTTCTAGGCCACGATGCCCGCCTACCTCCTTGATGTCGATACCGGCATCGACGACGCCCTTGCCCTTGCCTACCTTGCCGCGCTCCCGGACACGGAGTTCGTGGCGGTCACGGCCACCCACGGCAACGTCGATGCCGACCAGGTGGCCCGGAATACCCTGGCACTGCTGGAGCTGTGCGGCAGGCCGGGCGTCGAGGTGGCCATCGGGGCGCGCGGGCCGCTGTCCATTCCGCTCACCACCACACCCGAAACCCATGGGCCGCAGGGGATCGGCTACGCGGTGCTGCCCGGGCCCGCCGGACAGGTCTCGGCGCGGAACGCCGTTGACCTGTGGATCGAACACGCCCGCGCCAGGCCGGGTGAGCTCACCGCCCTGATCACGGCGCCGCTGACCAACTTCGCCCTGGCACTGCGGCGGGAACCGGAGCTCCCCGACCTCCTTGCCAAGGTGGTGATCATGGGCGGGAGCTTCTACCACCAGGGCAACACCACCCCCACCGCCGAGTGGAACACCCATGTGGACCCCCATGCGGCCAAGGAGGTCTACGCCGCGTACCGGGGACGGCAGCCGGAGAAACTACCCATCGTCTGCTCCCTGGACACCACCGAGCGGATGGAACTGCACCCGGCCCACGTTGAGGCGCTGGCACGGGCGGCAGGCGCCGCGGCTCCGGAACTGGTCCTCCCGGGGGACCCGGAGGGGCTCCGCAGCACCTCCGGCAACACCCTGGTCAGGCACCTGTCCGATGCCTTGCGTTTCTATTTCGAGTTCCACCGGCACTACGACCAGGGCTACCTGGCCCACGTCCACGATTTCTTTGCGGCCGGGGTGGCCGCGGGCACGCTCGAGTACACCGCCCGCCCAGCCACCGTAGACGTCGAAACGGACTCCCCGCTCCTGATGGGAACCACCGTGGCCGACTTCCGCGGACTGTGGGGAGCACCCCCAAACGCGCGGGTCGTGTCCGGCAACAACCCGGAGCAGGCGTTCCGCGAACTCGTGTCCGCCGTCGGAAGCCTGGCCCGCCGCGTGGGCTGAGGAACGCCCCTCCGTGGGCAATCGCCGGTAGAATAGGCTCCGGACCGGCCCGGCGCAGTTGCCGCCGGATTCTGCCGAGGTGACATAGGCAGCCACACTCCGGCCCGGCACTGCCGGGCCCACCGCCTGCACCCAAAGGAACATTCCCCATGTCATCGCCCTCTTTGACGCTCCCGTCCCAGGAACGCCCCGCGGCACGCCGCAGGCTGCTGGAGATCCTTGGCGCCCTGGCCATCGCGGCCACCTACGTCTACCTGGTCCTCAACCAGCCGGCAGACATCACCGGCGGCCCGGGAAGCGCGTCGGCCCTGATCGCCCTCACCGGGTTCCTGGCAGGGGCGGTCCTGCTGATCATTGCCGTGCTGCCCACCCTGCCGGCGTCCACCCTGGTGCTGATCCCGGTCGCACTGGTCCTGAACATCGTGCTGGGACAATTCGTCGGCAGCACCCTTGTTCCCTTCTACCTCGACGCCATCGGCACCGTGCTGATCGCCGTCCTGGCCGGGCCGGCCGCCGGTGCCGCCACCGGCGCCCTCAGCAGCATCGTCTGGTCCTTCTTCAACCCCACGGTGCTGCCGTTCGCCGCTGGCGCCGCGCTCATCGGCTGCCTGGCCGGCCTCGCGGCACGCTACGGCCTCTTCCGCCGGTTCTACCTGGCACCAGTGGCGGGTTTCATCACCGGCATCATTGCCGGTGTGGTGTCCGCCCCCGTGGCAGCCTTCGTCTTCGGCGGAACGTCGGGCGTGGCCACCGGCGCCATCGTCAGCGCCTTCCGGGCCATGGGGGACACCCTCCTGGCGGCCATCACCAAGCAGGCACTGCTGTCCGACCCCATGGACAAGGCCATCGTGTTCACCATCGTGGCCATCCTGGTCTACGCGCTGCCCCGCCGGGCGCGCCAGCAGTTCCCCTTCATCCGGCGCCACCGGGTGCTCGCCGGCACCAACCCTGCTTCGACGCCGGAGGGAACCCGGGTGGACGCTACAGCGCCGGCGCCCGCCCACGGGAATGGGTCCGGGCCGGCCAACGATTCATCACTGAACGGCTGACCCGGGCACCGTGACGGCACCCCCGGCAGGCAACCCGGCAGCACCGGCAACGGCGGAGCGGGAGCGGCTCAACCCGCTGACCTCCTTCGCCGTCGCAGGCAGCACGGCAGTCATGACGACGGCGGCGGCAAGCTGGCCGTGGTCCCTCACCGTGGTTGCCGCGTGCATTGTCCTGTCACTGGCTGCAGGGACGGCACACCGCGTGCTGCCGGCGGCGGCGGCGGTCATGGTTCCGCTCGGCCTGTCCCTGCTGGTCCTGCACGGGCTGTTCTTCCCGGAAGGCAGGACAGTGCTGGCAGCGTGGGGGCCTGCACGCATCACGGCAGAGGGCCTGGACTTTGCCGGGCAACGCACCCTGCAACTGGCCGCCGTCGTCATGGCCCTGCTGGTGTTTTCCTTCAATGTCAGGGTCCCGGACCTGGTGGCGGCGTTGTCTGCCCGGGGCGTACAGGGCCGGTTCGCTTTCGTGCTGGCATCCACGCTGACCCTGCTTCCGGCCATCGCCCGGCGGGCACGCAGTATCCGGCAGGCCCAGGAATCGCGGGGCTTGGTCATCTCCCGGAGTCTGGTCTCCAGGGCGGCGGCGTTCCGGCTGCAGGCCATTCCGCTGGTCCTCTCCCTGATTGAGGATGCGGGTACCCGGGCTGCTGCCCTGGAGGCCCGCGGGCTGGGCAACGCCGGGCCGCGGACCAGTTACCGGATGGTGCCGGATTCCACGCTGCAGCGGGCGGCACGGTCCGTCCTGGTGCTCCTGTCACTGGCCGCCGTGGTTGTCCGCGTGGTCCTGGCAGGTACGGGTGGCTGAACACATGGTCACGGGCGGCTCCGGCATTCCCAACAGTGACGGCGAAGCCGGCAGTGCGTCCGCTCCCGTCCTGGCTGCCGGCATCAGGGACTTCACCTTCCACGAGGCGCCCGCCCCTGTCCTGCGGGATATCACTGTTTCGTGTCCACCGGGCTCGTTCACGGCCATCCTCGGCGCATCCGGAAGCGGCAAGTCAACCCTGGGCCGGCTGCTGTCCGGCTGGCTGCCACCGGGTGGGCACGGCACGCTGGCAGGCTTCCTCGAATTGGCCGGTACGCGGCTGGAGCTCGACGGCGGACCGGGGGACCCGCGGATTGATCCGGCCCAGTGGGGCCGGCACGTGGGGTTCGTGCCGCAGGACCCTGCCGCCGTCCTCTCCACAGTCCGGGCCACGGTGGCCGAGGAGCTCGCGTTTGGTTTGGAAAACACCGGCATGGACCGTGCCGGGATGGAAGCCGCCGTGGAGCGGACCGCCCGGCTGCTCGGACTTGGCAGCCTGCTGGGCCAGGACCCCGCGAGGCTGTCCGGCGGCCAGTTGCGGCGGCTCGCCATCGGCTGCGCGATCATCCCCGGGCCCCCGGTGCTGGTCATGGACGAGCCCTTCGCCTCCCTGGACGCGGCAGGGACCAACGAGCTGGCGTCCTTGGTCCGTGAGCTGATCAGGGGTGGGACCGCCGTCGTCATCCTCAGCCAGGCTGTTGACGCGCTGCTGCTGGAAGCCGACACGTGGCTGGTCCTCGCGGATGGCAGGCTCGCCGGCGGCGGGCCTCCCGCGGCGATGCGCCCTGGCTCCGGGCTGCTGCCGCCAGCCATCCGGTGGCCCGGCGGCATCCAGGCCACAGGGCCATCCACCGCCGCAACGTCCAGCCGCCCGGGGCAGGTGCCGCCAGCGAAGCCTGCAGCGCTGGAGTTGCGGGACGTGTCCTTTGGCTACCCGGACGCTCCAGTATCCCGATTCAGGCGCCGGAGGCGGGAACCTGGCTGCCGGGCGATGGTGCTGGCCGACGTCCACCTGGCAGTCCACCCGGGGGAAATCGTGGCTGTCACCGGGCCAAACGGTGCCGGCAAGTCCACCCTGCTGCGGCACTTCAACGGGCTGCTGCGCCCCACTTCAGGGACTGTCCTGGTCCGCGGCAGTGACATTGCCGGAGCTCCAGTGGGAAAAACAGCAGCCTCCGTGGGCCTGCTGTTCCAGCAGCCCCGCGAGCAGCTGTTCGAACGGACCGTGCTGCGGGAGGTCGGGTTCGGCCTGGACCGCATGTGTGGGCCGGCCCAGGCTGCGGAGCGCGCCGGCGCGGCACTCCAGGCTGTTGGCCTGGCGGATGCGGCACGGGAGCATCCGGCCGAGCTTCCCGCGTCCGCCCAGCGGCTGCTGGCCCTGGCCACCGTCCTGGCCCGCCGGCCCGCCGTCCTGGCGCTGGATGAACCCACCGTTGCGCTGGACGGGAACGGGCTGGCCCTGCTTGACACTGCCGTGCGCTCGGCAGCGGACTCGGGCGCCGCCGTCGTGCTGGTCACCCATGACCTGGGCTATGCACGCGCGGCGGCGCACCGCATCCTGGCGCTCGACGGCGGCCGGCTGCACCCCGCCTGACCGCCGCTGCGCCTAGTCCCGGGACTTGCTCGACGCGATGCCGGGCTGCAGGAAACGCTTGCCGTTGACCCGCTTCGATGCACCCACCCGGTCCAGGTACGGCGTGATGCCGCCCAGGAACATGGGCCAGCCCGCGCCCAGGATCATGCACAGGTCGATGTCCTCGGGTCCGGCGACGACGCCTTCGTCCAGCATCAGGCCGATTTCCTCCGCCAGGGCATCCTGGACGCGGTGCAGCACCTGCTCCGCGGTGGACGGGCTGGAGCCAAAGCACAGCAGCTCAAGCGTGGACTGGGGGATGGTCCGGGAACCGTCCGGCGCGGTATCCCACAGTGCCTTGACGTTGTTGTCGATGAGCTTCTTGAGGTTATCGGAGACCGGGAAGCGGTCACCGAAGGCGGCGTTCAGGGACTCCTGGACATGCTGCGCCACGGGCAGGCCCACCATGGCCAGCAGCGTGAACGGCGTCATGGGCAGCCCCATGGGCCGCAACGCGGCGTCCGCAACCTCCGCCGGGGTGCCCTCGTCGAAGGCCGCCGTCACTTCGCCCATGAGCCTCAGCAGGATGCGGTTGACCACGAAGGCGGCCGCATCCTTGACCAGCACACCGGTCTTCTTCAGGGCCTTGGCCAGCTCGAAGGCGGTCGCGAGCACGGCGTCGTCGGTCCGCGGGGCACGGACAATCTCCAGCAGCGGCATGACGGCCACCGGATTGAAGAAGTGGAAGCCCACCAGGCGCTCCGGGTGCTTGAGGTCCGCGGCCATCTCCGTCACCGAGAGCGATGACGTGTTGGTGGCCAGGATGCACTCCGGCGACACGATGGCCTCCAGTTCGGCGAAAACCTGCTTCTTGATGTGCAGTTCCTCGAAGACGGCCTCGATCACGAAGTCGGCGTCCGCGAAGGCTTGCTTTGACACCGAGCCGGTTACCAGCGCCTTGGTGCGGTTGGCAGCGTCCGGGCTGACGCGCTTCTTCGCCAGGAGTTTGTCCACCTCGCCATGGACGTAGGCCACACCCTTGTCCACCCGGGCCTGGTCGATGTCGGTCAGGACCACCGGCACTTTCAGCTGCCGCGCGAAGAGCAGTGCCAGCTGGCCGGCCATCAGGCCCGCGCCCACCACGCCCACCTTGGTCACAGGCCGGGCCAGCTTTCGGTCCGGAGCGCCGGCGGGCCGCTTGCCGCGCTTCTGCACCAGGTCGAGGAACGCGTAGACGGTGGACCGGAACTCATCGGTCTGCATCAGGTCGGCCAGGGTTTCGCATTCCAGGGCCGCGGATTCCGCGGCGGTCATGGTGCGGTTGGCTTCGAGAATGTCCAGGACCTTGGCGGGGGCCGGAGAGGCGTTGGAGGTCTTGCCCTCCACGAACTTCCGCCCCGCGGCCACGGCGGCGGTCCAGCGGGCGGCAGCCTCCGGTGAGGCGGGGTCGACGGCGTTGGGCCGCTCCGGGACCACGTCGCCGGAGATGACTCCCGCGGCCCAGGCCAGCGACTGCTCCAGGAAGTCGGCAGGCTCGAAGACGGCGTCCGCGATTCCCATGCCGAATGCCTGTGCACCGGTCAGTGTCCGGTTGTTGCTCAGCGGGTTCTCGATCATGACCTTGACCGCGTTTTCCGGACCCACCAGGCGGGGGAGGATGTACACGCCGCCCCAGCCCGGAACCAGGCCCAGGAAACCTTCCGGCAGGGCCAGGGCGCTGGCCCCCGTGGAGACCGTGCGGTACGTGGACTGCAGCGCGATCTCCAGGCCGCCGCCCAGTGCGACGCCGTTAATGAAGGCGAAGCTCGGGACGCCCAGGTTGGCAAGGGTGGCGTAGACGTCGTGGCCCAGCTGCGCCATCCACAGTCCGTGTTCGCGCTTTTCGAGCGACTTCACGGCGGAGAGGTCCGCCCCGGCCACGAGGTAGTGCGGCTTGCCGGTGACGCCCACGCCCACGATTTCGCCGCGGGCTGCGCGTTCCCGCAGGCCTTCAAGCGCCGTGCCGAGCTCCACGAGGGTGTTGGGGCCAAGGGTGGTGGGCTTGGTGTGGTCCAGGCCGTTGTCGAGGGTGACCAGGGCAAAGGTTCCCGGGCTGGGCTTCCCTGAAGTTCCCGGCAGGGCGATGTCGTGGACGTAGGAGTGGGTCACGGTTTCGTTGGGGAAGAGGTCCGCCAACGTGCGGTAATCTGCGGCGCTCATGCCATGGCTCCTTCGGAAGCGGTAGCAGCGGTCTCCCCGGCGGGAGTTCCACTGTAGTCGGGGTGGTGCGGGTTCTCCCAGATCACGGTGCCGCCCATGCCAAGACCCACGCACATGGTGGTGATCCCGTAGCGGACCGATGGGTCTTCCTCGAACTGGCGGGCCAGCTGGATCATCAGCCGGACGCCGGAGGACGCCAGGGGGTGGCCTACGGCGATGGCCCCGCCGTAGCGGTTAACCCGGGGGTCGTCGTCGGAGATGCCGTAGTGGTCCAGGAAACTGAGGACCTGGACGGCGAAGGCCTCGTTGATTTCGAACAGGCCAATGTCATCGATGGTCAGTCCGGCATTCTTCAGGGCTTTTTCGGTGGCCGGCACAGGTCCGATGCCCATGACCTCCGGCTCCACTCCTGCGTAAGCGTAGCTGACCAGCCTCATCTTGACCGGCAGGCCAAGTTCGGCGGCAGCATCAGCGGAGGCCAGGACGGCAGCGGTTGCGCCATCGTTCAAGCCGGCGGCGTTTCCGGCGGTGACCCGGCCGTGGGCGCGGAAGGGCGTGCGGAGGCCGGCGAGGTCGGCCAGGGTGGTGCCGGGCCGGGGCGGTTCGTCCTTGCTGTGGACCGTCCAGCCCTCTCCGGGCCTGCGGGCGGCAACGGGAACCAGGTCCGGCTGGATCCGGCCGTCCTGGTAGGCGGCGGCCAGTTTGTCCTGCGAGGCCACGGCGTAGGCGTCCGTGCGTTCCTTGGTGATGGCGGGGAACCGGTCGTGGAGGTTCTCCGCGGTGTTGCCCATGTTCAGGGCTGCCGGGTCCACCAGCCGTTCGGACATGAACCGGGGGTTTGGATCGGCGCCGGAGCCCATGGGGTGGTGTCCCATATGTTCCACTCCGCCGGCAACCACCACGTCGTAGGCGCCGAAGCCGATGCCGCCGGCCGTGGTGGTGACAGCGGTCATCGCGCCGGCGCACATGCGGTCGATGGCGAAGCCGGGAACAGTCCGTGGAAGGCCGGCCAGGAGTGCGGCGGTCCTGCCGAGGGTAAGGCCTTGGTCACCTGTTTGGGTGGTCGCGGCGATGGCCACCTCGTCGATCCGCCCGGCGGGCAGCGACGGGTTGCGGCGCAGCAGGCCGCGGATGCATTTCACGATCAGGTCATCGGCCCGGGTCCCGGCGTAAATCCCTTTCTCACCGGCCCTGCCGAAGGGTGTGCGGATGCCGTCCACAAAGACGACGTCGCGGACAGTGCGCGTAGATGCGCCGCTTCCGTGCTGGCTCACGTGTAACTCCTCATCGAGATGTGGCGCGCCGGGTGCATGCCGGAGTGCGGCAGCAGCCAAGCGTCGGTCACACCGATGTTACTCGTGAGTAACTTAGCCTGCAAGGGCCTGGTCCAGGAAGGTTACTGGCCGCCGGCAACTGCGACGGGTTTGGGTTCCTTGGGTGGCAATGGCTGCGGGTTCAGGAAGGCGCTGGAGATCAGCGGGGCGGTGAGTTCCACCTGCCACTTGCGCGCACCGAGGGCACGCAGCTCAGCAGCAATCGAGTCCTCGCTGACATCTGCAGGAGGCCGCCACGCCACCCGCCGCAGGTAATCGGGCGTCAGCAGGTTCTCCAGCGGCAGGTTCAGCTCCTCGGCTTTTGCCTGCAGCAGGGGCCTGGCCGTGCCCAGGCGGGCAGCCGCCTCCGGATCGCGGTCTGCCCAGACCCTCGGCGGCGGTGGGGCGTTGGTGGCCAGGTGCAGCGGTGGGAGTTCCTGCATGTCCCGTGCTGCGGCGATGCAGCGCAGCCAGCGCGGAGCCTCACGCTGGGCGGCGCGTCCATGGAATCCCTTGGTGCCCAGAAGCTGCGGGACAGTGGCCGGCATCGCCTTCGCGGCAGCCACCAGGGCCGAATCGGGAATGAGGCGGCCAGGCGCCACGTCGCGTTTTTGCGCCAGGGAGTCCCGTTCCAGCCACAATTCGCGGACCGCAGCCAGTTGGCGGCGGTCCCGGATCTGGTGCAGGCCGGAGGTTTTCCGCCAGGGGTCCACCCGGGGCGGAGCGATGCCGGCTTCGAGGATGGCGGCAAACTCCTGCTCGGCGTATTCCAGCTTCCCGTCGGCCTGGAGCAGCTCAATGAGTTCCTCACGCAGCTCGGTGAGGACCTCGACGTCCAGGGCGGCGTACCGGAGCCACGGTTCGGGCAGGGGGCGGGTGGACCAGTCGGCCGCTGAGTGCTCCTTGGCAAGCCCGAATCCCAGGAGCTGTTCGATGACCGCCGCCAGGCCCACCCGGGGCAGCCCGGCCAGGCGCGCGGCGAGTTCGGTATCGAAAAGCTTGTCCGGCCACATCCCGAGTTCGGACAGGCAGGGGAGGTCCTGGCTGGCAGCGTGCAGGATCCATTCGACCCCGCGCAGGGCGTCGTTGATGATGTCCAGGTTCCCGAACGGTTCGGGGTCGATCAGCCAGGTGCCTGCGCCCTCGCGCCGGATCTGGACCAGGAAGGCGCGCTGGCCGTAGCGGAACCCGGAGGCGCGTTCGGCGTCAACACCGGCCGGCCCGGTGCCGGCGGCGATGGCGGCGGCGCAGCGTTCCAGGCCAGACTGGGTTTCGATGACCAGGGGAACGCCGTCCCGGGGTGCGTCGAGATCGATGATTTCGGGGATGGGACTGTCAAAGCCCTCCACCGTGATGTGGGGCGCGGCAGCAGCAGCCGGGACGCCGGCTGTGGTGTTTTCCGGAATGTTTGGGGTCATGATGCCCCCAGTTTACCGGGCTGCCCCGAAACCGTTCGGCTGGCCCCGCCGCCGGGGCGGCAGGGCCGTGACGCCGTCGGGCAGCGGCGGCAGGCCCGCGAACGTGCACACCATGTCGGACCAGGCTTCCAGGTGCGCCTGCACATCGGAGGAACCCGGCGTCCAGGAGGCCCGGAGCTCGATGTCGATGGACCCTGGCCGGCCGGCCAGGGTGCCGAAGCTTTCGGACAGGACGCGGGTGGCCGTGCCACCGGCCGCCCGGTACGGGGCCTTGTGGTTTTCCAGCGCTTCCACCAGCCACGTCCATGCCACGGTGCCCAGCATTTGGTCGTTGCCCATTTCCGGTTCCAGCTCGGCCCGGATGTAGGTCACGATGCGGAACTCGCCGTCCCAGACCGCTGAGCCGTCCGGGTCATGCAGGAGGATGAAACGTCCGGTGGCGAGTTCGGTCCCGTCCTCGTCCGCAGTTCCGGCCCCGGCTGGACCGCCGGCCGCGGCGAAAGCCAGGGCCGCCGGCCCGTGGACCGGCGTCGAAGGGGCACCGGTGCCGGGCGCCATGACTTCAGCGCCCAGCGCGACGGCGAAGGGGGCCAGCCGCGCGGGGGCAGGGATCTCGGCCAGGCGCAGTTCCTTCCGGCACCGGGCTTTCCTGAGGGTTCCCAAGGCGTGGAGAAAATCCGGGGGAACCTGGTCAAGTGCGTTCACCTTGGCAGATTACGGGGCGGGGCGCGGCAGGGGAGGAAGGCTCGCCGTCAACGGCCGGTCACCCTGCCCGGCCGTCCCGGTAATCCCGCAGCTCACGGCGGATGGCAGCGGCGAACGCATCAACATCCTCCTCCGTGGTGTCAAAGGAGCACATCCAGCGGACCTCCCCTGCTGCCTCATCCCAGTCGTAGAACCTGAAGGAAGTGCGCAGCCTGTCCGCCACGCCGGGCGGAAGGATGACGAAGACGCCGTTGGATTCGGTTTTCTGGGTGGGGCGGACGCCCTCGATGGTGTCGACGGCGGCACGCAGCCGGGCTGCCATGGCGTTCGCGTGCGAAGCGGAGCGCAGCCAGAGGCCCCCTTCGAGCAGGGCGATGAACTGGGCAGACATGAAACGCATCTTGGACGCCAGCTGCATATTCATCTTGCGGAGGTAGACCAGGCCGTGGGCTGCCTCGGGATTAAGGGCCACCACCACTTCGCCGAACAGGAGGCCGTTCTTGGTGCCGCCGAAGGAGAGGATGTCCACACCGGCGTCCTTGGTGAAGGCCCGCAGGGGAACGCCCAGGTGGGCGGCCGCGTTGGCGAGCCGGGCACCGTCCATGTGCAGCTTCATGCCCTTGGTATGGATGTGGTCGGCGATGGCGCGCACTTCCTCCGGGGTGTAGCACGTGCCCAGTTCCGTCGTCTGGGTGATGGACACTGCCAGCGGCTGGGCGCGGTGCTCGTCGCCCCAGCCCCAGGCCTCCCGGTCGATCAGCTCCGGGGTCAGCTTGCCGTCCGGGGTGGGGACCTGCAGCAGCTTCATGCCGCCGATGCGCTCGGGTGCCCCGTTTTCATCCATGTTGATGTGCGCGGTGGACGCACATACCACGGCGCCCCAGCGGGGGAGCAGGGACTGCAGGGACAGGACGTTGGCCCCGGTACCGTTGAAGACAGGGAAGCATTCGATGCCCGGGCCGAAGTGGTCCACCATGAGTTCCTGGAGCCGCGCGGTGTAGTCGTCCTCGCCGTAGGACACCTGGTGGCCCTCGTTGGCGGCGGCCAGGGCTGCCAGCACCTCGGGGTGGACGCCGGAGTAGTTGTCGGAGGCAAAGCCGCGCACGTTCGGATCGTGCAGCCGGAGCGCCGAGCCTGTTTCTGCTGTGGTGGTCATGGGGTTGTTCACGCTTTCAGTCTAGGTACAGTCACGGCCGCGCTCAGTCAGCCAGCCGGAGCCGGGCGCCGTTGAGTCCGGCCGCCGGGGTATCGAAGAGCCGGACGACGGCGGCAGCCAAGTCAGCCACGTCCGTGGCCCCGGGGAACTTCCGCTCGGGGTGGGCGCGGCGCAGTTCGTCGTCAACCAGTGCCTTGACCACCAGGATGGTGGCAGCGGCAAGGCTCCCGCCGTCCCCGGAGGCGCGGCGGAAGCCGTCCGCCATGGCCATGGTCCAGGCCTCCGCGGCCGCCTTGGCTGCCACGTAGCTGGCCACCGCCGCGGTGGGTTTGTCCAGTGCGGTGGAGGACACCATGGCGAACCTGCCGGCAGGCGACGCGGCGATGTCGTCAAAAAAGACGCGTGAGACATTCCGAAGCGTGGTGACCGCCCTGCGTTCCAGGAAGTCCCAGTCTTCGTCGGACTGGTCGGCGATGCCCTTGGCTCCGCGCCAGCCGCCCACCAGGTGGATCACCGCGTCAACCGGCCCGAAGGTTCCGCCGAGCTGCTCCCGGAGCTGCCGGACGCCGTCGAAATCCGCGAGGTCGCACGTGAAGGGGGCGACGCCGTCGCCCGCCTTCTCCGCCGCCGCCGCGATCCGGGCCTGGTCCGATCCCACGGTGGCCACGCGGTGGCCCGCGGCAGCGAGGGCACGCGCAACGGCGACGCCGGACGGGCCGCTGCCGCCGGTGACCAGGACGCGGGCAGCGCCGGGGCCGGTCACAGGGCGGAGTGGCCGGTGATGCCGGCGGTCGACTCGATGACGGGGCGCATCTTCTTCTCCAATGCTTCGTAGAACATGGACAACGGGAATTCGTCGTCCAGGACCTGGTCCGTGAGGCCGCGGGGCGTCCCCGCCAGCGGCAGCGCGTCCGGGCCCTTGGCCCACACGGAGGCCGGGTTGGGGGTGACGGTGGCCGATACCAGCTGGTAGGCCGCCAGCCAGTGGGCGGTCTTGGGCCGGTCGATGGAGCGCCAGTACAGATCGTCGATGCCGGCTCCGAGGGCGATCACGGCGTCGGCCACCTCATCCCAATCGATGGTAAGCCGTGTGTCCGTCCAGTGCAGCACATGCTGCTGGTGCAGCCAGGCGAACAGGAGCTGGCCACCGAGGCCGTCGTAGTTGCGGACGCGGCTGCCGGTGATGGCAAAGCGGAAAATGCGGTCAAAGATGATGGCGTACTGGACCAGCTTGGCGTGCCGGCGGGCTTCGGGGTCGGCGTCATCGTCTTTTTCGATCCGGACGGATTCGCGGAAGGCGGTGAGGTCGCAGCGCAGTTCCTCCAGCGAGTACAGGAAATAGGGCATCCGCTGCTTGATCATGAAGGGATCGAAGGGCAGGTCGCCGCGCATGTGCGTCCGGTCGTGGATCAGGTCCCACATGACGAAGGTCGCTTCGGTGAGGTCCTGGTCAACGAGCAGTTCCGCGGCGCCCGCCGGGAGTTCCAGGGAGGTGATCTCCGCGGCGGCCTTGAGTACCCGGCGGAACCGGGCAGCTTCCCGGTCGGCAAAGATGGCACCCCAGGTGAAAGTGGGGGTCCGGCTGACAGCCACGGTCTCGGGGAAGAGCACGGCCGAGTTGGTGTCGTAGCCCGGGGTGAAGTCCACGAAGCGGATGGGGACGAACAGTTTGTTGGAGTGCCCGCCGGCTTCCAGGCCCGCGATGAACTCCGGCCAGATCACCTCCACCAGCACGGCCTCCACCAGCCGGCTGCTGCTGCCGTTCTGGGTGTACATGGGGAACACCACCAGGTGCTGCAGGCCGTCGCGGCGCTGCTCCTGTGGCTGGAACGCCAGCAGCGAGGACAGGAAGTCCGGAACGGCGAATCCGCCCGCGGCCCATGCCCGGAAATCAGCGCACGCGGCCTCGAGGTAGGCGGCATCGTGCGGAAAGGCAGGGGAGAGGGCCGTGACGGCGTCCACGATGGTTTCCACGTGGCGTGCAGCTGTCGCGTGGTCGGCCGCCTCGGGAATTGATCCGTCTTGGACCTGGAGGGCCTGGAGGGCGGTGGCTGCGCCTTTGAGCCGCAGCCAGTCCTGGTTCTGCGCGGAAATACCGGTAACGGCGGTGGTCAGGGTCTCTGTCATCGTCGGCTGCCTTTCTGGTTGCTTGCTTCTCTGGCGAGCGTAGCAAGCAACCAGTAGGACTTATGCCCGGACGGCCTTTGCATAAGCAGAACTTAGCCTAGTGCCGTTGCCTGCTGGATCGAGACCGTGCTTTGGCTGTGGGATCCGTGGATCCAGGGCTACGCCCCGTTAGCCCTGCGCCCCATGGTCTGCCCCCTGGTTTTCCGTCTCATCCTTGGTGACGAGCCGGAGGGAGACGGAGTTAATGCAGTAGCGCTGGTCCGTGGGGGTGCCGTAACCCTCGCCTTCGAATACGTGGCCCAGGTGCGAGTCGCACGAGGCGCACCGGACTTCGATCCTTTCCATGCCGAGGGTCCGGTCATGGATGTAGCGGACCTTGCCCTCGGCCAGGGGAGCCCAGAAGGACGGCCAGCCACAATGGGAATCGAACTTCTCGTTGCTCGTGAACAACTCAGCGCCGCAGGCGCGGCACTGGTACGTGCCCTCCGTGTGCGTATCCCAGTACTCTCCCGTGTAGGGCCGTTCCGTGCCGGCCTGCCGCAGGACGTGGTATTCCTCCGGGGTCAGTTCCTCACGCCACTGGGTATCGCTTTTCGCGACGGACCCGGCTTGGGCCGCAGCCTCCTGCGCGGTGCCCTGCCGTGTCCCGCCGTCGACGCCCGGTGCCTTGTTGCCGAAGATGCTGTTTCCAAAGATGCTCATAGTTTTACCAACGCCTAGGAGTCGCCGATAAATCCCGAACCTGCATAGAGGTGGAGCACGGGCACTCCGAGCTGGTCCTGGGCCTTGTTGGCCCAGTCGGTGTGGAAGGTGTCGGCCACGGCGTGCGGCCTGGTGATCACCACTGCCTGCGAGGCGCCCGTTTCCCGGACCTTGGCCACCAGGGCGTCCACTGCCTTTCCGTCCACCACCTGGCCGGTCACGTCCGAGCCCAGTCCCTGCAGCGCTGCGAGCGAAGCGGCCAGGGTCTCGCCGGCCTGGGCCCGCTCTGCGGCGGCGTCCGGGTTGCGTGCCGCCAGTTCGCGGAAAGCCTTGGCAACGTCCAGCATGGACAGGTTCTCGAGGAAGTCCACCAGCAGGTGGCGCTCTGTGTTCGCCGGCACCAGGACCACCAGGCGGCTGTCCGCGCCGTCCACCAGCCGTTCAATGTTCAGGCGGTCGTCCGCGCCGAGGGGTTCTTCAGTCAGGATGACGATGGGATCACTCATGGCCTTAGCCTAGTCCCGCCCGCGTGCCACATGCACTGACTGGCCATTCCGCCGGTTCCGGCCCACTTCCGGTTCCGCCTTGACCTTGCCGCGCCGTTCCCGTCCGGTTCCCGAATGCAGGCATCTGCGGCGGTGCCGGTAACAATAGTCACATGGCACCTTTCCGGCGAGCGCGCCCTGCAGTGACTGCACCTTCCAGGGATACCAGCGGCGTGTCGCCGGGAGCCAAGTGGGCCATTGGGGGAGCCATCGCCGGGGGATCGGTGGCGAGCCTGCTGGGGGCCGGCTCCTCGGCGCTCGCCGTGTACTTCGCGCGCCGGGTCATCACCCCTGCCCGTCAGCGGACGGCGGACAAGGAAGTCCTGGCCGTGATCCGCGACGGGCAAAAGCAGCAGGTGATCCTGGCCGCCAATGAGGACACCACGGTGGACGGGGTCTATGGATTCTTTTTCGACGGCGGGAAGGGGCATGCGCGGATCGGCCGCATCGTTTCCTACTCGCCGGCGGACCGGACGGTGCTGCGCGAGGTGGAAGCCGTCTACAGCGGGGATCTTTCCACTGCACGCTGGGGCTGGTGGAGCGGGGCCACCTACCCGGACCCGGCCGCCGCCGGAATTCCGGCCGAGGACGTCCTGGTCCCCGTTGAACGCGGTGAAGCCCCCGCCTGGCTGGTCCGGGCCAAGGGAACCGCGCGGACCTGGGCCATCATGGTGCACGGCCGCGGGGCAACCCGCCAGGAAGCGCTCCGGGCGGTGGGGCCGGCCCTGGAACTGGGCCTGACCAGCCTGCTGGTGTCCTACCGGAATGACGGGCTGGCGCCCTCGGCGGACGACGGACGGTACGGCCTGGGGTCCACCGAGTGGCAGGACATTGAAGCCGCCATCCGGTATGCCCTGGCCAACGGTGCCGAGGAAGTTGTCCTGTTCGGCTGGTCCATGGGAGGGGCCATCTGCCTGCAGACCGCCGATCTCTCCCGCTACCGCCACCTGATCCGGGCGATGGTGCTGGACGCGCCGGTCATTGACTGGGTGACGGTGCTGGCGCACCATGCGCAGCTGAACCGGATTCCGTCCTTGGTGGGCAAGTATGGGCAGCTGATGCTGGGCCACCCGCTGGGACGGCGGCTCACGGGTCTCTCGGCGCCAGTGGACCTCAAAGTCATGGACTGGGTCTCCCGCGCCGTGGAGCTGAGGACGCCCAGCCTGATCATCCACAGCGTCGACGACGAGTACGTGCCGTACGGACCCTCGGCCCTGCTGGCCGAACGGAACCCGGAGATGGTCACGTTCGAGACGTTCAACCACGCCCGCCACACCAAGGAATGGAACGTGGACCCCGAGCGCTGGGAGCGGCTGGTGAAGGCGTGGCTGCGCCAGCAGCTCGCGCCGCGCCTCAACCCGGGATCCGGCCCGGACCCGGGCCTTAACTCGAACACGCCGGGCCGCCCGACGCCCGCGGGAGCGTAAGGTGCCGAAACAACGTCCGGCGGGAGCCGTAACCGACCGTGGCAGGGAACTGGCCGCAGGCCTGGCGGCCCTGGTGGCGTCATCCCCGGGCAGGCCGGTCCAGGCCTCGCACGCCCCCTTCGACGGCACCCTGCTTGGCGAAGTACCCATCAGCACGCAGGACGACGTCGGGGCCGCCGTCGAGACTGCCCGGACGGCGCAGCAGCTCTGGGCGGCCCGCTCCCTGGCCGCACGCCGTGCCGTGGTGGCGCGGTTCGTTGCGCTGCTGCTGGACAGGGAGCAGGACATCCTTGACCTGGTGCAGGCAGAGAGCGGCAAGTCCCGGCTTAGCGCCTTCGAGGAGTTCGCGGACGTCATCCTCACAGCCCGCTATTACGAACGCAACGCCGGGCGGCACCTGCGCCCACGCCGGCGGAAGGGCGCGGCTCCGGTCCTGACCCGCACCACCGAATACCGTATTCCGAAGGGGGTGGTAGGGGTCATCAGCCCCTGGAACTATCCACTGACCCTTGCCGTTTCGGACGCCATCCCGGCCCTGCTCGCGGGCAACGGCATCGTCCTGAAACCTGACTCACAGACGCCCTTCACGGCGCTGCTGATGCTCAAACTCCTCAGGCAGGCAGGCCTTCCGGAGGACCTGTTCCGGATCGTCACCGGGCCGGGAAGCTCCATAGGCCCTGCCCTGATCGGGCAGGTGGACTTCCTGATGTTCACCGGATCCTCCCAGACCGGCAAGACCGTCGCCAGGCAGTGCGCGGAGCGGCTGATCGGCTTCTCCGCCGAACTGGGCGGGAAGAACCCCATGCTGGTACTGGCGGACGCCGACATAGCCAAGGCAGCCGCCGGTGCCGTGTACGCCTGCTTCTCCAACTCAGGGCAGCTTTGCGTCAGCATCGAGCGGATCTACGTGCACGCCGACGTCCATGACAGGTTCCTTGCGGCGTTCACCGCCAAGGTGGAGGGGATCCGCATGGGCGCCGGGCCGGACTGGGAGATTGGCATGGGGTCCCTCATCAGCGCGGCACAGGTGGAGCGGGTGGACCTCCATGTCCAGGATGCGCTCGCCAAAGGCGCGCAGCTGCTCACAGGCGGACGGCGCCGGCCGGACCTGGGCCCGTTGTTCTATGAGCCGACCGTCCTGACGGGGATCACGGACGACATGCTCCTCGCCAGGGAAGAGACCTTCGGGCCGGTGGTCGCCGTCTACCGTGCCGCAGACGACAATGCAGCAGTCGCCCAGGCCAACGATTCGGAATTCGGGCTCAACGCCAGCGTCTGGTCCGCCGCCCACGGCGAAGAGGTGGCCCGAAAGCTGCTGACCGGGACTGTCAACGTCAACGAAGGCTACGCCGCCACCTGGGCATCCCATGATGCTCCGATCGGGGGCATGAAGGACTCCGGTGCCGGCCGCCGCCACGGCCGGGAGGGCATCCTCAAATACACGGAACCGCAGACCATCTCCGTGCAGCGGCTGCTCCCGGTAGCCCCCGCCCCGGGAATGTCCAACCACGCCTACGCGCGGATCATGAAAGGCGCCATCACGCTGATGGGCCGCTTGCCCCGAAACCGCTGACACAGTCAGAACCAAGAACCGAGGAGAACTGGGATGGCCAAAGGAACCCGACTTGCCGGCGCAACACTGCTGGTCACTGGAGGCGGAAGCGGGCTGGGCCGCCGCATGGCGCTCGGCGCCGCCCGGCGCGGGAGCCGGGTGGTGATCTGGGACGTGGATGCGGCAGCGGGCGCGGCGGTGTGCGACGAGATCCGGGCGGCCGGCGGCCAGGCCGACGCCCAGTACGTGGACGTGACTGACCGGGACGCGGTCAAGGCTGCCGCGGCAGAGGCAGGCACGGTGGATGTGGTGGTCAACAATGCGGGCGTAGTCAGCGGACAGCGGCTCCTCGATGCCACGGAAGACGCCATCGAACGGACCATGAACGTCAACGTCCTGGCCCTGTACTGGGTCACGCGCGCTTTCCTGGGCGGGATGGTGGAGCGCCGGCGCGGCACCGTGGTCACCGTCGCCAGTGCCGCCGGCCTGGTGGGAGTCGCCCGGCAGACGGACTACTCCGCCAGCAAGTTCGCCGCCGTCGGCTTTAACGAGTCACTCCGCGCGGAGCTCCGGGCGGACCGCGCGGACGTCAACACGCTGGTGGTGTGCCCGTTCTACATCAACACCGGGATGTTCGACGGCGTCCGGACCCGCTGGCCCCTCCTGCTCCCCATCCTCGAGGAAGAGGACGTGGCAGCCAGGGTCCTCGACGCGATCGAGGCCGGGCACCGGAAGCTGGTCCTGCCGCCCCTCGTGAACCTGCTCCCGGTCCTGCGGGTGCTTCCGGTCGGCGTCTTTGACCGGCTCATGGATGTCCTGGGAGTCAACCGGACCATGGACCACTTCACCGGCCGCGCCCCGGGCAGGACCGGAGGACATTCGGGGTAGGCCCGCAGCTTTCTGCGGGGCCCGTGACCCTGTGACAGGCCGGTGCAGAGGTCTATCCTGCTGCTCAAGGGGGGAAACCTGCGAAGAAATGGGGCCCCGAAATGCGCATGACACGACGACAACTGTTACAGGCCGGAGCTGTGGCCGGGGCGGGACTCCTGGCCCCGCCCGGCATATCTGCAGCCGCGGCGCGCGGTCCTGCGGCCGGCCAGCAGGCCATGTTCACCGAGCAACTGCCCACCCTGGCCGAGCTGGGCGTCCTGGACATGCGGGGCGGAGGCCGTACCGCGCTGTGGGTCCGTAACGCCTCCCACCGGTTCCAGGAAAACATGGGCCCGGCGAATACCTTGGCCTACCAGGAGGCCGGCTCTTCGAGGACCTACCTTGGGCCCGTCATCATCGCCAGGAAAGGAGTTCCCTTTGAGCTGAAGGTCCGCAACGCAGCCGAATGCCATCCCCTGGCTTCCGCCATCGACAGCGAGCTGATCCCCCGCGGCAGCAACGATGCGAAGCGGCCGCGGACGTCAGTACACCTGCACGGCGGCAACGTCAGCCCGCAGTCGGACGGCGGCCCGGACCAGGCCTTTGCGCCCGGCGACTCCTACACGTACCACTATGGCAACAACCAGGAGGCTGCCGGGCTGTGGTACCACGACCACGCGCTTGGAATGACCCGATTGAATGTCTACGCAGGACTTGCCGGCAGCTACCTGCTGAGGGACGGGATCGACACCGGGGACGGCACGCAGCTTCCGCCACCGCCGTACGAGGTGCCGCTGATCATCCAGGACAAGATGTTCAACCCCGACGGTACGCTCGCCTACCCGCCAAACCCGGACCTCAAGGGCCCGGACGGGGCCCCGCGCCCTTGGGCGCCCGAGTTCTTCGGGGACGTGGCGACGGTCAACGGCAAAGTCCGGCCGAACCTCGATGTCGCCCGAGGCCGGTACCGCTTCCGCGTCTTCAACGGCTCCAACGCCCGGTTCTACGACTTCACGTTCGACGCCGGCGGCCCGGCACTGGCTTTTTACCAGATCGGGTCCGACGGCGGGCTCCTCAACGCGCCCGTCCGGCTGGACCGGCTGGTGATTGGCCCGGGGGAACGGGCGGATCTCGTAGTGGACTTTGCCGGGCTCCGGGCCGGATCGCGGGTGGTCCTGCGCAACAGCGCCCGGGTGCCGTACCCGGACGGGCCGGAATCCGTGGCGGGCGGCGCCATCCCGCTCCCGCAGGTCATGCAGTTCACCGTGACGTCCCGGACCGGCTATACCGTGCCCCTGCCTGCCCGGCTGCGGGACAAGGGCGGGGAAGTCACCAGCCTTCGGGAGGCAGCGCCGGCGAAAATCCGCCGGATGGCGCTCGTGGAGGTAGCCAACACGGACGGCGTTCCCGTGATGGCCCTGCTGAACAACAGGATGTTCGACAGCCCGGACACCACCGAGGTGGAGGGCGACACGCTGGAACAGTGGGAGCTCATCAACACCACCGAGGACGCCCACCCGATCCACCTGCACTTCACCCAGTTCCAGGTGCTCAACCGGCAAAAATTCCATGCGGACGCCTACCTGGAGGAGACCGGCTATATTGATCCCGCCACCGGCCTGGTCACGCCGGGACGGGGCAAAGCGGTGGAAGTCGAGCGTTTCCTTATTGGCCGGCCCAGGGACGCGGCCGCCAACGAGCAGGGCTGGAAGGACACCGTGGTGGCGCTCCCGGGCGAAGTCACCAGGATCCGGGTTCCCTTCGGTGCGGGGGCGGCAGGCGGAAAGCCCCTGGCGATTGGCTCATCGTTCAAGGGCGACTATGTGTGGCACTGCCACATCCTGGAGCACGAGGACAACGACATGATGCAGCGCTACACCATCAAGTAGCTGCCCGTACCAGGACCGGGTGGTCAGGACCGGGGATTGCCGGCGGCCAGGGAGCTGATGGGCGCGGTGACGGCGCCCGTCAGCCTGGCCAGGTCAGCCGGGGCCAGCTCAATATCCAGGCCGCGGCGGCCTCCGGACACCAACAGGGTGTCCAGTGCCGCGGCGCTGGAATCCAGGACAGTGGGGGAGGGCTGCCTCTGGCCGAGAGGGGAAATCCCGCCCAGTACGTAGCCGGTGCGCCGCTGGGCCGCCGCAGGATCGGCCATGGCTGCCTTCCTGGCGCCCAGCGCCGCCGCCATGGCCTTCAGGTCAAGGGTGCCGCTCACCGGGACGATGCCCACCGCGAGCCTGCCTTCCACGTCCACCACCAGGGTCTTGAAGACCCGGGACGGGTCGATCCCCAGAGCTTCGGCGGCCTCCGTGCCATAGCTCGCTGCCGAGGGGTCGTGGGTGTACGGATGCAGCACAAAGGGAACCCCGGCCGCGGTCAGTGCCGCTGTGGCCGGGGTTCCCTGGGAGTTGTTCCTGCGTGCCATGGAGCGTGGTCAGGCCCGGCTGCTGGATGCTGCGGCGACCTTGCGCTTGATCCGGCCCAGCATGGCCGTCATTCCCCGCATGCGCAGGGGGGTAATGGCGCGGGTGAGGCCGAGCAGTTCCGGCATGTCGTCGGGCACGGACAGGATCTCCGCCGCCGTCAGGCCATCCAGCCCCTCGTGCAGCACACCGGCAAAACCGCGGGTGGTGGGTGCCTCGGGCGGCGCCTTGAAGAACAGGCGGACCGCGCCGTCGTCGTTGGTTCCCGTCTCAATGGTGAGGAACAGCGGCGACTGGCACTCCACAACCTGCTCAAGGAGCTCAGGGTGGTCTTTCAGCCGGTCCGGAAGTTCCGGAAGTCCCTCCGAGAACTCCAGCAACAGCTGCAGCCTCTCGGGTTCGGACACGGACTGGAAGTCGTCCACGATTGCCGCCAGGGCGGAAGGCAAAGCTTGAGTAGTCATCGTTCCAAGTCTACGCGGGGGGCGTGGTCAGGCTCCGACGGCGACCGGAACGGAACCCCGCTCAGCGCCCTTCACGATCGGCACACGGACGGCGTTCCCCCACTCGGTCCACGATCCGTCATAGTTGCGGACGGTCTCGAAGCCCAGGAGGTACTTCAGGGCGAACCAGGTGTGGCTGGACCTCTCGCCGATGCGGCAGTAGGCCACCACGTCGTCGCCCTCGGCCAGGCCGGCCTCGCCCAGGTAGATGGCGGCCAGCTCTTCCCGGCTGCGGAAGGTGCCATCCCCGGCGGCCGCGCGGGCCCAGGGGATGGAGGCTGCCGTCGGGATGTGGCCGCCACGCAGGGCGCCCTCCTCCGGGTAGGCCGGCATGTGGGTGCGCTGTCCGGTGTATTCCTCGGGGGAGCGGACATCGATCAGCGGGCCGGTGCCCAGGTGTGCCAGGACGTCGTCCTTGAAGGCGCGGATCGGGGCGTCGTTGCGCTCCACCACGGGGTAGTTTCCGGGAGCGGGAGCAGGCCGGTCCTTGGTCAGTTCGCGGCCTTCGGCAACCCACTTGTCGCGGCCGCCGTCCAGCAGCCTGACGTCCTGGTGGCCGAACAGGGTGAAGACCCAGAGGGCGTAGGCGGCCCACCAGTTGGACTTGTCGCCGTAGATCACCACGGTGCTGTCGCGGGAAATACCCTTCGACGCCGCGAGTTCGGCGAAGGCCGCGCCGTCCACATAGTCCCGGGAAACTTCGTCGTTCAGGTCCGTGTGCCAGTCGATCTTCACCGCGCCGGGAATGTGGCCGGTTTCGTACAGGAGAACGTCTTCGTCGGATTCGACCACGATGAGGTCGCCGTTGGCCACTGCGCCGCTGCTGATGGCGGCCGCGAGCCAGTCGGTGGAAACGAGCCGCTCCGGGTGGGCGTAGGCTGCGAACTTCTCATTCTGTTCAACCGGGTATGGCATGGCTTGGCCTTTCAGTAAGAGCACGGGAAACCGTGGAACATGCATTGGAACCTGTTCCCACCCTAGCCAGCGCCTGAAGGGTTGTCCGTATTCCGTTAATAGGGCGAAATGTTGCCTTCGTCACGCTCCGGGGCGGCTGGGCGGCGTTCCAACCGGGTACGGCCCGCATTGCCGGTATCCTTTCTGGGGACCAACCACCAGCAGAACGGACCACCTTGGTACAGATCGAACAGCTTGCCGCCCGCACTCCGGCAGTTTCGGTGGATGAACTCCTCAAGGGCTTCTACCCGTCGCCCCGGTTCGGAAAGGTTTCCTTTTCCAGC
The DNA here is from genome assembly GCF_030812615.1 of Pseudarthrobacter niigatensis. Lineage (NCBI taxonomy): Bacteria > Bacillati > Actinomycetota > Actinomycetes > Micrococcales > Micrococcaceae > Pseudarthrobacter > Pseudarthrobacter niigatensis. The sequence continues at coordinate 47,710 of NZ_JAUSTB010000015.1, read as the reverse complement.
TACCGCCCGGACCCCAAGCAGCCCAGCCAGGCCGCCGCCGTGCGTGCCCTTGAGGGATTTGCCGACGGCGTGGGGTCAGGTAACGGGGGCGGCCTGTTCAAGAAGCTGTTCGGCAAGAAGGACGAATCCAGGGCGGGAATCTACCTGGACGGCGGTTTTGGTGTGGGCAAGACCCACCTACTGGCGTCCCTCTGGCACGCATCACCGGGACCCAAGGCCTTCGGTACATTCGTCGAGTACACCAACCTGGTGGGTGCCCTCTCCTTCCGCAAAACCGTCGATGCCCTGAGCAGCTACCAGCTGGTGTGCATCGACGAGTTCGAACTGGACGATCCGGGCGACACCGTCCTGATGTCCCGGCTCATGCGTGAACTGGCAGACGCCGGCGTCAAGCTTGCCGCCACGTCCAACACGTTGCCCGGTTCCCTGGGCGACGGCCGCTTCGCCGCCGTGGACTTCCAGCGTGAGATCCAGGTCCTGGCGGACCAGTTCGACGTCATCCGCATCGACGGCGAGGACTTCCGGCACCGCGGCCTCCCTGCCGCACCGGCACCGTTGAAGAACAGCGAACTCAATGCGCACATGAAGGCGGAGTTCGACGGGAAGACGGTGGCCCAGGACGAGTTCTCCACCCTCATCCACCACCTGGCCGGTGTCCACCCCAGCCGCTACCGCCAACTGGTCGACGGCATCGACGGCGTGGTGTGGCGCAACGTGGAGACCATCACGGAGCAGGCCGTGGCACTGCGGTTCGTCGTCCTTGCCGACCGGCTCTACGACAAGGACGTGCCCATCCTGGCCAGCGGCGTCCCCTTCGACCAGCTGTTCACCGAGGAAATGATGGCCGGCGGGTACATGAAGAAGTACTTCCGCGCCGTGTCCCGCCTGACCGCCCTGGCCCGCGAAGGCCAGAACCACGAGCCTTCCTAGGCGGACTTCCTGCCGGCCCGGCCACCAGGCCGGGGTTGCAGCACCAGCCGGACCACCAGGCCCGCCAGGAGCGCCCAAAAGGCCGACCCGATCCCGCCGAATACCAGGCCGGAGGCGGCCATCAGGAACGTGACGGCGGGGGCAATCCGGTCCTCGGCGTCCGCCAGCGCCGCCGAGGCGGCCGAGGCCAGGGTGCCCAGCAGTGCCAGCCCGGCAACGGCTTCAAGCATCCCGGCCGGTGCCTTGCTGACCAGCGATACCAGGGCCGCCGAGAAGGCTGCCAGCACCAGGTACGCCGCGCCGGACGTGAAGCCCGCGATCCATCTGCGGCTGCGGTCCGCGCCCGCTTCCTCCCCGGCCGCAAGGGCGGCGCTGAGTGCGGCGAGGTTGATGGCGTGCCCGCCGAAGGGTGCACCGGCGAGGGTCCCTGCCCCGGTAACGAGCATGGCCGGCCGCCACGGTGTTTCGTAGCCAAAGGACCTGAGGACGGCAACCCCTGGAATGTTTTGGGAGGCCATGGTCACCACGAACAGCGGTACTGCGATTCCGGCCATGGCCTGCACGCTGAATGTAGGCATGGTCCACGCCAGTGCCGGGACCAAAGCGGCAGGTGCAACGGGCGTTCCTGCCGACGCCAGCGACACTCCGATGACGCCCAATGCAACCAGCAGGGCGGCGGGCACCGCCCACCGCGGGGCGAACTTCATCATCAGCAGCCAGCACAGGATCACCGGTGCCACGAAGAGGGGCACCGAACCAAGGGCCTTGAACGGTGCCAGGCAGAGCTGGAGCAGGACACCGGCCAGCATGGCCTGGGCCAGGGATGGCGGGATGCGGGCCATCAGCCTGCCGAGCGCAGGCACCAGGCCGGTCAGCGCCAGCAGCAGCCCCGCCCCAAGGAAGCCTCCGACGGCGGCCGGCCACCCGCCGTCGGGCACTCCCGATGCAGCAAGCAGCGCTGCGCCCGGTGTGGACCAGGCCAGGGTTACCGGGACCCGGGAACGCCACGAGAGGAAGAGTACGCCGAGGCCGACAGTGAGCGTCACCGCCAGCAGGCCGGACGCCGCCTGGGCGGGATTGGCACCCACCGCCGTGAGGCCGGCCAGGACAACAGCGAACGATGAGGTGAATCCGACCAATGCGGTGACGATCCCGGCGATGGCCGGCCTGGAATCGGTCCGGACCAGTCCGGGACCGGCGGATGTTGCGGGTGCGGGGGACTTGGGCATACCGGCAGGGTACCGGCGCAGGTTTCCCAACCGGCAATCGGGAGCTCCGGAAGAAGCCGTTAAGCGCCAAAGGTGCGGGTGCCGCCTCCCGGCGGGACCCGCACCTCCTTGACGTGCCGGGCAAGAGCCCTGGCCGAATCCTTTACGGAGCCCTGTCTACCGGCGGAACCGGATTGCCAGGAGCTGCCGGGGGAACCTGCTCGGTGGCAGGTGCGTGCCCCGGGGTGCCGTTCTGGTCAACAAGCTTGGAAGCGCCATCCTGGATCTTGTCGACGTGGCCTGCGTACTTGCCGCCGGTCTTGGTGTCGACGAAATCGCCGGCCTTGGTAATGCCGTCCTTGATAGCCTGCTCGTTGCCGCGGATGAGACCCTGAGCCTTGCCCTTAAGATCGTCAATCAAACCCACGGACACCTCCCTTCTATCGCGGAGCCAGGTCGCTCCTCGCGCATTCGATCCTAGCCGGGCGCGGGAGGCGTGCCAAGGGAATCCCGTTCGCCTGCAGCGGATACCCGGAAACGAAAAAAGCAGCTCCGGAGAGCTGCTGTTCGTGTGTGGGCGATACTGGGATCGAACCAGTGACCTCTTCCGTGTCAGGGAAGCGCGCTACCGCTGCGCCAATCGCCCCGAAACCGGAAGACCGGCTGTGGGATGTAAGAGAGCGGACGACGAGATTCGAACTCGCGACATCCACCTTGGCAAGGTGGTGCTCTACCAGCTGAGCTACGTCCGCATTTGTGCAGGTTGTTCCGGAGGATCCGGTGGTACTGCCGGCAAGTTGCCTTGCCGAGTGGGCGATACTGGGATCGAACCAGTGACCTCTTCCGTGTCAGGGAAGCGCGCTACCGCTGCGCCAATCGCCCATTGCATCCGGAACTCCGGAAACCCTGGTTTTCACCGAGGTGGGTACGGGATTCGAACCCGTGTATACGGCTTTGCAGGCCGCTGCCTCGCCTCTCGGCCAACCCACCGTGCTGGCGCCGATTCCTAAGAATGTTTGCCGTGACAGTGTCCTGCGAGCGGACGACGAGATTCGAACTCGCGACATCCACCTTGGCAAGGTGGTGCTCTACCAGCTGAGCTACGTCCGCATTTTGGAGGCTTGATTCCTTGCCGTTTCCGGCATTTCCTCGCGTTCCAACGAGTAAAAACAATATAGGAGGTTCCGGGAAACTCCAAATCGGAGGGAGTCGCGCAACTGCGAACCGCCGTCCTTCCCAGCGTCCACGCGGATTTTGTCGAGTTACAGGCGTGTAATTTCCGACGGCGGCGGTTGGCTTCCCGGGTCAAGGGATTGGAAGGTGCCGCGTTCGGCAGGCCGGGGGAAGGAGCGCTCCGGGCTGCGGCATCACCGATTTTTGAATTGGGGCAGACGTGGGCTAGCATTCAAATGCATCGGGGCGATTGGCGCAGTGGTAGCGCGCTTCGTTCACACCGAAGAGGTCACTGGTTCGAACCCAGTATCGCCCACCGCAGAGGTCCGTTTCCGCTCATCAGCAGCGGAAACGGACCTTTTTTGTGTGCGGCTCCGGACCCCCGGAGCTTTTGTCGGCCCCCTGTGAAAGAGTCTTTTGTATGACTGATCCGCTTCTCGCCCACGCCACCGAATACGGCCGGATGTACGCACGGTCAACGTCTGAGCAGTTCTCGGTGCCTTCCATCACCACGGTAATCAGCCAGCAGCCGCATGGGCTCGACGGCTGGTTCGGCTACATGGGCGCCAGCAGCCTGGCCAACGATCCGCTGCTGTCCGACTGCCTGGGGAGCCCTGCCAAGATCAAGCAGGCCATCAACCGTGCAGCCAAAGCCGCCGAAACCTACCGGGATGACGCCGCACGCCGCGGAGACCGTGTCCACAACTACTGCGAACAGGTGGCACTAAGGGCACTGGGCCGCCCCCATGCCATGAAGGAAGCCCGCGAGGCGCTGGCCGCCAACGGTGAGGAAGCCTTCGCTGTTCGGTTCGACGAATGGTGGGAGCTCTTCCGCGTGGAGCCCATCGCTCCGGAAATCACGGTCTGGAACGACTCAGTGGGATACGCCGGCACACTTGACCTCGTGGCCAGGATCAACGGGCGCATCTGCCTGATCGACTACAAGACCAAGGGAACAACGCGGGACGGGCAGGTCAAGCCGCTGGATGACAAAGTGGTCATGCAGCTGGTGGCCGGCATGAAGGCGGAAGAGAGCCTCGTGGACCCGGAAGCGGGGACCTGGGAACCCTGGAAGTACGGCGAGGACCCGGTCCTGCTGGCCGTGGCCATCGGCGAGACGGAAGTCCGCCCGGTCCGCGCCAACCCGGAAGTCCTTAAGCACCACTGGTGGAAGTTCTGCGCCCTGCGCCGCGTCTGGGAGCTCTCCGCAGACACCCTCAGCGCCGGCACCGCGCTGTTGCCCATCGCGCCTCCACCCCTGGCCCGCACCGCCTAACGGAACGGTGCACGTGGAGAGACTGCACCTAAACTGGACAGGTTCCCTTTTGCCGCCAACCGTGAGGACACACAGCGCATGGCTATTCTGAATATCCGCATCATCGGCGATCCTGTGCTGCGCACAGTCGCCGATCCCGTGACGGAATTCGGACCCGACCTTGCCAAACTGGTCGCCGACATGACCGAAACCATGGAGGACGTCGAAGGCGCCGGCCTCGCCGCGCCCCAGATCGGCGTCAGCAAGCGCATCTTCACGTACCGGATCGACGGCGTCGAGGGCCACATCATCAATCCTGTCCTGGAAAACAGCGAGGACTACCAGCCGGACCATGTGGAGGGCTGCCTCTCCATCCCGGGCCTCGGCTTCCCGGTGCGCCGTTTCCGCGCCACCCGCGTCACCGGTGTTGACATGCACGGCAACCCGGTCGCCATTGACGGTGAAGGGATGCTGGCGCGCTGCTTCCAGCACGAAAACGACCACCTGGACGGTATCCTCTACACGGACCGCCTCGAGGGCGAGGACAGGAAGGCGGCGCTGAGGTCCATCCGCAACGCCAATTACGACGCCGTCGCCGGACGCACCACAGCCAAACGCGCCAGGAGTGTCGGGTCAAGCTTCGGCGGTGCCAGCTTTGGTGGAACCAGCACCCCCGGCTCCAGCTTCGGCGCAGCCGGGTGAGGGTCCTCTTCGCGGGGACACCCGCCGTCGCAGTCCCATCCCTGGACGCGCTGGTCGACGCCGGCTTCAACGTCGTTGCCGTCCTGACCCGGCCCGACGCGCCGCTGGGCCGCAAGCGCGTGCTGACGCCGTCGCCCATTGCCCAGCGGGCTGCGGAACTGGGCATCGAGGTCATCCGTGCGGCGCGCGTCGACGCCGATGCCATAGCCGGCATTGCCGCGGTGCAGCCGGACGTCGCGGCCATCGTCGCTTATGGCGGACTGGTTCCCCCTGACGCCCTGGGCATCCCGCGGCACGGCTGGGTCAACCTGCACTTTTCCCTGCTGCCGGCCTGGCGCGGAGCGGCGCCGGTCCAGCGATCCATCATGGCCGGAGACGACGTCACCGGCGCCGTGACGTTCCAGCTGGAGGAAGGCCTGGACACCGGTCCCGTCTTCGGCACCCTGACCGAGGCCGTCAAGGCCCAGGACACCGCCGGTGACCTCCTGGAACGGCTGTCCCACAGCGGCGCGGTCCTGCTGGCCCAAACCCTGTCCGCCATCGACGCCGGAAAAGCAGCGCCGCAGGCACAGGCCGGCGATGTGTCGCTCGCGCCGAAATTGACGTTGGAGGACGGCCACCTGAACTGGGCGCATCCGGCCCTGGCCATCAGCAGGCAGGCGCGCGGCGTCACCCCCGAGCCCGGTGCCTGGACCCTGCTCAACGGGCAGCGGGTCAAGCTCGAGCCGGTCCGGCTGCGGCCGGATGTTTCCGGGCTGGCCCCGGGAGCCGTGGAACTGAACGGCAAAGCCGTGCTGGTGGGAACGGGGTCGCACGCGGTGGAACTGACGCGTATCCAGCCTGCCGGGAAAAAGATGATGGCCGCCCCCGACTGGGCGCGCGGTTTGGCTTCACTGGATAGCGTGGTGTTCGAATGACCGGGTCCGGAGGCAATACAGGCGGACGGGGCAGCGGCGGGAAAGGCGGGCAGGGCGGCAGCGGCGGACCTGCCGGCGGCGGCCGTGGCAACGGCGGTCCCCGGGACGCCAGCCGGCGGAACGCCAAGGGCCGCGAACGCAACCGCGGGCCGCAGCGGAGCTTCACCGGGCAGGCTCCGTCCCAGCGCACCAGGCGCGCGGATCCCGCCCGCCTCGTGGCCTTCGAGGTGCTCCGCGCCGTCGCGGCGGAGGACGCCTACGCCAACCTCGTGCTGCCGGCCCGGATCCGGCACCACCACCTGGACAAGCGGGACGCCGGGTTCGCCACCGAACTGAGCTATGGCGCACTCCGCAACCAAGGCACCTATGACGCCATCCTGGCACGGTGCGTGGACCGTCCCCTGGCCCAGCTGGACCCGGCCATCCTTGATGCGCTCCGCATCGGTGCCCACCAACTGCTTGCCATGCGGGTCCCGGCCCACGCTGCCCTGGACCAGACCGTGGGGCTCGCGCGCGCGGTGATCGGCGCCGGACCGTCAACACTGATCAACGCCGTCCTGCGCAAGGTCGCCGCCCGGAGCCTCGAGGAGTGGCTGGACCTGTTGGTGGAAGGCGAAACCGACGCTACGAAGGTAGCAGCGGTGAAGTACGCGCACCCGGAGTGGATCGTGCGCGCCATGCGCCAGTCCCTCGTGGCCCACGGCCGCTCCGCGGCGGAGATCGATGAGCTGTTGGAAGCTGACAACGCCGCCCCGGTGGTCAACCTCGTTGCGCTGCCCGGCCTGGGCAGCCTGGACGAGGCACTGGAAAGTGGCGCCGCTCCCGGGGAGCTTGTTGAAGGCTCAGCGCTTTCCAGTGGCGGCGACCTTGGCCGGCTGGCTTCCGTCCGCGCCGGCACCACCCGTGTACAGGATGTCGGTTCCCAGCTGGTGGCCAGGGCCCTGGCCGCGGTGGATCTTGGCGGGCCGGCGGACGGAAGCGCGGCCGTCAGCGCTCCGGCGGTGGACGGCGACGCTGAAGCGTGGCTCGATCTTTGTGCCGGTCCCGGCGGGAAGGCGGCGCTCCTGGGTGCGCTGGCGCACCAGCGGGGCGCCACCCTGCTGGCGAACGAACCGGCGCCGCACCGGGCCAAGCTGGTCAGCCAGGCATTGTCCGCCGTGCCGCATGGCAGCTGGCAAGTCCGCACCGGCGACGGCCGTGAAGTGGGCGGTGAGCAGCCGGAGCGTTATGACCGTGTCCTGGTTGACGTTCCCTGTACCGGCCTGGGCGCGCTTCGCCGCAGGCCGGAGTCCCGGTGGCGTCGCTCGCCCAAGGACATCGCGGACCTCGGGCCATTGCAGCGCGAACTGCTGGCCTCGGCCCTGGCCGCCGTCCGGCCAGGGGGAGTGGTGGCCTACGTGACCTGTTCACCGCATCCGGCGGAGACAACAGCGGTGGTATCAGACGTCCTGCGCAAGCGCACCGACCTTGAACTCCTTGACGCCGGGGCCGCCCTGGACGCGGTCAGCCTGACCGGGTCCCTTGGTGCCGGCCACGAGCTGACTGCCCAGCTCTGGCCCCACATCCATCACACCGACGCGATGTTCCTTGCCCTGATCAGGAAGAAAGCCTGACCATCAGGAACGGCGCGACACCCAGCAGCCACGGCGTGGTCCATGCCGTGGGACCAGAACAACCAGCGAAAGGCATTTCCGTGACGCAGTGCTGCATCAACCCGAGCATCCTCTCCGCCGACTTCGTCAACCTTGAGGCTGAACTGCAGCGGATCAGCAATGCCGATGCCGTGCACGTCGATGTCATGGACAACCACTTCGTTCCCAACCTGACCATCGGGTTGCCCGTGGTGCAGCGGATCCAGGCCGTCAGCCCCGTACCGCTCGATGCGCACCTGATGATCGCGGACGCGGACCGCTGGGCGCCAGGTTTCGCGGACGCCGGCCTGGCTTCCGTGACGTTCCACGCGGAAGCATCAGTTGCGCCTATCAAGCTGGCGCGGGAACTGCGCAGCAGGGGGGCCAAAGCAGGGATGGCCCTGCGCCCCGCGACGGCTGTGGAACCGTACCTGGACATGCTGGTGGAACTGGACATGCTGCTCATCATGACCGTGGAACCGGGCTTCGGCGGCCAGGCGTTCCTGGACATCACCCTGCCCAAGATCCGCAGGGCCCGGGCGGCCGTGGAGGGTTCCGGGCTGGGGGTTGCGATCCAGGTGGATGGCGGCATTACCGAAGAGACCATTGCCCGCGCCGCCGAAGCCGGGGCGAACGTCTTTGTGGCCGGTTCCGCTGTGTATGGCGCCGAGGATCCGTCCGCTGCGATCGACCTGCTGCGCGCCAAGGGCAGCCGGACATTACGTGCCGCGACGGAATAACCGGGAGGCCATCCGGGTTGTGGCACAATAACAACACACATACGTGCTCCGGGGTCGGTGTAAGTCCGAACCGGCGGTGACAGTCCGCGACCCGCGAGCCGGTGTCCTCCCAGGAGGATTCCGGCAGACGGTTGAACCGGTGGAATTCCGGTACCGACAGTTAAAGTCTGGATGAGAGAAGCACGTACAGCTGTATCTGCGCAGCCTTTGGGCTCCGCAGCGTTCTGCTGTCGTATCCCCGGAGCCATCGCGGTTCGACAGGGAAGGAACGACGCACAATGAACCCCCAGCGATGGCTCTTAAACGCCGCAAGTCCTGCCGCTTCCAAGGCAGGCAACTACTCCGCATCGGCAGCCGCATGACGGGCGCCGCGAAGCTCCAGCCGGACGCCGGCGTGGTCACAGCCTTCAGTGCCGCCGAAACGGGCGCCATGGAAGACGCCCTCAGGGCAGCACTGGAAGGCCCCCGCGGCGCGAATCCCCTCGTGGGGGCGGTCGTCATCGGGCCTGACGGCCGGCAGCTGGTTTCCGGCCACCACCGCGGTGCCGGGACCGCACATGCCGAGGCCGACGCGATAGCCCAGGCCGCCGCCGTCGGACTGGATCTGTCCGGCTGCACCATGGTGGTCACGCTCGAACCCTGCAACCACGTGGGCCGCACGGGTCCCTGCACGGAAGCGATCATCGCCGCCGGGATCACGGACGTGGTGTACGCCGTGGACGACCCCCATGACCCTGCTGCCGGGGGCGCGGCGACACTGCGTGCAGCAGGCATCCGGGTCCGCAGCGGACTGGGCGCCGATGAAGCCCTGGACCTGAACCGCCAGTGGTTCGAGGCAGTGGCTGCCAAGCGGCCCTTCGTCACCCTCCACATCGCGCAGACCCTTGACGCCCGCATCGCTGCCGAAGACGGCACCAGCCAGTGGATCTCCAGCCCGGAGTCCCTGGCGGACAACCACGGGATCCGCGGCCGCATCGATGCCATCCTGGTGGGCACCCAGACCGTGATGGTGGACAACCCGCGGCTGACCGCCCGGGATGCCGCCGGCAACCCGGCATCCAAACAACCCGTTCGTGCGGTCATGGGCCTGCGTGCCATCCCGGAGGACGCCGCAATCCATGGGGACGACGGCCTGGCCGTCCACCTTCCCACCCGTGATCCGCACGAAGCCCTGTCAATGCTGTATTCGTCCGGCATCCGGCACGTCATGGTGGAGGGCGGGTCCAGCATCCTGAGCTCCTTCCTGGCGGCCGGCCTGGTGGATGAACTCATCGTGTACCTGGCGCCCACACTGCTGGGATCCGGCACCCCTGCACTGAACGGGCTGGGCATCACCAGCCTTCCCGACGCCCAGCAATGGGAATGGGACGCGTCCGACGGCGGCGCGGTACGGACGCTGGGCCGGGACCTCAGGCTCCACCTCAGACCGCAACGGCATGTTGCACTTGACCACCCACCAACCCGCGCAGCCGCGGAGCCAGCCCAGGGAGGCTACTGATGTTTACCGGAATTATTGCCGAGCAGGGGCAGGTGCTGTCCGTCGAGCGGGACGGCAACACCAGCGCCACCGTCCGGCTGCATGCGCCCGCCTCCACCGAGGGCCTGGCACTTGGGGGCTCCATCGCCGTCAACGGTGTCTGCCTCACGGCAACAGCGATTGACGGCAAGGACTTCAGCGTCGACGTCATGGGGGAGACCCTGGTGCGGAGTACCATCGGCGAGCTCACCGCAGGCGACTCCGTCAACCTGGAGCGGTGCGTTCCCGCAGGCGGCCGCCTGGATGGCCACGTGGTGCAAGGCCACGTGGACGGCGTGGGTGTCCTGCTGGAACGGGAAGCCCAAGGCAACTGGGAGCGGCTGCGCTTCGGCGTTCCCGCCAACCTGGCCCGCTACATCGCCGAGAAAGGCTCCATCGCCATCGACGGCGTCTCCCTCACCGTGACGGCCGTCAGCCCGGCGGCGGAGCAGGAACCCTGGTTCGAAGTGGGCCTGATCCCCACCACCCTCGCCGAAACCGGCCTGGGCACCAAGACCACCGGCAGCCGCGTGAACCTCGAAGTGGACGTCCTGGCCAAATACACCGAACGGCTGCTTGCTTTCCGCGGCGCCGGCTCACCGGCAGGAAACGGCGAAGCCGCCCTGGCGGGAGGTGCACGGTGAACGCTGCAGTGCGCCTGGAACCCGCCGTCGCGAACGATCCCCAAACCAGCCAGCCGGTAACCGGTGGCTCCGCCGCGGGCGGGGCGTCATCCGGACCCGCCCGGGGACTGGACTCCATCGCGGACGCCGTGCGGGCCATGGCTGCCGGGCGCCCGGTGCTGGTGGTCGACAACGAAGACCGCGAAAACGAAGGCGACATCATCTTCGCCGCCCAGCACGCAACTCCGGCGCTGATGGGCTGGACCATCCGGTACAGCTCCGGAGTGATCTGCGTGCCGCTGACCGGGGACCGCGCCGACGCACTGGCCCTGCCTCCCATGACGGCTGTCAACGAGGACGCTAAAGGCACCGCCTACACCGTCTCCTGTGATGCGGCCATCGGTGTCAGCACGGGAATATCCGCCACGGACCGGGCCCTGACCGCAAGGATCCTGGCCGACCCGCAGGCCGGACCGGCGTCCGTGACCAGGCCGGGGCATATTTTCCCGCTCCGTGCCGTTGATGGTGGTGTGCGGGAACGCCAGGGCCACACAGAGGCCGCTGTGGACCTGTGCCGCCTCGCGGGCCTTGAGCCTGTCGGGGTGATCGCGGAAGTGGTGTACGACGACGGCGAAATGATGCGCCTGGACGGGCTCCGTTCGTTCGCAGCTGAACATGGGTGCCCCCTCATCTCCATCGAGGACCTGGTGGCGTATCTTGAAGCCGGGGCCGGGGGCGCCCTGGATGAGGATGCCCGGGTGGTCCCGGGTGGAGAAAAGGAGAAACGATGACGGCAGCGGCAGCCAGCGACGACAGCCAGCACAACGGTCACCGCAAGTCCCACGCGGTGTCCGGCGAGGCGCCCCATCCCGTCAGCGGAGGACCGGTAGTGCAACTGCCCACCGCCTTCGGCGACTTCGTGGCGCAGGCGTGGACCGACCTTGTGACCGGTGTTGAGCACCTGGCCGTCAGCTCGCCAAACGCTCCCACCGACGGAAAAGCTCCCTTGGTCCGGCTGCACTCCGAGTGCCTTACCGGCGATGTCTTTGGCTCCTACCGGTGCGACTGCGGGGAACAGCTCGCCTTCGCGCTGGAGCTGATCCGGGACAACGGCGGAACCCTGCTCTACCTTCGCGGCCAGGAAGGCCGCGGCATCGGCCTTGCCAACAAGATCAAGGCCTACGCCCTGCAGGAAGCCGGCTTCGACACCGTGGAGGCCAACGAACAGCTGGGCCTTCCCGTTGATGCCCGCTGCTACAAGGCCGCGGCCCAGATCCTGGCCGAAATGGGCCTGCATGAAGTACGGCTGCTGAGCAACAACCCGGACAAGCAGAACAGGCTGGCCAAGGCCGGGGTGACGGTGGTGGAAATGGTTCCCACGGAGGTCCCCTCCCGTGAACAGAACATCCGGTACCTGCGCACCAAGAAGGACCGCATGGAACACCGGCTGCTGCTGGACTCCCAGGTGGCTCCCGTGCCCGTCCCGGCTTCCGAAACCCCCTACGACCACGAACAAGACTGACGTCTTCACGAACGAACGGAACACTGAAAACCCATGAGCGGACACGGCGCCCCCGACATCGACCTCAGCACCCTCAACCCGGCTGAAACCTCGCAGCTGAAGCTGGCCATCATTGCAGCCAGCTGGCACACGCAGATCATGGACGGCCTCCTGGACGGGGCACTCCGCGCCGCCAAGGACGCCGGCATCGCCGAGCCCACCGTGCTGCGGGTCCCCGGCAGCTTCGAACTTCCCGTTGCCGCCGCCCGCCTGGCACCGCACTTTGACGCCGTGGTTGCCCTCGGCGTCGTGATCCGCGGCGGCACGCCGCACTTCGACTACGTCTGCCAGGCCGCGACGTCGGGACTCACCGACGTCAGCGTCTCCACCGGCGTGCCGGTCGGCTTCGGCGTGCTCACCTGCGACAACGAACAGCAGGGCCTCGACCGCGCCGGCCTGCCCGGCTCCAAGGAAGACAAGGGCCACGAGGCCGTCACCGCGGCGCTGGCCACCGCCGTCGTCCTCAAGCAGTACCGCAGCTAAGCGGCACCGCGCTGCACGGGCGCGGTGTGTATTCCCTCACATCGCGCCCGTCATGCAACCGCCCGGGAAGCGCCGCTGCGTCCGCAGCAAGTAGGCTGGAGGGCGTGAAGAATTTCGAGACGCTGTTCGCTGAGCTCAGCGAGAAGGCAGCCACCCGCCCGGAAGGCTCCCGCACCGTCGCTGAATTGGAGTCCGGTGTTCACGGCATCGGCAAAAAAGTCGTTGAGGAAGCAGCCGAAGTCTGGATGGCTGCCGAATATGAATCCGATGAAGCTGCGGCCGAGGAAATCTCCCAGCTGTTGTACCACCTGCAGGTCCTCATGCTCGCAAAAGGCCTGACCCTGGAAGACGTCTACAAGCATCTGTAGCCACCGGCCGGCGCTTTGCCGCCGGCCTGCTGTGGCCTGCATTGCCTGAAACCCAGACCTTCCACCCAGAAAGAATTTCCCATGCTGCGAGTAGCCGTCCCCAACAAGGGCTCCCTGTCCGAAGCCGCGTCCGCCATGCTCTCCGAAGCCGGATACCGCCAGCGGCGCGACAGCCGCGAGCTGGTCATGGTGGACCCCGACAACGACATTGAGTTCTTCTTCCTCCGCCCCCGCGACATCGCGGTCTACGTGGGCCGCGGAACGCTCGACGTCGGCATCACCGGCCGCGACCTGCTGCTGGACGCCGAGGTGGAAGCCGAAGAGCTCCTGCCACTGGGATTCGCCGCGTCAACGTTCCGCTTCGCCGGCCCGGTGGGCGATTTCAGTTCCGCCGCCGAACTCGAAGGCAAGCGCCTGGCCACCAGCTACGACGGCCTGCTGCGCAACTACCTGGCCGAACGCGGCATCAACGCCAGGGTGGTCCGGCTCGACGGCGCCGTTGAATCCTCCGTGCGCCTCGGCGTCGCGGACGCCATCGCTGACGTCGTGGAAACCGGCAACACCCTCAAGGCCGCCGGCATGGAAATCTTCGGCGAACCCATCCTCAAATCCGAAGCCGTCCTCATCCGGCGCACCGGTTCCGGCGGGGAAGCGAACGGCACGGCCAAGGAAATCGACGTCCTTATCCGCCGGCTCCAGGGCGTCCTGGTGGCGCGCCAGTACGTGCTGATGGACTACGACATCCGCAAGGAGCTCGTGGAGAAGGCCGCCAGCCTGACCCCGGGCCTCGAATCGCCCACCGTCTCCCCGCTGCGCGACTCCGACTGGGTGGCGGTCCGGTCCATGGTTCCCAAGAAGGAAACCAACCGGATCATGGACGAACTGTACGACCTGGGCGCCCGCGCCATCCTGGTCAGCAGCATCCACGCCTGCCGCATCTGAGCACCGGCGACCCCCAGCAGCACTGAATATCCAGGAGTTCCCATGGCAGTAGCAGTCCGCGTCATTCCCTGCCTCGACGTCGACGCCGGGCGCGTCGTCAAGGGCGTTAACTTCGAGGGCCTCCGCGATGCCGGCGACCCCGTGGAGCTCGCCCACCGCTACGACAACGCCGGTGCCGATGAACTGACCTTCCTTGACGTCACCGCTTCCTCGGGCAACCGCGAGACCACGTTCGACGTCGTCCGGCGCACCGCTGAGGAAGTCTTCATTCCGCTCACCGTTGGCGGCGGCGTCCGCGGCGTGGCAGAGGTGGACAAGCTCCTGCGCTACGGCGCGGACAAGGCCTCCATCAACACCGCCGCCGTGGCCCGGCCCGACGTCATCGACGAAATCACCCGGCACTTCGGTTCCCAGGTGCTGGTCCTTTCCGTTGACGCCCGCCGCACCCGGCCGGGGTCCCAGCCCACACCGTCGGGGTTTGAAGTGACCACCCACGGCGGCCGCACCGGCACCGGGATCGACGCCATTGAGTGGGCCAGGGAAGCGGCCGACCGCGGGGTGGGGGAGATCCTGTTGAACTCCATCGACGCGGACGGCACCAAGGACGGCTTCGATCTCGAACTTATCAAGCTGGTCCGCGCCGCCGTCAGGGTTCCGATCATCGCGTCCGGCGGAGCGGGGGAGCCGGCGCACTTTCCGCCCGCCGTCGCGGCCGGTGCGGACGCGGTCCTGGCCGCCTCGATCTTCCACTGGGGACCGGACAACATGATGTCCCAGGTCAAGGACGCGATTCGCGAAGCAGGCTTCGAAGTCAGGTAGTCCCCACCCGCTCCCTCACCCCGCTTCGGCCAGGGAACCCTGCGGGCGCTGGCCCAGCCTTTAGAGTCCTACTTCGGCTGACTGGAGGAGGGCGACGGCGTCGGGCTGGCCTTCGAAGGTGACCAGGGCGTGGCGGGTGCGGCCATGGGCGTGCATGAGCAATTCACCCGGCTCACCGACGATTGCCACCGAAACAGGTGCCCGCTTGGCGACGTGGCGGGGGCCGGACGGACGGACCAGGACAATGCCCAGGTCCACGCCGCGGTAGAGGATGGCGGCACGCTTGACCAGTTCGTCCCACAACGCATCCGAGTAGGCCTCGTCCAGGGCCCTGGGCGCCCACCGGTCCACGGCACGGCGGACGTCCTCCGTATGGACGAAGTATTCAATCAGGTTGGCGCTCTCATCCAGCGCAGGGATGCTCATCGGAGAGAGGGCAGGCGGCCCGGCGCGGAAGGTGTTCACCAGCCGGGCGTAGTCCTCGTTGGTGGTGAGCTTGGCGGCCAGCTTCGCGGTGGCCTGGTCAGAGGCCTTTGCCAGGCGCTTGATGATCAAACCGAGCCCGACGGCGGCCTTCCGCTCGCGCAGGTAAAGGTGCGCGGCAAGGTCCCTGGTGCGCCAGCCCTTGCACAGCGTGGGCGCATCAGGGCCGGCCGCAAGCAGGGTTTCGGCAAGGACTTCTCGGGACGGTTCGACGAAATGCATCACTTGTGAAACTAGCACGAGTGGTGTGGAGATGGGCAGCACTGCGGCGGCCGGTGGCGTGCCGTTGTTCACAACAGGAGAACGCTCCGGCGGAGGCACTAGACTTGAGGCGATGTCTGAGCAGCCAACCCCCGTCCAAACCGCAGGATCCGCCGCGTCCCACGTGCCGGCGTCGTCCGTCGGATCCTCACCGGCGAGCCCGCTTCCCAAGGAGGTGGCCGCCGCCCTCAAACGCGATGGCGCGGGCCTGGTGGCCGCCGTGGTGCAGCAGTATGACACGAACGAAGTGCTCATGCTCGGCTGGATGGACGACGAAGCCCTGCACCGCACCATGACCACCGGCCGCGTGACGTTCTACTCCCGCTCCCGCCAGGAGTACTGGCGCAAGGGGGACACCTCGGGACACGTCCAGTGGGTGAAGTCCGTAGCCATGGACTGCGACGGCGACGCCCTCCTGGTGCGCGTCGACCAAGTGGGTGCCGCCTGCCACACCGGGACCCGGACCTGCTTCGACGGCAGGGACCTTGACGCCGTCGCGGGCCAGGCAGGCTAGGCCGAACACATGGCCCGGGCCGGCCGGCAGCCGGCTGCGGGCATCCCATGCAAAGCACATCCAAGGAACCGGCGCTGCCGGGCCTTTCGAAGAACAGGTGGACAAGCACAGCCATGCAGGACCTCGGAACCATCAGCCCCAGCCTTGAGGAGTTCCGCGAACTCGCCGGCCACAGCCGCGTCATTCCCGTCCGGCTCAAGGTGCTCGCCGACGCCGAAACCCCCATCGGCCTTTACCGGAAGCTGGCCCAGGGGCAGCCCGGCACCTTCCTGATGGAATCGGCCGCCGTGGGCGGAGCCTGGTCGCGCTATTCCTTCATCGGTGCCCGGTCGCGGGCCACGCTGACCACCAAGGACGGCCAGGCGCACTGGCTGGGCGAGCCGCCCGCCGGGGTACCGGTCAGCGGCAGCCCGGTGGACGCCATCCGCGACACCATCGAGGCCCTGCGCACGGACCGGTTCGAGGGGCTCCCGCCCTTCACGTCCGGCCTGGTGGGCTTCCTCGGCTGGGAAACTGTCCGCCACTGGGAGCGGCTGGTCAGTCCGCCGGAGGACGATCTGCACCTGCCCGAGATGGCCCTGAACCTGGTCACGGACATGGCGGTGCACGACAACGTTGACGGCACGGTCCTGCTGATTGCCAACGCCATCAACTTCGACAACAGCTCCGAGCGCGTCGATGAGGCCTGGCATGACGCCGTCGCCCGGGTCAAGGAACTCCTGGCCAGGATCAGCGCGCCCGTGGTGCAGCCGGTCTCCGTGCTGGCACCGGCAGCCCTGGACTTTGCGTCCAGCGTCCAGGAACGCTGGGACGAAGCCGAGTACCTGGCAGCCCTGGACCGCGGCAAGGAAGCCATTGTTGACGGCGAGGTCTTCCAGGTGGTGATCTCGCGTCGCTTCGAGATGGAGTGCAAGGCATCTGCCCTGGACGTCTACCGCGTGCTCCGTAACACCAACCCCAGCCCGTACATGTACATCTTCAGCCTTGAAGACGCCGAGGGCCGCGAATACTCCATCGTCGGGTCCTCCCCGGAGGCACTGGTAACGGTCACCGGCGAGGAAGTCATCACCCACCCCATCGCCGGTTCCCGCCCCCGCGGCAAGACCGTCGAAGCGGACAAGGCACTGGCCGAGGAATTGCTGGCCGACCAAAAGGAACGCGCCGAGCACCTCATGCTGGTGGACCTGTCCCGCAATGACCTCTCCAAGGTCTGCGTTGCCGGCACCGTCGATGTCACCCAGTTCATGGAGGTGGAGCGCTTCAGCCACATCATGCACCTGGTATCCACCGTGGTGGGGCAGCTCGCCCCGCAGGCCAAAGCCTATGACGTCCTTAAGGCCACTTTCCCGGCCGGCACGCTCTCCGGGGCCCCCAAGCCCAGGGCGCTGCGCCTCCTCGATGAACTGGAACCGCACCGCCGCGGCATCTACGGCGGCGTGGTGGGCTACCTCGACTTCGCCGGCGACATGGACATGGCCATTGCCATCAGGTCCGCGCTGCTCCGCGAGGGGCGCGCCTACGTCCAGGCCGGGGGCGGCATCGTGGCAGACTCGGTGAACCCCACCGAGGCCATGGAAACCGTCAACAAGGCCGCCGCCCCGCTGCGTGCGGTCCACACCGCCGGATCCCTGCACAACATTTCGGCGGAATCCCTCCCCGGCGGGACCGATTCCTGATGACGAGTTCCGGAGCAACGGTTGACCCCGCAGGCAACGCCGGCACACCAGGCGGTGCCGGCAAACCCGGGACGCGCCGCGCCACGCCCGCGTGGGCACGCAAGTCCACGCTGGTGCTGCTGATCACGGTCCTCGCGCTGGCAGCCTTCGGCAGCACCACGCAAACCTGGATGACAGCCACCCTCGACCCCAACCAGGTAGGGCAGGCCGGCGCCGCGCAAAGTGTCATCCAGGTGCAGGGCAGCAAGGCCGCCACCACCGTGACGGCCCTGGCGCTGGTGGCCCTGGCCGGCGGACTTGCCGCTGCCATTGCCGGCAGGATCGCCCGGTGGGTCATCACCGCCATCATCGTCCTGGCCTCTGCCGGCGTTGTTACCGCCGCGGCGATCGTCCTGGCGGACCCGCTCGCGGCCGCGCAGGGCACCATCGCAGGCGCCACCGGGATCTCCGGCAGCCAGGCGCACGTTGAGCTCACCCCCTTCCCGGCACTCGCCGTCGTCGCCGGCTGCCTGCTGGCGCTGGCAGCCGTGCTGATCCTGCCGGCGTCCCGCCACTGGAAGACACGGACGAAATATGACGCACCCGGCGCCGCCGGGACCGCTGCAGCGGCCGGGCCGGTGGACGAGATCGACAGCTGGGACCGGCTTTCCCGCGGCGAGGACCCGACCTAAGGCCTTCGGCCGCCACCGCCGGGCAAGGGCGTCCAGCCCTGCGGTACGCGGGCGGCGGCCAAAAAATGGCAGAATGTAAGCAGTATCCACCCTGAGGAGATTTTCCATGAGCAAAGCACCTGCGTCCGTTTCCAAGTCCGGCACCCGCCAGGTCGCCCCGGGCGCCATTGACCACAGCCAGGAACTCGGCCACGGCAACAGCCCGGCCGCATGGACCTGCGTTATCGTCATGCTCGTCGGCGCGCTCATCGCAGCCATCGCCTTCGTCATCGCCAGCACCCCCATCTTCATCGGCGGCGCCGTTGTCATGGTGATCGGCCTGATCCTCGGTTACGTCATGCGCAAAGCCGGCTACGGCGTCGAGGGCAGCAAGCTGAAGAACTCCGGCCACTGATGGCCACTGTTCTCGATGACATCAACGCCGGTGTCAGGGAGGATATGGACGCCAGGAAGCGCCTTGTTACCCTGGCCGAGCTGAAGGACCTGGCCCAGGCCGCGGCACCCGCCCGCGACGCCTGGGCAGCCCTCGGCGGGACGTCCCCAGCGCGGGAACAGCTGAAAGTCATCGCCGAAATCAAGCGCCGCAGTCCCTCCAAAGGCGATCTCGCCAGCATCGGGGATCCGGCGTCGCTCGCCAGGCAGTACGCCGACGGCGGTGCCTCCGTTATCAGTGTCCTCACCGAGCAGCGCCGCTTCAACGGGTCCCTGGCCGACCTTGATGCCGTGCGCGCCGCCGTCGACATCCCGCTGCTGCGCAAGGACTTCACGCTCGACGAGTACCAGGTCTGGGAGGCCCGCGCCCACGGCGCCGACCTCATCCTGCTCATCGTGGCGGCCCTGTCGGACGCCCAGCTCTCCGAGTTCAGCGCCCTCAGCCGGGAGCTCGGCATGAACGTCCTGGTGGAGACGCACACCGAGGAGGAAATCGAGCGGGCCGTGGCGGCCAACGCCCGGATCATCGGCGTCAACGTACGCAACCTGAAGACGCTCGACGTCGACCGTTCCGTGTTTGCCTCACTCGCGGGAATGATCCCCGCAGAGGCCGTGGTGGTGGCCGAGTCAGGCGTCCGGGACGCTGACGACGTCACGCATTACGCCGCCAGCGGTGCCAACGCCATACTGGTGGGCGAGGCCCTGGTGAGCCACGCGACCCCCCGGGAGCGGATCGCCGAATTCACTGCCGCGGGTGCCGCCGCGATCGCTGCCCGCGCCTGAGGCACACAGCATTCATCCTGCGGGGCCGCTGGCGGGCCGGCAGGGCAGGCACATATTTCCGGCCTCCGGCCGGAGCCGCACACTTTTGACCACTACCAACCGAACAGGACAGGACTGATGGCTGACGCACCCTCGGGAAACGCTGACAACAAGACCGCGGAAGCATTCCTGCAGGGTGGATCCCTGCGCCACGCCCCCGGGCCGTACTTCGGCAATTACGGCGGGCGATGGATGCCTGAGTCGCTCATCGCTGCCCTGGACGAACTCGAAGAGACCTTCAACAAGGCCAAGGACGATCCCGAATTCCGGGCGCAGATCGCCGACCTGAACAAGAACTACTCAGGCCGTCCGTCCCTGCTCACGGAAGCCAAGCGGTTCTCCCAGCACGCCGGGGGAGTAAGGGTGTTCCTCAAGCGCGAGGACCTGAACCACACGGGCTCGCACAAGATCAACAACGTCCTGGGCCAGGCACTGCTCGCCAAGCGCATGGGCAAAACCCGCATCATCGCCGAAACCGGCGCCGGCCAGCACGGCGTGGCCAGTGCCACCGCTGCCGCCCTCATGGGCCTGGAGTGCGTGGTGTACATGGGGGCCGAGGACTGCCGCCGCCAGGCCCTGAACGTTGCCCGGATGGAGCTGCTGGGGGCCAAGGTCATTCCCGTGACCAGCGGGTCCCAGACCCTCAAGGACGCCATCAACGATGCCCTCCGTGACTGGGTAGCCAACGTTTCCACCACCCACTACCTCCTGGGCACCGCCGCCGGAGCCCACCCGTTCCCCGCCATGGTCCGCTACTTCCACGAAGTCATCGGCGAGGAGGCCCGCGCCCAGATCCTCGAGCAGGAGGGCCGGCTCCCGGACGCGGTCTGCGCCTGCATCGGCGGCGGCTCCAACGCCATCGGCATTTTCCACGGGTTCCTGGACGATCCCAGCGTGAAGATCTACGGGTTCGAGGCCGGCGGCGACGGCGTGGAGACCGGCCGTCACGCAGCCACCATCACCCTGGGCAAGCCCGGTGTCCTGCATGGCGCACGCTCCTACCTGATGCAGGACGACGACGGGCAGACCATCGAGTCGCACTCCATCTCCGCCGGACTCGACTACCCGGGCGTCGGCCCGGAGCACTCCTACCTGGCCGACATCGGACGCGTCAGCTACGAGCCCATCACGGACGGTGAAGCGATGGAAGCCTTCCGTCTCCTCTGCCGCACCGAAGGCATTATCCCGGCCATAGAGTCCTCGCACGCGCTGGCAGGAGCCATCAAGGTGGGCCAGCGGCTCGCCGCCGAAGACCCGGCCTCCGCCGGCGACAAGATCGTGATCGTCAACCTGTCCGGACGCGGCGACAAGGACGTGGCCACCGCCGCGGAATGGTTTGACCTGTTGGACAAGAATTCCGCCGAATCCGAAATCGGCAAAGAGGGGGAGCAGCTGTGAACAGCGCAGACATCGCCAGCCAGGCAGGAACCACCAGCAAGTCGGCAGCAGCCATCGACAGGGCGCGCGCCCAGGGGCGCTCGGCCCTCATCGGTTACCTCCCCGCCGGCTACCCCACCGTTGAGGACACCATTGCCGCGGGCATTGCCCTCGCGGAGAACGGTGCCGACCTGATCGAAATCGGCATCCCCTACTCCGACCCCGTCATGGACGGCCAGGTCATTCAGGCCGCCACCACCGAGGCCCTGGCCAAGGGCTTCCACGTCAGCCAGGTGTTCGACGTCGTTGCCGGTATTACCAGCAAGACCGATGCTGCCGTCCTGGTCATGACCTACTGGAACCCTGTGGTCCGCATGGGCGTGGATGAATTCTCCCGGCGCCTCTCCGAGGCCGGCGGCGCCGGCCTGATCACGCCGGACCTGATTCCGGACGAGGCCGCCGAATGGATGGCAGCCTCTGACAAGTACGGGCTGGACCGGGTATTCCTGGTGGCTCCGTCCTCCACGGCGGAGCGCATGCAGCGGACCGTGGACGCAAGCCGCGGCTTCGTCTACGCCGTGTCCATCATGGGCGTCACAGGTGCCCGGACATCCGTCAGCACGGCCGCCAAGGATGTTGTGGCAGCCGCACACGGAGCCGGCGCAGAACGCGTCTGCGTGGGCCTCGGCGTCTCCACCGCTGACCAGGTCCGCGAAATCGCCGCCTACGCCGAAGGCGTCATCGTGGGCACCGCCCTGGTGGCAGCGCTTCGGGACGGGGGAGTGGACGCCGTCGGCGCCCTCACCAAGGACCTCGCCACCGGCCTGGCCCGGGAATCCGGCCTTTCGCGGGAATCCAGGGCGTAGCCGTGCAGCCGCTCCTTCAGGCAACCGCCCTGGCACCCACGTTGGTGTCCGCCAGCATCCCCAGCCCGGACTGGTCCGGCTTCGACATCCCCCTCCCCTGGGGCAGCCTGCGGATCCACGCCTATGCGCTGTGCATCCTGGCCGGCATTGTGGTGGGCCTGTGGCTGACGTCAGTCCGCTGGGCCAAACGCGGCGCCCCTGAAGGCAGCGTCTGGGACATCGTCATCTGGGCCATTCCCTTCGGCATCATCGGGGGCCGGCTCTACCACGTGGTCTCGTCCCCGGACGCTTACTTCGGCCCCGGCTTCAACGGCACCGGAGACCTCTCCCTGATCCCCCAGATCCAGCGCGGCGGGCTGGGAATCTGGGGCGCCGTCGTCCTCGGTGCCGTGGGTGCGTGGATTGGCTGCCGGCGCAGCGGCGTGAAGCTGAGCGCCTTCGTCGATGCCGCGGCGCCGGGACTGCTCCTGGCCCAGGCCATCGGCCGGTGGGGCAACTACTTCAACCAGGAACTCTTCGGTGGGCCCACCACCCTGCCGTGGGGCCTGCAGATCGACGCCAACAACCCCAACTTTCCCGCCGGAATGCCGGCCGACACCCTTTTCCACCCGACATTCCTCTACGAGTCGCTGTGGAACCTGGCCGGCGTGGTGATCCTGCTGGCCCTGGACCGCCGGTTCAGTTTCCGGCGGAGCAGGCTTTTCTGGCTGTACGCCATGTACTACACGCTGGGCCGCGTCTGGATCGAAGCGATGCGGATCGACGACGCCGAGCAGATCAGCATCCTGGGCATCACCACCCGGCTCAATGTCTGGACCAGCATCTTCGTGTTCCTGGCAGCCCTGGCGTTCTTCGTTATCCTGGGGCTCAAGGGGCGCCCGGATCCGGACACGGTGTATCTCGCGGGCCAGGAACCGGACCAGCCGGTCACGGCCGGCCCACATTCTGAGACCGTCACAGAGGTCCGGGATCCGGACAATGTTGTCTCAGATAGTGATTCGCGTGGTAATCTCCCTGATAACCACAGCGGTTCCAGGCATGCTTCCGACCCCACGGAAGAAGCCGCGGCGGCGCCGGCCGGCTCAAAGCCCGGAACGGATGCAACGGCTGCCGGACATTCCGGCAGCACAGCCACGGGATCCGCGTCGGAGGCCGGCACCGGAAAGTAGGGTGCCGTCCAGGCAGGGCAGTAGAGCCACCGCTCGAAGAGCCCGAAACCACAATGTCGTGGCATGGGGCACCGTCCGGACAGCGTGAAGCTGCTGTTCGGTGTTGCCCCGGGCAGGTGCCTGCGTAACCGTTAGTTCAGCAGGCTGCGCTGACCTACAATTTCCAGTAATCAACACTTTGTTGTGCCCTTGCAACGGCGCCGACGAGTGGGGCCAACGGTGTCCCTTCCATACGCACGATCAGGAGGAAGGACGTCTCCCATGACCCAAACTCTTAACACTCCCAGCTGGTCCGGACCGGATCAGCCTGAGGTTGCAGTGTCGCCGTTCAAGCGCTTCGCAGCCATGCCGGAGGCCGCCGGGCTGTACAACCCGGAACAGGAGAAGGACGCCTGCGGACTCGCCATTATTGCGACGCTCCGCGGCGAACCCGGGTACGACATCGTCGATGCCGCCTTGACCGCGCTGCGCAACCTTGAGCACCGCGGCGCCGTGGGCGCCGACGAGGGAACCGGCGACGGCGCGGGGCTGCTCATGCAGATCCCCGACGAGTTCTTCCGGGCCGTCACCGAGTTCGAGCTGCCGGCTCCCGGCCGGTACGTGGCCGGTACCGCGTTCCTTCCTGCCGAGCAGCGGGAGGCCGACGCCGCCAAGGCAGGCATTGAAGGCCTGGCCGCCGACGAGGGCCTGAAGGTCCTCGGCTGGCGTGAAGTGCCGGTGGTTGCCGACCTGGTAGGCGCCATGGCCCGTGCGTGCATGCCGTACTTCTCCCAGCCCTTCCTGGCTTCCGCCAACGGCGAGGAACTGGACCGCAACGAGCTGGACTCCCGCGCCTGGCGGATCCGCAAGCGCGCCCAGAACAAGTTCGGCGTGTACTTCCCGTCGCTGTCCTCCCGCACCATTGTGTACAAGGGCATGCTCACCACCGCGCAGCTGGAGCCGTTCTACCCGGACCTGTCCGACAAGCGGTTCAAGACCAAGCTCGCGATCGTGCACTCGCGCTTCTCCACCAACACCTTCCCGTCCTGGCCGCTCGCGCAGCCGTTCCGGACCATCGCCCACAACGGTGAAATCAACACCGTCAAGGGCAACCGGAACTGGATGCGCGCCCGCCAGTCGCAGCTTGCAAACCCGCTGCTGGGTGAGTCGCCGGAAGAGCTGTACCCCATCTGCACCCCCGGCGCCTCCGACTCCGCATCCTTCGACGAGGTGGCGGAGCTGCTGTGGCTCTCCGGCCGCCCCATCACACACTCGATCATGATGATGATCCCGGAGGCCTGGGAAAACCACGCCACGATGGATCCGGCCCGCCGTGCCTTCTACGAGTACCACTCGCTGCTGATGGAACCCTGGGACGGCCCCGCCGCCGTCTCCTTCACCGACGGCAACCTGGTTGGCGCCACCCTGGACCGCAACGGGCTGCGTCCCGGCCGCTTCTGGATTACCGAGGACGGACTGATCGTCTTCGCCTCCGAGGTGGGCGTGATCGACGTCGAACCCTCCAAGGTGGTCAAGAAGGGCCGCGTGTCTCCGGGCAAGATGTTCCTGGTGGACACCGATGCCGGCCGCATCATCGACGACGAAGAGGTCAAGGCCGAGGTCGCTGCGGCCAACCCGTGGGCCGAGTGGGTCAAGGACAACCTGATCGACCTCAATGACCTGCCCGAGCGTGAGCACGTGGTCCACACCGCCGCGTCCGTGAACATCCGCCAGCGCACCTTCGGCTACACCACCGAGGAACTGAAGATCCTGCTGGGCCCCATGGCCCGGACCGGCGCCGAGCCCCTCGGCGCCATGGGTTCAGATACCCCCGTTGCCGTGCTGTCCAAGCGTCCGCGCCTGCTGTTCGACTACTTCGTGCAGTCCTTCGCGCAGGTCACCAACCCGCCTCTGGATGCCATCCGCGAGGAGCTTGTCACCTCGCTGACCTGCGCCATCGGACCCAACGGCAACCTCCTGGACACCAAGCAGGTCCGCCAGCCGCAGGTCCAGCTGCCGTTCCCGGTGATCAACAACGACCAGCTTGCCAAGATCGCCAACATCGAGGACGCCGACGGCAACCGCGTTGCCATGAAGGTGCGCGGCCTGTACCGCCCCGAAGGCGGCGAGAACGCGCTCCGCGCCCGGCTCACGGAAATCTGCGAGCAGGTCTCCGGCGCCATCAACCGCGGCGTGCAGTACATCGTGCTCTCCGACCGTGACTCCAACGCCCAGTGGGCGCCGATCCCGTCACTGCTGCTGGTCAGCGCCGTGCACCACCACCTGCTGCGCAGCGCCAACCGCACCAAGACCGCCCTGGTGGTCGAGGCCGGCGACGTCCGCGAGACGCACCATGTTGCAGTCCTGATCGGCTATGGCGCCTCCGCCGTCAACCCGTACCTCGCCATGGAATCCGTGGAGCAGCTCATCGCGGCCGGGGACGTCACCGGCGTGACCCCGCAGGACGGCGTCTACAACCTCATCAAGGGCCTGGGCAAGGGCGTCCTGAAGATCATGTCCAAGATGGGCATCTCCACGGTGGCCTCCTACACCGGCGCCCAGACGTTCGAGGCACTGGGCCTGGGCCAGGACCTGGTGGACGAATTCTTCGCCGGCACGCACTCCCAGCTGGGCGGCGTGGGCCTGGACGTCATCGCCGCGGAGGTCTCCGCCCGCCACCAGATGGCCTACCCCGAGGGCGGCATCGAACAGCCGCACCGCCCGCTCCTGGGCGGCGGCGAGTACCAGTGGCGCCGCGACGGCGAGCCGCACCTGTTCAACCCGGAGACCGTCTTCCGGCTGCAGCACGCCACGCGTGAACGCCGCTACGACATCTTCAAGGCGTACACCAGGGGAGTGGACGACCAGTCCACCAACCTCATGACCCTCCGCGGCCTGCTCAAGTTCAAGAACGAGCGCCCGTCCGTTCCCCTTGAGGAAGTGGAGCCTGTCTCCAGCATCGTGAAGCGGTTCTCAACCGGTGCTATGAGCTACGGCTCCATCTCCCAGGAGGCCCACGAGACGCTGGCCATCGCCATGAACCAGCTGGGCGGCAAGTCCAACACCGGTGAGGGCGGCGAGGATGTGGACCGCCTGCTGGACCCGAAGCGCCGCTCCGCTGTCAAGCAGATCGCGTCCGGCCGCTTCGGCGTGACCAGCCTCTACCTGACCAACGCCGACGACATCCAGATCAAGATGGCGCAGGGTGCCAAGCCCGGCGAAGGCGGCCAGCTGATGGCGCAGAAGGTCTACCCGTGGGTGGCCCGCACGCGGCACTCGACCCCGGGGGTCGGCCTGATTTCCCCGCCCCCGCACCACGACATCTACTCGATCGAGGACCTGGCGCAGCTCATCTACGATGCCAAGCGCGCCAACCCCTCGGCCCGTGTGCACGTGAAGCTTGTCTCCGAAGTGGGGATCGGCACCGTGGCGTCCGGCGTGACCAAGGCCAAGGCCGACGTCGTCCTGGTCTCTGGGCATGACGGCGGCACCGGCGCCTCGCCGCTGAACTCGCTCAAACATGCCGGTGTTCCGTGGGAGCTCGGCCTGGCCGAGACCCAGCAGACGCTGATGCTCAATGGCCTGCGCGACCGCGTGGTGGTCCAGGTGGACGGCCAGCTCAAGACCGGCCGCGACGTCGTCATCGCCGCCCTGCTGGGCGGCGAGGAGTTCGGTTTCGCCACCGCTCCGCTGGTGGTGGAAGGCTGCATCATGATGCGCGTCTGCCACCTGGACACCTGCCCGGTGGGCGTCGCCACGCAGAACCCCGAACTGCGGGCCCGCTTCAGCGGCAAGCCGGAGTTCGTGGTCAACTTCTTCGAGTTCCTGGCCGAGGAAGTCCGCGAAATCCTGGCGGAGCTTGGGTTCCGGAGCCTCGAGGAGGCCATCGGCCACGCCGAGGTCCTGGACACCCGCGACGCGGTGGACCACTGGAAGGCCGACGGCCTGGACCTGGACCCGATCCTGCATGGCCTGGAGTTCGACGACGACGCGCCGCTGCGGAACATGACCGGCCAGAACCACGAGCTGGACAAGCACTTTGACCAGCGCCTGATCACCATGGCCACCGAGGCGCTGACGGACCGTAGCCCGGTCAAGATCACCGTGGACGTCATCAACACCGACCGCTCGGTGGGCACCATGCTGGGCCACGTGGTTACCAAGACCTTTGGTACCGACGTCCTGGCCACCGACACCATCGACGTGACGCTCAACGGCACCGCCGGCCAGTCCCTGGGCGCCTTCCTGCCCGCGGGCATCACGCTGCGGCTGTACGGCGACTCGAACGACTACGTGGGCAAGGGCCTGTCCGGCGGCCGGATCATCGTCCGCCCGGACCGCACCAACGTGTTCAAGGCGGAGACCAACGTCATCGCCGGCAACGTGATCGGCTACGGCGCCACCAGCGGCGAGATGTTCCTGCGCGGCCAGGTGGGCGAACGCTTCCTGGTCCGCAACTCCGGTGCCACCGCCGTCGTCGAAGGCATCGGCGACCACGGCTGCGAGTACATGACCGGCGGCCAGACGCTGATCATCGGCCGCACCGGCCGCAACTTCGGTGCGGGCATGTCCGGCGGTACCGCCTACGTCCTGGACCTGCGGACCACCCGCGTCAACAAGCAGGCGCTGGAGTCCGGCGAGCTGCAGCTGCGCGAGCTGGACTCGGAGGACCGCGACATCGTCCACAACTTGCTGGTCAAGCACGTGGAAGAAACTGACTCCCAGCTGGCGGCACGCCTCCTCGAGAACTTCGATGACACCGCTGCCCGCATCACCAAGGTGCTGCCGCGCGACTACGCGGCCGTGCTGCAAACCCGTCTCGACGCCATCGAAGAGGGCCTTGACCCCGACGGCGAAGAAGTATGGTCTCGAATCCTGGAGGTTACCGGTGGCTGATCCACGCGGATTTCTGAAAGTACGCCAGCGTGAAACCCAGCCGCGCCGTCCCGTTCCCGTCCGCATCATGGACTGGAAAGAGGTCTACGAGGCGCAGGAAAAGGGCACGCTGAAGGCCCAGGCCGGACGCTGCATGGACTGTGGTGTTCCGTTCTGCCACCAGGGCTGCCCCTTGGGAAACCTCATTCCCGAGTGGAACGACCTCATGTGGCGGGACAAGGGCGATGAAGCGATCGAGCGCCTGCACGCCACGAACAACTTCCCCGAGTTCACGGGCCGGCTCTGCCCGGCACCCTGCGAGGCGTCCTGCGTGCTGGGAATCAACCAGCCCGCCGTCACCATCAAGCAGGTGGAAGTCTCGATCATCGACGAGGCCTGGGACAACGGCTGGGTCAACCCGCTGCCGCCGGCGCGCCTCACCGGCAAGACCGTTGCGGTGGTCGGCTCCGGTCCTGCCGGCCTGGCCGTCGCCCAGCAGCTCACCCGCGTGGGCCACACCGTTGCCGTCTACGAGCGGGACGACAAGATCGGCGGCCTGCTGCGGTACGGCATCCCCGACTTCAAGATGGAAAAAGAGCAGGTGGACCGCCGGGTCGAGCAGATGAAGGCGGAAGGCACCCGCTTCCGGACCGGCGTGTCCGTGGGGACCGACGTCACCTGGGAGCAGCTGCGCAGGCGCTACGACGCCGTCGTGGTCTGCACGGGTGCCACCGTGCCGCGGGACCTGCCCATCCCGGGCCGCGACCTGGACGGCGTCCACTTCGCCATGGATTATCTGGTGCCCGCCAACCGCGCGGTGGCCGGGGAAACCATCGAGAACCAGATCAACGCCCACGGCAAGCACGTGGTGATCCTGGGCGGCGGCGATACCGGTGCCGACTGCCTGGGCACAGCGCACAGGCATGGTGCCGCGTCCGTGACTACGCTTGCGATTGGCAAGCAGCCCCCGGCTGAGCGGGCCAGCCACCAGCCGTGGCCGACGTTCCCGACCCTGTTCGAGGTTGCCAGTGCCCACGAGGAAGGCGGCGAACGCACCTACCTCGCCTCCACCGTCGAGTTCGTGGGCGAAAACGGCAGGCTTACCGGGGTGAAGGTGGCCGAGACGGAGTTCGTGGATGGCAAGCGGCTCCCCAAGGCCGGCACCGAGCGGATCATTCCCGCCGACCTGGTGTTCCTGTCCCTCGGCTTCACCGGCGCTGAACCGGCCGGAATCACCGAGCAGGTAAGCGCTGAATTCGACGGCCGCGGAAACGTGGCACGCGATGGCTACTACATGACCAACACCGAAGGTGTGTTCGTTGCCGGTGACGCCGGCCGCGGGCAGTCCCTGATCGTGTGGGCCATCGCCGAGGGCCGCGCCGCCGCGGCCGCGGTGGACAAGTACCTGATGGGAAGCACCATCCTTCCTGCGCCTGTAGCGCCAACGGACCGCGCCATCGCCGTCCTCTGACCGCTGTCCCGGGGGATGCATCGAGGGTTCACCTCGCAGACAACTTAACCAATGCAAGAGACCAATAGGGTAGGTATATGAGACGCGCAAAAATTGTGGCTACGTTCGGCCCGGCAATTGCCAGCTACGAAAACACCCTCGCGGTGCTGGAAGCCGGCGTTGACGTCGCCCGCATGAACATGAGCCACGGTGACTACACCGTGCATGACAACACCTACGAGAACGTCCGCAAGGCCGCGTCCGACCTGAGCAAGGCAGTGGCTATCATGGCCGACCTGCAGGGTCCCAAGATCCGCCTGGGCCGCTTCGTTGACGGCCCGCACGCCCTCGCTGTTGGTGACATCTTCACCATCACCACCGAGGACGTTCCGGGCACCAAGGACATCTGCTCCACCACACTGAAGAGCCTCACCGAGGACGTCAATGTGGGCGACGCCCTGCTGATCGACGACGGCAAGGTGGCACTTCGCGCCATCGAGGTTGACGACGTCAAGGTGGTCGCCGAGGTCACCGTCGGCGGCATGGTGTCCAACAACAAGGGCATCAACCTCCCCGGCGTGGCAGTCAACGTCCCCGCGCTGAGCGAAAAAGACGAGGACGACCTGCGCTGGGCCATCCGCCGCGGCGTTGACCTGGTGGCGCTGTCATTCGTCCGGGATGCCTCGGACATCACCCGCGTGCACGAGATCATGGACGAGGAAGGCCGCCGCGTGCCGGTCATCGCCAAGATCGAAAAGCCGCAGGCCGTGGAGCAGCTGCCCGAGATCATCGACGCGTTCGACGCCATCATGGTGGCGCGTGGCGACCTCGGTGTGGAACTGCCGCTGGAGGAAGTGCCGATCGTCCAGAAGCGCGCCGTGGAGCTGGCACGCCGCTGGGCCAAGCCGGTCATCGTGGCCACCCAGGTCCTGGAGTCCATGATCGACAACCCCCGCCCGACCCGTGCAGAGGCATCCGACTGCGCCAATGCCGTGCTGGACGGTGCTGACGCCGTGATGCTTTCGGGTGAGACCAGCGTGGGCAAGTACCCCATCGAGACGGTCAAGACCATGGCCCGGATCATCGAGTCCACCGAGGTCCATGGCCTGGAGCGCGTTCCTCCGCTGGGGACGAAGCCCAAGACGCGTGGTGGCGCCATCACGCGTGCCGCCGTCGAAATTGCCGACCAGCTGGATGCCAAGTACATCTGTACCTTCACCCAGTCCGGCGACTCCGCCCGGCGCCTTTCCCGCCTGCGGCCCATCAAGGCCGTGTTTGCCTTCACCCCGGTGGAGCACGTGTGGAACCAGTTGGCGCTGACCTGGGGCATCCAGCCGGTGCTGGTCCCCATGGTGGGGCACACCGACGAGATGACGTCCCAGGTTGACCGCAGCCTGCTGGAAATGGACCTGGTGGACGACGGCGACCTGGTGGTAATTGCCGCCGGTTCCCCTCCCGGAAAAGCCGGCTCCACGAACATGCTGAAGGTCCACAAGGTGGGCGACCTCGCCGACGCAGGCAGCCAGGGCGGCGAGCCCGGCAGCAACCGTGAGAAGCTCGGCCCCTGGCCGGAAAAGAAGAAGAAGAACCAGGCCACCCAGGCCTAGGCTTCAACGAAAAGGACCCCTGCCGGTTGGCAGGGGTCCTTTTCGTTGTGCTGGCCGTTTGGTGACCGTTCGAGCCTTGGGGCCGGGCCGTCGTCGTACTATCCCGGCCCGGCCGGGGCCTAGTTGACCTGGTTGATGATGGTTTCGGCGACCTCGCGCATGCTGAGGCGGCGGTCCATGGAAGTCTTCTGGATCCAGCGGAACGCTTCCGGTTCCGTCAGGCCCATCTTGGTGGTCAGCAGGCTCTTGGCTCGTTCGACGAGCTTCCGGGTGGCGAACTGCTCCTGGAGGTCGGAAACTTCGCTTTCGAGGGCCTTGATTTCCTCGTGGCGGGAGAGTGCGATCTCGAGGGCCGGGATGAGGTCAGCGGGTGTGAAGGGCTTGACCACGTAAGCCATGGCGCCGGCGTCGCGGGCACGCTCCACCAGTTCCTTCTGGCTGAAGGCGGTCAGCAGCACCACGGGGGCGATGCGGGCCTTGACGATCTTCTCGGCCGCGGAAATGCCGTCCATGACGGGCATCTTCACGTCCATCAGGACCAGGTCCGGCTTCAGTTCCTCGGCGAGCTGGACGGCCTTCTCGCCGTTGTCCGCCTCGCCCACGACGTCATAGCCTTCACCGCGCAGGATCTCGATGATGTCGAGGCGGATGAGGGTTTCATCCTCTGCCACAATGACGCGGCGCGCCGGCTGGGACGTGGGCTTGGACTCCGTCTGTTCAGTCACGGGATCTCCTTGAAAAGGTACGGCGGGACATCACTATCTTAGGTGCCACCGCGGCTGTACTTGGCTTGCAGGGTTCGTTTGCGGCGACGGCGGCGCGATTCTGGAATTCAGCCTATCTGCATGTAGAGTAATTCCGCGTACGTGAAGCGATCGCGTTGCTCACAGTCAGCTGTGGGCGTACTTTCGGTTCATGTAATCCGCGCCCGAGTGGCGGAATTGGCAGACGCGCCGCACTCAAAATGCGGTATCGAAAGGTGTGTGGGTTCGAGTCCCACCTCGGGCACAGTGTTTCCGCAGGTCAGAAGCCTGTTTCGTCTCTGCCTGTTGACAAATCCGCCCAAAGTGTTGACAGCGGCGTACCGTTTTCTGTGTGGCCAGCATTCGCAAACGCACCAAAAAGGACGGTTCATCGTCCTACATGGTGCTGTGGCGGGACCCGAAGAGCCGCGAGCAGCAGGGCCTGACAGTTCCGAGCGCGGCCGAAGCCGAGACCCTGAAGCGGTTGCTTGATGCCAACGGTCAGTCTTTTGAAATCGCCCAGCACGCCATTCTGACGAACGAGAAGCGTCCCCCAACTGTGGCGGACGTCATCCAGGAACACATCGACCTGCTGGTCCGCCCGTCGAGTGGGACGATCAAGACGTACCAGACGATGCTGGACCTCCATATCCGGCCATTCGTCGGTCACGTTCCAGTGGACAAACTTGATTATCGCGTCATGGCGCACTGGGTGAAGTCGATGCTGGCGAAGGGTAAGGCGCCCAAGACGATCCACAACATCCACGGTCTGATTTCAGCTGCGATGAACACCGCCGAGATGCTGGGCTACATCAGCCGCAATCCTTGCCGGGGCGTGCAGTTGCCGAACATTGAGAAAGCTGAGGATGAGGCCATGTTTCTGACCCACGTTGAGTTCAGCCTCATCATGGAGGGCATGGGGGAGCGGTACAAAGCCTTCACCAATTTCCTTGTCATGACGGGTACCCGCTTTGGCGAGGCCACTGCCCTTACCGTGGCCGACGTCGACTTGCTCTCCAAACCACCCACCGCTCGGATCAACAAGGCATGGAAGCGGGACGGGCAGAACCAGTTCTACGTTGGCCCGACCAAGACCGGAGCCGGTAAGCGCACCATCGGCCTGAACCCCGCCCTGGTTGAGCTCCTGATCCCCTTGGTGGCAAGCAGGCCAGGAAAAGAACTTGTGTTCACGTCGCCGAAGGGCGACCGGATCTATCACAAGCTCTACTGGGATGACTACTGGCTCCCAGCCGTTCGAACGGCCCAAGCAATCGGCTTGACCAAAAACCCGCGAATCCACGACCTGCGCCACACGCACGCGTCCTGGCTGATCCAGGACGGCGTCCCCCTATTCACTATCTCGCGCCGGCTCGGGCACGCCTCCACGAAGACCACCGAGCAGGTTTACGGGCACTTGATGCCTGAGGCATTGCAGGTGGGTGCCGACGCCACTGAGCGGTCCGTGACGGCTTTCCAGCGGCTGTAGCGAGCCTTCAGGGGGTCGGCGCCGGCGACTACGGATCTCGGTCATGTTGGCGAGTCCTGCCGGGTGCATGAACTGGGAAACGTGCACCTATTCCTGGGAGACGCTGTGGATATCGAATTTTTTGAGCCTGCCGAAGCAGCAGCGCTGATGCGCTGCACTGAGTCTTGGCTGCGTGACGGCGCGACCAGCGGAAAGTTCCCTCACGCTTGCTGGGGCAAGGGAAAGATCATCTTTACGTCAGAGCACATCCGGGAAATTGCGAGATTGAGTGAGATCCTTCCCGGCGCGGAGTCCAAGCAATCAACGGAGCACCCCCTGACCAAGCAGCGGCTCATAGGGACCCGTTCCAAGGGTCGCCTGGCCACGGTGAACTGAGGTGAACTGAGGTGAACTGACCAGCGCCTTGCAGTCTGATTCCTACAGTGCTCCAGCATGTGTCCGGCACTACATGTCCTCTTACCGACTTCGCGAGGTGGTCGAAGTTAGCGTGGAACAACTTCCCGCAATAAAGAAGGGCCATTCAATCATTCGCTCCATCGCCCCAGTCTTGACCGCTGCCGCCGCCCTGTTCCTCGTTGGTCCGTTGGCCGGTTGTGACTCTGCCGCGCATGCCATCGCGGGCATCGGATCAGCTCCAAGTAACCCTTCCGGACAGCCGGTGGGCGGTGGCCCTGCCCGAGACGCAGCCCAGGCTCTCGCCCAACTCGAGAGCATCCCGGTCAAGGGCCGAGCCCCGAAGACTGGCTATACCCGCGATGAGTTCGGGCCCGCTTGGGCCGATACTGACCACAACGGCTGCGACACACGCAACGACATCCTCGCACGCGACCTGACCGGGGAGACGTTCAAACCCGGCACAAACAATTGCGTCGTCGCGACCGGCACTCTGGCGGATAAGTACACGGGCGCCACTATCAAATTCGTCCGCGGCCAGGACACCAGCTCAGACATCCAGATCGACCACATCGTCCCACTCAGCGACGCATGGCAGAAAGGTGCCCAGCAGCTAAGCGCGGTCCAGCGTAAAGAACTCGCGAACGACCCGCTAAACCTCACGGCTGCTGACGGGCCTACCAACAGCGCCAAAGGCGACAAGGATGCCGCCACATGGCTTCCGCCGAACAAGGCGTTCCGATGTGAATATGTAGAGCGGCAGACAGTAGTCAAAGTGAAATACAGTCTCTGGTTCACGCAGGCCGAGCGAGACGCCATCGCCGGCATCCTGAAGGTTTGCCAGTAGCCATGATGCGATCACCAGCATGGGCGTTCCTTTGCCTGGATCGTCAAGGCCATAAGGTACACACATTTGCTACGGCTGATGCGGCACTGCTCAAAAGACGTGTACCTTCACGAGCGAGGTGTCGGGAGAGGGAGGCGCTCCCAACGCGCCGGAGCGCTGGGCCTGCTAGCTGTAGTGGTCGCCCGGGCGTGAATGCCTGGGAGGCAAGTTCGCGTCAAGCGCGCGAATTGGCCGCCTAGTATGGCTACCAACCATAGTATGGCTTTCCATACCCGGCTTATCGTGGCTCATGACCGGCGTGCGAGTTTGAAGGGGAGCGAAGATGGCGAATGAACTCGAACTTGAGATGTGTCAGTACGCCCATCCAGTCGATGAGGTGATGTCGGTGCTCGAAGCGGCATGTACTGAGCACGAGCGCGTCAAACGCCTGGAACGCGACGGCGACGCGCTGCGCTTTGACTTTAAGATGCCGATCCTCGCTCCGGGCGGCTTATCATGGGTACTCCGGCCGACGCCCTTCTTCAACGGAACCGTGGTCTCGGCGTTCGTCATCAAGGGGATCTCGTACCAAGGTTCAAGCGCCGCCGCCGATCGCGGAAAGGTGAAACGGCTCCTTGAAGCAGTCGCGACGACACTCGCAGGCAACGCGGAGGCCCCGAGTTCTATCCCGTTGGTTGCACCCAACTTCGGCGAGCAGCATGCACACCTGCGTCAACAGGCCCTGCTGGCCTTGGACCACGCCGAGCACTGCGGGGAACAGGGCGACATGATCGGCGAGGAACTTGCCATTGCGCGGTCGGAGCGCATCATCTCCTCCGTCAGTGGGTCCTCAGCGGGCGAGTGGCTATCGGCGGAGATCCATGCACGAATGGACGCAGGACGGCTACGCCGAGACGTCGAAGACTTGGGCGAGATCGGCGAAGAACTCAAGTTGATGAGTGACCGAATCCTCTGCAAGAGACGGGTCAAAGATTTGGTTGAGACCACAGTCAGACCACTGGATGCTGACGTCACAGCATTAGTCGAGGACGGCGGCAACACGGAGACCTTGACAAAGCCTTCGTTGACACGAATGGCGGTGCGCGCGGTGCTCCCGAGGGCCGTGAACTTCGTTCTGAGCCACCCGCAGTGGAAGTTGGTGGTCCCCACTGACCCCGCAGCGGCCGATCGCGTCACCGACCTAGCGGTGCGCGTGAACTCCATGTCGGGTACGCTGCCAGACGGAGAACCTCAGTCCCGTGCCTCGGTGGCTCCCGCAGCACCTACGGCGTCACTGGCCGATCAACTCCGCGACCTAGCCGCGCTGCACCGGGACGGCTTACTCACCGAGGACGAGTTCACGAGCGCCAAGGCGAAGCTGCTTGAAGGCTAGAAATTGCCCTTCGGCGCCGTGCCAACCACCGAAGAGAGCTGTGGCTGGGCCTTTCGTACAGAGGTCCTTGTAACCTCTTGCGACGCCTGCACCACGGTTCCTCAAGCTTGACAACGTTTGCGATGAGCTGAGCATTTCCAGCTCCGTGCCGGAGGTGCCCGGAAGCGCTACTGCCGCACCGATGGGGGAGGAAGCTCCCCGGATTTTGCCCGTGCAAGTGGTTTCCGTGAGGGCAACATCGTGCAGCGGACCATGCAGACGCCACTCGGTGAAGTTCGGGACATGGTCACGGGCGGTGCCTGCTACCGCCTATTCGTCGCCAGCCACGTCTACGGCTGGGGAGAACCCCCCGACATTTCGACGGCAACGCCTCGATAGCCGATATGGTGCCGGGGCGTTTTGCTGTCTCGGGCCCCGTGCTCAGTAGCTGAACATTTCCAGGCCAGACCGGCCCTCGAATTCCGGATCCAGCGTGCCGGTACCCTCCACATCGGTTATCTCCTTGGCTTCCTTGACCGAGTAGGCGAAGCCGATGCCCTCCTCCCGGGACTGCCATCCGAGCCGCTCCTGGTACTTGGCCACCACTTTGTTCGTAGGTTCGTCGAACGATTCGCCGCCGATCCATTGGCCGGCGTCGTCATACAGGGCGGTGATGTAAACCCGAGGGAACTCGAACTTGGTGGTCACCCACGCTTCCAGGATGTGCCAGGTGAAGAAGGAGGCATTCGGTTCCACTTTGAGGATTTCCTCGGACATCTCGCGCAGGATCGGCGCGTGCTCGGGTGACGGTGCAGGCATGATCTTCCTCCCAGTTTTTCGTCACAGCGTAACAGCGCTGTCCGTTGGCCTGGCGAGAGGAACCGGCGAGTCCACGCCCATGGGCCCGGATCACCCGTCCGCCAGAAAGTTCTCCATGAGACACTCCTCATCGTCCGCTTGATCGGCGCCGCGCTGCTGTTCTCCTCGACGTTGATCGGGTCGAAGAAAGAGACTGGTAGACGAACATTCGGTGTCCTAGCGGGATGGATAGGCTGAGATCACAACCTGCTCGTGTATCCGTCCAGATCACGAATCGTGATGCGCCCTGCCCCGTCAGCACCGAGGACACCTTGGAGGGCGCGGGTCTGCTTGCTCCGTGAGGGGGCGTCGAGGACGATGGTCTTTGCGCCTTCGTCGCCGTGGATAACGCTCAGGTCTGCATGAGAACGGGACAGCACCGAGGGCGGGTCAGCCTGACGCCGCACCCGGCAACCGCGAGGATCGCTGCGATTGAGTATTGCGGCTGCTATTCGACTTCCCATGTTGCACCCCTATGCCCGGCCACCTCTTGGTGTTCAGACCAGGCCTGGGTTGGTGGCAGGTCTACAGTGTGCGGAAGGCGAAGCGTGATGAGACGACGCGGGTCATGCACGAGATGAGCTACCACTGCTTCTGACCCCTGCCTCGCGCCGGCATTCGTTTCCGCCCTGACTCTGACAGAATGGCCGGGTGAATGCGACTGGGGATCAAACCACACTTCATCCGTACTGGGACGTCTGGCAGATTGTGCAAGGTGCACTGGACGCTTCCAAGCCCGCCGCCGCGGCCACCGCCTTCCATTGCGCCGTCAGCCTGATGCCGACCGAAATACCTGCGGCGGAGAAGAACCCGGCTCTGATGCCGGAGTCCTTTAGGGAGCTTCGCAAGCTAGAGGTCTCCGACTATGACCGTGCTAAGGGCGTCACCTCTTACTTCGCTTACCCGCTCACTGACCAAGGTGCCCTCGCATATGCCGCAGCGCTTGGTGACATAGGCTCCCTGGCCATTCTGGACAGCTTCTGCGGCCGCTTCGGATCGGAAGAACCGAAGCCCTGCAGCGATGATTACCTTCGCATAGTGGCCAAAGTCCGGGAAATTGTTGCAGCAAAAGAGCTGACCGACATTAAGGACGTGCGCAAGGTCTTTTCAGCCGAGGACCGTGTCCGGCTTCGATCGGTCTGGCGAGCCATGCGGGACGCCGGGCAGTTGATCGTTGAAACCAAGGGCACCAAGATCCTCTTCCACCGCACAGCCCCTGAACCTGCGCCTTCCCCGGCGAAGCCTGTCCCTTTCAGGAAGGGTATGAAAGTGGCCGAAGCGCGTCTCCTGGAGCTTCCGCCGCGTTGGGGTTCAGTGGACGCCGGTCGACCCGCCGACGGCGAAAGTCCCCTCGACGGGTGGACCACCGCAACCCCGGCCGGAACCCCCCTTGCTAAGGCATTGCAGCGCACGCGAACGGCCGAGCCTTTGTCGGCGGGGGCCAACACCTGGCTGCAGACCGGTTTCGGGAAGCGGGCTGACGGGTCGCGCTATTTTCCCACCGAGGTAATTGGCCCGGACGGCTCCGTCCTTGATGCGGTTGACTTGGAACCGGGCCGGTTTAGGTCTGACCCTCAGGGTGATTGCGTCGTGTCCGTCGACAGCGATGTCATCGCCCGCATCTACTCTCTTGACGCGAGGTTAGTAGCCGCTTTCGATATGGGCTCATCCCCGGAAGTACTGGACGTGATGCGCAAGTTCGGGGACAGGAGCCTCCAGCCGAGTTCGGCTGTGCGCTCCGTTCATGCCTCAATTGCCCAAGGACTCCTGGTGGTGAGCGTTATCGACCATGTCTTCGTCTACAAGTTCGACGGCGAAGTGGTCGCAGCCCTTCGACTCAACGAGGCAGTTAGGGAACACCTTTACGAGGGTGTTTCCGTGGGCAGCAGTTCGCGCCCGGACTGGGCATACTTCGTGCAGTTGGCGGCCGGTGGCGACGATGTGTTCATCGGTGCTTACTCCGGGCTTCTGCTCAAGATGAAGTTCAACGGGGACTTGACCAGGTCGTGGAACATGGACCAGGCGCCGATGTTATTGCGCGAGACACCGGGAGGCATCGCCGGCTTGGTCGGCATGAGGTTCTTCCAGGCGAACGGTGGGGAGCCGGTCGAGTATAAGCAGGCGGAGTTCAATCAGATTCCGGAAGTCATAGGCAAACACGTACTCCTGAAAACCCGGAAAACCTGTGCTGTGTTCGACTTGGAGTCATTCCAAGGCTGGAAGGTCGATCTCCCCGAGGCGCGGAGGGCCGCGTATCTGGTGAACGGCGGCCTCGTCATGGAGACCACGAAGAGCCGTTACTCCTTCTGACAGCCCCGAAGCCCGCTTCGTCCATTGGACGGGCGCGCGTTTTCGCACCGTAGGCTTACGAGTTTTTACCGCCAGTACGGATCAGCTGCAACACGGAGTCCTCTTAGCGCCCCTGCGATACCGGAAGCGCCTGGGGCAAGGAATCTGCATCCCCGCCTTCCAGAGGGCTGGCCCGCTCGTCGTTGCCCGATTAGATCCGCGTCAATTCAACTCCCTAAATTTCAGGACTTGGCCGCAGGAACAGCTGCGCTGCCCGTTGGGGTGGTGATGCTTGCCCGTCACTGGGATACGAGAAGCTAACGGGGCAGTCAGAAACCCGTGGCCGGGCAGCGGCTTGCCCTAGTCGCCGCACTTGCCCTTATCGCCGGAGCTGGCCTGTTCCTCGGCCTTGGGAGCGGCCGGCCTACGATACATCGTGCTGTTCGGAGAACATAGGACTGCGTTGAAGAAAGGCCAGTAAAACCGGTGGGCGGCCGTCCGGTCTGAAGAAAAGAAACACCCTCTCCTTCCGGTCAAGGGGACACTCAGAGCCGATCCCGTTTTGGCTCGCCTGTCCTGGGAAATCTACGGATACACCTTGGTGTAGGCATCCCCACCCCAACGAACGTCTTCCGGACACTCGAAGCATTGCCGCCCGAAACAGGAGAGGTTCCACTTGAGCACAGTTGCAGGTGATGGCTGACGACTCTTGTTGCAGCCCGGAGTGCTGCGCTGCGATGTGGCGGCCCCATAACTGAACGGGGAGCGTGTCAAGGGACGCCACCCCGTCCCGTCCATGGATCGGGCGCTTTCCCTCTGTAGGGGCAGCTTGTCAGCCGTAAACCGATTGAAAATCCCGTGCGGGTGTCGCCGGTACGCCGGACTTCTCCGGTCCTTAGCGGCGACTTCCATGTCTCGTGTAAGGCCTGGCTGCTTAGGGAGTGTAGAGACCAAATCGCCCTACTTACTCGTGACGGTGTTGGTCACAGCCGCCAGTTTAGGAGTGATTGGACCCATACGAAGCTTGAAAAACGGCAATATGTGGAGACAGAACGTGTATCCTCTATCTGAGGTTACGAGCAACCGTAGACATCAGCCCCCCGACCGGGGCTGTTTCGCTAAAAGGGCCCCGGTGGCTAACGCTCGACTTTTTCTTAGCGGTTTTCCTGATTGTGCACATCTTCTGATTCCTGGGTCGGCAGGACAAATCGGAGGATTCCTGTGGCCGTTGCAAAAAACCTGAAGAAGACAACGCGCCTTGTGGCTCGTGCTACTGGGCAAAGCTATGCACAAGCACTCAGACTCCACACGGCCCAAGGCTTTCCAATCGTCTGCGCCCCTACCCCGCCCCAGGAAGAGTTGGAAGGGGCACTGCTTTCCAAGATTGGTGACCTATTTCCCAGCACGATGGACGGGGCGGACCACCTCTTCGACTTAGGCAAGGTGGCGCCCACACCAAACAGCCTGATGCTTGGGCCAGTGGCTTCCGCGCTGCTTCCCAGGTTAGCCCTGGACCTCATGCCCGTACTCGAGTCCCCACATGTATCAGCGGAGCTATACGGCGTTCCTGGACTTAGAGTCCGCCCTCATCCGGTCGGCCTCAGCCTCCTCCGGCACGAACTGGATGCTGAAATCATCCTCAAGGGCACTAGTGCCCGGGAATGGGAATTGGGTCACCAGTCAGGGCTGGTTGAGGAACATCGACTTGGTATATGCCTGGCGGTCCGCCATCCTGCAAGCTGGACAAGCATGGAGATGGAACATCACAAGAACGGCCTTCCAGAGGACCCAGTGTGGCAAAGCGCTCTGCTCCGTCGGATCGGTTTGATAAGTGAACTGCGTCCTCGTGTAGTGAGCACCTATTGGTCACACGGGCAGGGTGTCGTTGTCGAGGTTCAGCATCAACAGATCGATGCCGCTGCTGTAGAACATTTCATACGGGACTTCACCTCGCCTTTGCTGTCACCCGAAGTTGTTTACATTCCAGAGGACGACGACTCGTGCCGTGGAGATGTGACCCGTTCGGTCCAGTTCGTGACGCCGAGGAGTCCACACCGCCTGACGATACGCTTCGTTCAATTGCGGCAGTTCTAGCCTCAGCAGCAAGAACATCAGCCGCCGCGGCCATTCCTGCATAGATACCAGCATGCACAATCATCGAGAGGGCGAAAACGCTCGCGCCGCCATCTACACCCGTATCTCCAAGGACATGGCATTGGAAGGCCTGGGTGTTGCCCGGCAGCTGAAGGACTGCCGGGCACTGGCAGAAAAGTACGGCTGGACTGTCGTCGAGGAGTTTGAAGATAACGACGTATCGGCTTCCGGGGGGAAATACCGACGTGGCTACGAACGGCTGAAGGCGCTGATGGAAGCGAAGGCTGTCGACGTGGTCGTTGTATACGCTGCCGATCGCCTGCACCGAAACCCGAGAGAGCTCGAAGACTGGATCGACCTGGCCGCTCGGACCGGAATCAACGTTCATTCCGTGATGAGTGGAACGATTGATCTGAGCTCCCCTGATGGCAAGACGGTCGCACGGGTCGTTACGGCATTCGCGGCTGCGGAAGTAGCGAAAACTAAAGCTCGGATTCAGAGGAAACACCTTGAGCTTGCTGAAGCTGGTGCATGGACTGGCCGTGCCTGTTACGGATACACGGCTGACGGGAAAATAGTTGAAGCAGAAGCTGCGGTGATTCGAGAGATGGCTGCTCGTGTCCTGCATGGTGAGGGCCATAACGCGATAGCCCGAGATCTGACAGCGCGTGGAATTCCTACCGCCCAGGGAGCAAACTGGCGGGCAGCAAGCATTAGAAACATCCTCAAAGCACCCCGCATAGCCGGACTCCGCGTTCACCACGGAAAGATCGCCGCCAAGGGTCAGTGGGAGGCCATTGTGTCCGAAGAAACGCTGGCGATGCTCAGAGCCAAATTGGCCCCGGGCCGCACCGAAGGCAAGAAACGTGGAGGTGCCCGAAAACACCTGCTGACAGGGTTGCTGGTCTGCAGCAAATGCGGAACCGGAATGGTGAAATCCATAAACGGCAAGAGCAAGAAGCCTTCATACCGATGCCCCCGGAACGCTGGAGCAGCGGCGTGCGGCGGAACAACCATCGTTGCAGCTGAAACAGAGGCATGGCTTGCCGAGGCGGCCTTCCAGTTTCAAGACGCGCGAGTCGTGGACGAGGAAGACAGAACGGGGGAGTGGCTGGAAAAGATCGGCGCCCTGGACGCCCGTCTGGAAGAGCTCGCCGCGGACTACGGCAGCGGGGTCATTTCGCGGAACGAATGGTTGGCGGCGAGGGCAGCCGTAGAGCGGCAGAAAGCCCAATACCCTGTCCCTATCGTCCGGCCCCGGGAATTGACGACGGGCGCCATGCTGAGGGATGCCTGGCCCGATATGACGACTAGTGCCCGTCGGGCCGTTCTGGACGACATCTTTGTCAAAGTCGTCGTCATTCCGAGACGCCAGGTAACCGGTTTGAAGTCCTTCGATCCTGGTCGGCTCGTCCCCGAATGGAGGGTTTGAGCGCCCAGCGACAGCCGTGCTGCCGACCCATGCATAGAGAGCAGCATGGACACAAACGAGGAAAGCATCATCGACTGGATCGTCGCTACCAGGACCGCCCAAGGTCTGAGCGGAACGGTCTCGCTCGACCCGGCACTCCATGCAAGAACTCTTGGCGCCGTAGACCGAGTGGCCGCAGAAAAAGCACGCGGAGATGCCGCTCAAGGAAGCCCCGCGGCGTGAGTGCGCGACAGCTCTCCTGTTCAGGGTGGCCCGGCACAACTGTCAAACGCAGACCTGCCGCGGTCCGCATGACGCTCAGAGTAACCCCTCCGACCAAGACGCCAGCCGGAACGAGTAGAGGACTACCTCACCAACTGTTGACGGATTTTCGCCGAAGATGGCTGTTTGGCTTCAGACGGTCAAAGCGGCTTATCTTCGCCTACCTCGTAAGTCCCATGTTCTGGTTGCGTGCCCGCAAGGGATCTACGGCATGAATGGTCTCCTGTATCTGTGGACCTTCAATCATCTACGTTGCTCGAGCGCCCGGAAAACCAGGCCGAGATGCCTTTTCGCCCCGGCTCGATTCCGGCCGGCAGCTCCCGGTCCAGGTCCCAGGACTTCACGCCCTCGGCTTCCCAGATGTCGAAGAGGTCGTCGGACCGGTTGCCGTGCCTGTATTCGGCTTCTTCGGGGAAAACGGGTAGGGCGTCCAGGAAGACCACGTGCCCGTCCGGCAGGTCCAGCTGGGGCATGAAGTCGTCCGGCCGCTCCGTGAGAACCCAGCCAGTGAATTTCCGGCTCTCGATGATATTCCAGTCACCTGCAACGAAGACGCCGTGCTGTGGGACTGTCCCGGACTCGCGGACGTTCAGGGCCATGTTGGCGAAGGCTTTCAGGACTTCCTGTCCGCCGTGGTTTACACCGGCGAACAGTTCCACGGCGTGCCGGTGGTCGTCCTTCCGGTAGTGGCCGGCGCCCGCGGAGGCGTAGAGGTGGACCCCGAGCCTGGTTGTGCCTGCGGGCCATTCAAAGACACCCATGCGCTTCCCGGTCCGGGTGTTCATCTCGTGCAGGACCGGCTCGGCGCCGATGGCATTGGTGTAGTGCTCGTGCAGCTCGTCGATCACAGCATCTCCTCGATGTCCGGGCATTGAATGTGGACGTGTTCCGGCTGGCCGGGGTCATCTCCCCAGATGCTGGTGGCGGCGTCCTGGGTTCTTGTCCTGAACGTGGCGATGCTGTCGAGGTAGACGGTCTGGACATCGATGAGCCGCCGGCTGGAGTGCAGGAGGCCCTGATGGAGTTGCATCAGGGAGGGGTCCTCAGGCGGGGTCGGCCCAATGGTCGCTGTCACCGGACCATCAATATCGTGCTGGACGGCGACTCCCCAAGCGTTCTGGCTGGTCCAAAAATTGGCGACGCCGTCGATGTCGGGGATGACGAGCTCCTGGTCGTCCTCGGACATGAGCCACATCAGGGCATTCGGAAACGCGACGACGGTCTTGAAGCCGCTCACTCGGCCGGATCGATCAGCTCGGGTCCGTTGTTTCTAACGCTGTTGACCCGGGTGCTGATGATTCGCGGGATCAGGATCGGCTCCGGCAGCGAATCGAGCAGGTGCTGGATGTCGGCCTTGTCGGTCAGGTCCGGGTCCAGCCACTCGGCGAAACGGTCCCGCGGGATGATGACCGGGCTCCGGTCGTGCACGTGCCCCAGGGCGTCCTGGGCCGTGGTGGTCAGGACGGTGCAGCTGAGCAGCCAGCGCTCCGGGTCGTCCTCCGGCAGGGCCGGATCGGCCCACCATTCGTACAGGCCGGCGAAGCCCAGCAGGGGCTCCTTCTCGGAGTACAGGTAGTTCGGGATCTTCTTGCCGTCCTCGGTCTTCTGCCACTCGTAGTAGCCCTCGGCCGGAACGATGGCCCTGCGCTTGACGGCAGCCTTCCGGAACGATGGCTTCTCCAGGATCGATTCGCTGCGCGCGTTGATCATCTTGGCGCCAATCTTGATGTCCTTCGCCCAGGAGGGGACCAGACCCCACTTCGCGATCAGCAGGTGCCGGTCAAGGGTTCCCTCATCCAGACGCTCAGCCACAATTGGTACCGCCTGGGTAGGCGCCACGTTCCAGCTTGGCGGAGGCGGCGTGCCCTCCACCTCCTTGGCCTCAAAGTGGCTCAGCAGGTCACCGGTGGCCTTGGACATCACGTATCTGCCGCACATGGGCCCATTCTGCCTGATCACCCGCCGACGGTTGGAGAGCACCAGCCTGAATGGCTAATCGAAGACACTATGCGGCGCCGG
The DNA here is from genome assembly GCF_030812615.1 of Pseudarthrobacter niigatensis. Classification (NCBI taxonomy): domain Bacteria; kingdom Bacillati; phylum Actinomycetota; class Actinomycetes; order Micrococcales; family Micrococcaceae; genus Pseudarthrobacter; species Pseudarthrobacter niigatensis. The sequence goes on along the minus strand of NZ_JAUSTB010000015.1, from coordinate 2,887 downwards.
ACCTCAGCAGTCGGAGTGCACATGTACGTTGGAGTCCATGACCCAGAGTGCGATCTTCGTTGATGCCGGCTTCCTCATCGCAGTAGGCGGCACGCACGTCGCCGGCACTTCCCTGCGCTCGGCGTTCAGGGTCGACTACGACAAGCTCGTCCAGGGCATCCTGAAGCGCACGGCTGAGCACTCGGGCCTGGATGTCCTGCGGGTCTACTGGTACGACGCGTCGAAGGACGCCCTGTTCACCGATGAGCACAAGCGCATCGGCCTGTTGCCGGACGTGAAGGTCCGTCTGGGACGAATCTCGTACAACGGCGAGCAGAAGGGCGTGGACCTCAAACTCGGCCTGGACCTGGTCGGTGTCGCCCGCAACCGGGCCGCGTCGGTAGCGTTCCTGATGTCGGGGGACGATGACCTGGCCGAGGCCGTTGAGGAAGCCCAGGACCTGGGCATGAAGGTCGTCCTGGTCGGCCTGGACAACCCCAACCACCGGCTCGGGGTCACCTCCGTCGCCGAGCACCTGGCGCTGCGCGTGGACAGCATCATCACCCTGCCCACGGACCTGATCGAGGAATGCTTCACCAAGACCGTGGCCGAACAGCCGCGGCCCACACCGGCCGTGGCTGTTCTGCCGCCGGCACCCGCTCCGGCGCCAGCCGCCCCGTCGGGACCCCGCCCGTCAGACATGGCCGCGCGCCCGGCACCTCCCCGCGGACGCATCAACTTGCCGGCCCCGCCGCGGCAGCACCGCTCCGAGGCTCATTTGGTTTACAGCTCCGGCGGCACCGGGCCTACAATCCTGCCGCCGGAGGACAGCCCCCTGGACGTCGCCTTCGAGGTCGGGGAAAGCGTCGCCACCAACTGGTACGGCACCATCACGCAGGGTGAACTCATCGAGCTCTTGGCCGACCGGCCCATTCTGCCGGTGGAAATTGACCGGGTGCTGCTGAAGGACTGCGCGCAGCGGATCGGCGAATACAAGACCGATCTGCAAGGGGTGCGCCGCGCGCTTCGCGAAGCGTTCTGGACGAAGCTGGACCAGCTCATCTGACTACCTGTCGCCCGCCGCGGGAACGGATACCAGGTAGCAATAAGAGTCACCACCGTCCCCGTGTAGCAACTTTCCTGCCCGCTATAGCCGTAGGCGAGAAGGAAGCCTCGCATCTCCCGCTGATCCAGTGCCATGGCCCAAGGGTCGGTTGCGGGAGAGCTCGGGCCGGGCCGGGCCGGGGACCGGCGTCGGAAAGCCGGAGCGCTCCATGGGCGAAGGGATCAGGTGTGTTCGGTCTTCGGCGCGCATCCAGTGGGGGGTGGCGGCCAGCAGTGGGGCGTGGTCAACAACGGCGGTGGCATCGAAGGTTTCCCATGCAGTGAACTGGTACTCGTCCAGCAGACTGCGCTTGACCCACTTGCCGGGACCGGGCACGTTTTTGAGTGCGAAGTTAGCGGTGAGGCAAAAGAAGTCCTCTGATAGCTCGTGCCTGGCAGGGAACCACTCGTCCCACGCAGCGATGCCAATACGCGCTGCAGGGGAGTCGGTGCTGGTGCCGGGAAACTCCTTCAGCACAGAGGCGACCCGGCGGTAGATTTCATGACGGGGATCGCCGGCACGGTCTTTGGGCCGGTCGGGGTGGGGTGCGGCGATGAAAAGGATAGTGAGCCCTGAAGTTTCCAGGGGGCGTTCGCTGAGCAGCTGCGCCCACCGGCGAACTTTGTTTTCCAGCGACTTGGACGCGGTCGCTGTGAGCTCGTAAGCGATCCGCATTCCGTCGGTGCGGACGATGGTCCCGTCGGCCCGACGGTTGTCCGGGTTCTTCACTTTCTTGCCGAGCCCGGAGCCGGCGAGCAGGTCGACCGAGGAGAACTTCTCACCTAAGACTGCACCGATCGGTAGGTACTCGGCGGCGCGGAGGGCGAGCTCGGTGGAGAGCAAATTGTGTCTGTCGTGCTGGCCGCCACCCGACCAGGGATAGCCGCCGGTGACGGAGATCCATTCTGGCCAAGTGAGCTCGGGCGCGATGAGCTTGTCGAAGGTCTCCGTGTTGGACGGCCTATACAGGCAGTTGCGGTTGAGAACTGCCTCGGAGACCTCGGGAGCGGAGTAGGTGCCCACGTCGAGCAGGTGGAGTGAAATGGAGGCGGCGACGTTTGACGACGCCGAGTTTAGGTAAAGATGGGAACCGGTCATCGCGGCGAGCTGCTCGGCAGAGACGGTGCGCCAGGAGTCGACGACACCCCAGGCAGCGAGGCGTTCTCTGCGCCCCCGGTTGATGGTGAGCAGCCGCATGGCCTCGTGCTCATCCATCAGGTAGCGAGCGTTCACCGACGTTGGATTCGCTTCCTTTCGTTGCTGAAGGAGCGGCCGATTGGACCAGGTCGCCTGGGACCCCGGCGCCCACAGCCGGTCCCAGTAGGGGTCGCGGCGGGAGTGGGTCGCGAGCTCGTCGTTGGGGCAAGCCGAGGGAACAAGAGAGGCGTGGACTGAGCTGGAGGTGGTGCGGCTCGGGGTTAGATTGGTGACGGTGGAGCTCCTGTGACGATGGGACGACTGTAGCCTTGGACGGCTGGTAGACAGCGATGCTCGGACGGCCGGCAGCAGTCCAGCACTCCAAACCATGCGTAGGTGAAGGCCTCGTTGGCTTTCTAAATGCCTCTGATCCTGAGAAACCCCAAGCCCGGGATAACCGCGATCGGCAATGGCGGTCCGGGTAATACAAACCCTGGTTATCCCCGGACAACAGGACCGGGCCGCTCGCCCCCGCTTCAGGCCCCTGGGGTTGCCCGCAAATCGTGGACAATTGATCAGGCGGCTTGTGCCGGCTGAGGTTGTGCTGTGGAGAGCAGTAGCTCGTGCTCCACAGGAGTGTTGAAGCCCAGAGCTGAGTGCAATCGG
>NZ_JAUSTB010000014.1:0-98239 GCF_030812615.1 Pseudarthrobacter niigatensis | reverse complement strand
AAAAGGCCGCGACATCCCCGCCGAACTCGCCCACATCGCAGAAGGCATCCAGGACTCCGGCACCACCCGCCAGGAAGCCGCCACCCTCCTCGCCGCACACTCGTGACCTCCCCTTTATGAAGTGGCATAGGGCCGGGCTCTGGAAGAATCCAGCGTCCGGCCCTTTGGTTTAAGTCACGTAGAATTGAGGCACTATGGCGAAATCCCCTGACTCCAGCAACTCCACCCCGGCGGGCTCCAGCGCGGTGAAGCGCGGCCTGTTCACGCGCAAGCCCAAGGAAGCGAAGGCCAAGAAGCCCAGCAGGCTCAAGCAGATCGGCGAGGTCTTCACCATGACCCGCCGCCACGATCCCATGGTTCCGTGGCTGATGCTTTTGGTGTTCCTCGGCGTCGTGGCCGTGAGCTTCCTGGTGGGTTTCTGGCTGGACAACTGGATCACGGGCTTGATCATCGGGATCCCGCTCGGCCTGCTGGCCGCTACGTTCATCCTGTCCCGCCGGGCCGAGCGTGCTGCGTTCGCGCAGATCGAAAACCAGCCCGGCGCTTCGGGCGCTGCCCTGGGGACGCTGCGCCGCGGCTGGATCACCGAAGACCAGCCCGTTGCCGTTAACCCGCGCACGCAGGATGCCGTGTTCCGCGCCGTAGGCCGTCCCGGCGTCGTCCTTGTCAGCGAAGGCCCCACCCACCGGGTGAAGCCCCTGCTCGATGCCGAGCGCAAGCGCCTTGCCCGCATCCTCCCCAACGTTCCGGTCCACACCATCCAGACCGGCCGCGGCGAAGGCCAGGTACCGCTGAGCCAGGTGGCCAAGCAGATGGGCAAGATGAAGAACGAACTGACCAAGCTCGAAGTGAGCACGGTCTCCAAGCGCATCGCGTCCATGGGTACCAGGCTTCCCATTCCCAAAGGCATTGACCCGTACAAAGCCCGTCCCAACCGCGGACGCTAGCTGGTAGAACGCCCCGGTACCGGCCCTGCCGGTGGCCGGGGCGTTTTTTTGCGCCCTCCCCGCCGCGCGCAGGGCTTCCGCTTTCTGCGCCTCCGCTGATCACACCACGACAGGACATGACCATGCCCCTCAGGACAACGATGATCCGCGCCTTCCGCATCCTCGCCGTGGCCGAGGCCTGCAGCTGGGCAGCACTCCTTGCCGGCATGTACTTCAAATGGATTGCCGGCACCACGGAACTCGGCGTCCAGGTGGCGGGCCCCATCCACGGCGCCCTCTTCATCGGCTACGGGGTTGCCGCGCTCATGCTGTGGCGCGTGCAGCGCTGGCCGTTCCGGGTGGCAGCGCTGGCCGGGTTCTCGGCAATTTTTCCGTTCGCCACCCTGTTGTTCGAACGCTGGGCCGGGCGCCGCAGGTACCTCACCGCAGTCGAAGCAGCGGACGCCGCCACGGCCCTCGAATCAAGCCGCGCCTAACGAAGAAGGGGACACCGCTGTGGAATCCGTTGAGCAGGGACTGACGGCACAGCCGTCCGACGCGGCGGAGGTGCGGGCCGCCGGTCACCCGCGGCGCAAGCGTACGGTGGCCGTTCTCTCCCTGCTGGGAGCAACGCTGTTCTGGGCCGGCAATTATGTGGTGGGTGCGGACGCCGTCCACAGCATCGACCCCCTCAGCCTGGTCTTCCTGCGGTGGGCCATTGCGCTGGTGCCGCTGCTGCTGATCGCCCAGCTGGTGGAGCGGCCGTCGTGGCGGGCGGTTCTGGCTGCGTGGCCGTGGCTGCTGGCGCTCAGCGTGTGCGGGCTGCTCGGCTACAACCTCCTCCTGTACTTCGCCCTGGAACATACCGATGCGTTCAACGCCTCACTGATCAACGCCTTCAACCCGGCACTGATCACGCTGGCGGCGGCGGTGTTCCTGCGCGAACGGCTCACGCCCCTGGCTGTGGCCGGCGTCGTGACGGCGCTGGCGGGCGTCCTCATCGTCATCAGCGGAGGGGACGTGGGCCGGCTGGCCACTGCCGGTTTTGGCACCGGGGAAGTCTTGATGGTGGGTGCAGTGGTGGTGTGGACGGCCTACACGGTGGTCGGCCGCCTGGCACCGAAGGTCCCGCCGATTACGGCCACGGCCGTCCAGGCAGCCGTGGCTGTGGCCCTGCTGGCGCCCGTCCACCTCGCCAGGGGCGGCCTGGCCCTCCCCGCCACAGACAGTGGATTGGCGTCCTTGCTCTTCATCGCGTTCTTTCCGTCGGTGCTGTCCTACGTGCTGTGGAACCGCGCACTGACGGTCCTGCCGGCGGGAGGAGCAGGGGTGTTCCTCAACCTGATCACGGTCTTCACCGCCGTCCTGACCATGCTCGCCGGGTCCGTGCATACGGCCGCGCAGTTTGTGGGTGGCGCCATTGTGGTTGGCGGTGTGGTCCTCACGAACGCGCCGGCATTCCGGCGGCAGCAACGCGGGAGGCAACTGCCCCGCCGCTAGAACGCCGATACCTGCCGGCGGCTGGGGATCAGCGCCGGATGAGGAGCGTATTCATGGCCTTGTCGTGCAGGCCGCGCTGGTCCGGGTCGAAAATGACGGCGGGGATGACCAGGCAGAGGAGCACTGCCCTCACCAGGCCGGCCAACGGCCCGGGGGTGCCGCCGCCCGGCTTGATCACGGCTATGCCCATGATGCGGTGGCCGATGCTGTATCCGAGGGTTCCCACCAGCAGGGTCTGTTCGATGGCGAAGACGGCCAGGGTGGCCCAGGAATCGCCACCAAAGGCAAAGTTGCTGATGAGCAGGGCGATACCCCAGTCGATCATGATCGCAACGATCCTCCGCCCTGCCCGGGCGATGGACCCTGGACCTGACTCCGGCAGGCCCAGGCGCTCCCCCGGATATTTGGAGATGCCGGAAGTGTCCGGTCCGGTGAGCCAGGAGCCTATGTCTTTGCGATCTACCACTGTCCAAGTTTACCGATCCGCGCGCCGGCGGCGCGCCCATACTGTGGATCGGGCTCGACCACAGTGTGGACGGACGATACCGTGGTCATAGCAGGGCATTCTGTAACCTGCCCGAAACAATGCGGACACGGACGGGAAATCCCGGATCCATAGTCTGTTAGAAGTTTCAAGCAATCCCCCCGGCAGGTACACGCGACAGGGACAACAGGCGTTCTCCCTGATTTTGGATTGCGCTGGATCACGTGGCGTGCATGCCATATTTACATATGCGTTAGGAGCATAGATGTTCAAGACTGCGGACGAAGTCCTCAAGTTCATCAAGGACGAAGATGTAAAGTTCGTCGATATCCGCTTCACCGACCTTCCGGGTGTCCAGCAGCACTTCAACGTCCCGGCGAAGAGTGTCGACGCTGATTTCTTCGTCAACGGACAGCTCTTCGACGGTTCCTCCATCCGCGGATTCCAGGGCATCGCCGAATCTGACATGCAGCTGATCCCGGACGTCACCACCGCGTTCCTGGACACCTTCCGCATGGAGAAGACCCTCGCGCTGAACTTCTCGATCGTCAACCCGCGCACCGGCGACCCGTACCACCGCGACCCCCGCGGCGTAGCCGAAAAGGCCGAGGCCTACCTGGCCTCCACCGGCATCGCCGACACCGCGTTCTTCGCTCCCGAAGCCGAATTCTTCGTGTTCGACAACGTCCAGTACCAGTCCTCCCCCGAGGGCAGCTTCTACAAGATCGACTCCGAAGAAGCCCACTGGAACACCGGCCGCGAGGAAGAGGGCGGCAACCTGGGCTACAAGACCCCGGTCAAGGGCGGCTACTTCCCGGTTTCCCCCACCGACAAGCAGGCTGACCTGCGCGACGCCATGTGCGTTGCCCTTGACGAAGCCGGCCTCGAGGTCGAGCGCAGCCACCACGAAGTTGGATCCGCCGGCCAGGCCGAGATCAACTACAAGTTCACCACGCTGACCCACGCTGCCGATGACCTGCAGAAGTTCAAGTACGTCATCAAGAACACCGCTGACGCCTGGGGCAAGTCCGTGACCTTCATGCCGAAGCCGGTCTTCGGTGACAACGGCTCGGGTATGCACTGCCACCAGTCGCTGTGGAATGGTGGCGAGCCGCTGTTCTACGACGAGAAGGGCTACGCCGGCCTGTCCGACACCGCGCGCTGGTACATCGGTGGCCTGCTCAAGCACTCCTCCGCCGTCCTGGCCTTCACCAACCCGACGGTGAACTCCTACCGCCGCCTGGTCAAGGGCTTCGAGGCCCCGGTCAACATGGTCTACTCGCAGGGCAACCGCTCCGCCGGTATCCGTATCCCCATCACGGGTTCCAACCCCAAGGCCAAGCGCATCGAATTCCGCGCACCGGACCCCTCCTCCAACCCGTACCTGGCCTTCGCTGCCCAGCTGATGGCCGGCATTGACGGCATCCGCAACCGCATCGAGCCCCCGGCTCCCATCGACAAGGACCTCTACGAGCTCCCCGCCGAGGAAGCCAAGGACATCCCCAAGGCTCCGGGCACCCTCGAGGAAGCCCTGGAGGCCCTCCGCGAGGACAACGAGTTCCTGCAGGCCGGCGGCGTCTTCACCCAGGACCTGATCGACACCTGGATCGAGTACAAGTACGAGAACGAGATCCGTCCGCTGTCCCTGCGCCCGAACCCCTACGAGTTCGAGCTCTACTACGGCGTCTAGTCTGCGGCCTGCCCCGCAGGAGCGTTGAAGCAGCGAAAGGCGGCCACCGGTTCAACCGGTGGCCGCCTTTCGCGTTGTCCGGGCCGCGATGCCACGGACTGAGACCGTTAAGGTGGGGGCCCGCCTCCAGACGTGCTGAGACCGGGAGCCGGACCCCCTGACGAATGCCCCCCGAGACGAAGACTGTCCAGCCTTCCCCCCAACAAGGTTGGAGAACACCGCCACCCACATGATCGGGCAAACGCTTGCTAAGCGCAATGCCGGTCCGGCGCGTTACGCCGGCGCGGCGCCTGCGAAGCTGCGGAACATGGTCCGCTGTGGCCCCGCCGAACCGCCGAGGTACCGCCCTGTGTCGACGAAACCGGCGCGGCTGTACGCGGAGAAACCTGCAGGGTTCTCCTCATTGACAGAAAGTACGACGCCGGACTCGCAGCTTTGGTGCCGGGCGGTGAGCTTGCGTGCGGCCTCCACAGCGGCGGTAGCCGCCAGGGTGCCCAGCCCCTTCCCCTGGTGCCGGCTGTCGATGAGGAAGCCCCGCAGCAGCCAGGCTGAGTTGTCGTCGGGCCACCCTGCAAGGCCTGCCGCCCCCGCCTGGAGGGTCAGGACACCGGCTGCGTTTCCGCCGGACTCTACGACGTAGGGGTGCCGTGACACTTCCGCGAGCCCTGCCAGGACCATGCGCAGGGGGTCGCCCACGAACCGCTCCTGGCCGGGCAGCAGCGACATGTCCGCGATCGCGCCGAGCTGGATGGCCCGGGCGTCGGCGTCCAGGTCACGGAGCGGAATGAGCCAGACCCAGTCAGTGCCCATAGAAGACACGCTCAAAGACGGCCCGGGCCCGCCGGCTCACCCGCAGGTAGTCCTCCTCCAGCGCAGCGGCATGGCCCGGCTCGTAGCCGCACCAGCGCGCCACGGCCTCGAGGTCGCGGCGCGAGGACGGCAGGAGGTCGGAGGCCTTGCCGCTCCAGATGACGTTGGCCGACCGGATGCGGCTGGCCAGCCGCCAGGCCTCTGCAAGCAGGCCGGCGTCTGCAGCGTCCAGCAGGCCAAGATCCGCTGCGGCTCCAAGGGCCTCGAGCGTGGAGGTGGTCCGGAGTTCCGGGTGTTTCCCGGCCTGCTGGAGCTGCAGCAACTGCACCAGCCACTCGACGTCGCTCAGGCCGCCGCGGCCCAGTTTGAGGTGCCGGGCAGGGTCGGCGCCGCGCGGCAGCCGCTCCGATTCCACCCGGGCCTTGATGCGCCGGATCTCGCGTACGTCCTGTTCCGCTATGGCTTCCGGGTACCGGATGGGATCGATCAGCTTGAGGAAATCAGCGGCCAGGGCATCATCGCCGGCCATGGGCCTCGCCCGCAGAAGGGCCTGCGCCTCCCAGATGAGGGACCAGCGGCGGTAGTACTCGGCGAAGGAGTCCAGGGAACGCACCATGGCCCCGTTCTTGCCCTCGGGACGAAGGTCGGCGTCCATCTGCAGGACGCGTTCCGCCATGATGGCCGGCTTCAGTGGCTGGGTGAGCAGGCTGGACACCTTCGCCACGATGCGGGCGGCCTGTTCCTGCGCCTCCGCTTCGGAGAAACCCGGCAGGGCACGGTGGACGTACATGACATCCGCGTCGGACCCGTAGCCGATCTCCCTGCCGCCCTGGCGGCCCATGGCCACCACCAGCACGGTGGTCTTGAGCGGTCCGCCGGCGGAGACAATCCCTTCGGCCACCCGCAAGGCGCCCAGGACTGCGGCGCGGTCGGTGTCGGCGAGGGCCCTGCCCACGTGGTCCTGGTCCAGGAGGCCGGCGGAATCGGCGATCGCGATGCGGAGGATTTCCCGGCGCCGGATCAGCCGGATCAGGCGCATGGCGCTCTCGGGGTCCTCGTGCCGCGACATCTTGGCGGTGATTTCCTGCCACTGGGCTTCGAAGCCCACCGGAACCAGGTCCTTGTCCTGGCCCAGCCACGCCACGGACTCCGGCGAAACCTCCAGCAGGTCGGCTATCAACCGGGAATTGGACAACATGTGGCACAGCCGTTCGGCAGCGGCGTTGGAGTCCCGGAGCAGCCCAAGGTACCAGTGCGTGGTGCCCAGCGCCTCGCTGACGCGGCGGAAGGCAAGCAGGCCGGCGTCCGGGTCCACCCCCTCGGCGAGCCAATCGAGCAGGATCGGCAGGAGCTGGCGTTGCAGGGCTGCCCTGCGGCTCACCCCTGCCGTCAGCGCCTCAATGTGCCGCATCGCGCCCCGCGGGTCCTGGTAGCCCAGCGCCGCAAGCCGTCCCTGCGCCGCCTCAGGGGTGAGCCTGGCGTCCTCGCTGCTGAGCTTGGCCGCCGTGTTGAGCAGCGGCCGGTAGAAGATGCGCTCATGCAGTTCGCGGACCGAGCGCTTGGTGCGCTGCCACGCGGACAGCAGGGTGTCCGGGCTGGGCCGTTCGTTGGAAAACGGCCCCAGCACCGCTTTGGCCAGGGAGCGCAGCGCCGGCTCCGCAACCGGCATGAGGTGGGTGCGGCGGAGCTGGAACAGCTGGATCCTGTGTTCCAGGAGGCGCAGGTACCGGTAGGCGTTGTCAAAGGCGGCGGCGTCGGAGCGGCCAATGTAACCGCCCGCTGACAGTGCGGCGATCGCCGAAGTGGTGTCCCGCCGTCGTAATGTCTCATCTGCCTTGCCGTGCACCAGTTGGAGCAGCTGGACGGTGAACTCGACGTCGCGCAGCCCGCCGCGGCCCAGCTTGATCTGGCGCTGCTCCTCGGCGGCCGGAATGTTCTCGGTGACCCGGCGGCGCATCGCCTGCACCGATTCCACGAAGCCGTCCCGCCCGGCCGAACTCCAGATCAGCGGGGCCACGGCTTCTTCGTAGGCCCGGCCCAGTGCGGCATCGCCGGCGATGGCACGGGCCTTGAGCAGCGCCTGGAATTCCCAGCTCTCGGCCCACCTGGCGTAGTACGTCTCGTGCGAGGCGAGGGTGCGCACCAGCGGCCCCGACTTGCCCTCCGGCCGCAGGTTGGCGTCAACCTCCCACAGACCCGGTTCCCGCGCCACGGACGATATGGCCCGCGAGATGCCGCTGGCCAGGGCCGTGCCGATGGTGTTGGCCTGCGCGTCCTCCAGGCTTCCGGCGTCCACCACGTAGATGACGTCGACGTCGGAGATGTAGTTCAGCTCCCGGGCTCCGCATTTGCCCATGCCAATGACGGCGAGGCCGACGTCGGCGATGTCGGCTGCGCTGTGCTGCTCCGCGGCTTCGGCGCGGGAGACCGCCAGCGCGGCCTCGATGGCGGCAGCGGCCAGGTCCGCCAGTTCGCCGCCCACCGATGGCAGGAAGTCCAGCGGGTCCGCGGCGCAGAGGTCTTTCACGGCGAGGTCCACCAGCCCGCGCCGGTAGGCGGTGCGCAGGGCGGCGTAGGCGTCCGTTCCCGTGGCGGCAGCAACGGGCCGGGCGGCACGTGGGTCGGCGCCCACGGACTGCAGGAGGGTGGCACGCAGCCGTCCGGGATCGGCTGGCAGCGGCTCGGGGCTGGCCCGGACCTCGAACGCGTCCAGGTGCTCCGGGTGCCTGATGAGGAACTCCCCCAGGGCCTCGGAGGCGCCCAGGACCCGGTACATGGGCTCGCTTTCCTCCAGGTCGGCAGCTGCCAGGTTCCGGAGTTGCGGGTGCTTTTCAATCAGCCGGACCAGGGACTGCAGGGCGGTATCGGGGCTGGCGGCAAGCTGCAGTCCGGCGAAGAGCCTGTCCTGGTCCAGGCCTTCGAGTTCGCGCGCGGCAAGGAACCGTTCGCCCTTTTCCAGGTCGCTGAATCCGGCCGCAATGAGGCGGCGTGCCAGGCTCACGCCGGGCACCTAGAGGATGCCGAGGTTGCGCTGCAGCTCGTAGGGCGTCACCTGCAGCCGGTAGTCCTGCCACTCGGCCCGCTTGTTGCGCAGGAAGTGCTCGTAGACCTGTTCGCCAAGGATCTGCGGCATCAGCTCGGAGTCCTCCATGGAGCGGATGGCGTCGTGCAGGCTGGCCGGGAGCGGATCATGGCCCATGGCGCGGCGTTCGGCCGAGCTCAGCGACCAGACGTCGTCCTCGGCTGCGGCGGGGAGGTCATAGCCTTCCTCGATGCCCTTCAGGCCCGCGCCGAGCAGGACAGCGTAGGCGAGGTACGGGTTGGCGGCGGAGTCGATGCCCCGGTACTCGATCCGGGCGGACTGGCCCTTGCCGGGCTTGTACAGCGGCACGCGGACCAGGGCGGAGCGGTTGTTGTGGCCCCAGCTGAGGTAGCTGGGGGCCTCGCCGCCGCCCCACAGGCGCTTGTAGGAGTTGACGAACTGGTTGGTGACCGCGGTGAACTCCGGGGCGTGCTTGAGGATGCCGGCGATGAACTGGCGGGCCGTCTTGGACAGCTGGAACTCCGCTCCTGCCTCGAAGAACGCGTTGCTGTCGCCTTCGAAGAGCGAGAAGTGCGTGTGCATGCCGGACCCGGGGTGGTCGGTGAACGGCTTGGGCATGAAGGTGGCATACGTGCCCTGCTGCAGCGCCACTTCCTTGATGACGGTGCGGAACGTCATGATGTTGTCGGCCGTCTGCAGGGCGTCCGCGTAGCGAAGGTCGATCTCGTTCTGGCCCGGGCCGGCCTCGTGGTGGCTGAATTCAACCGAGATGCCCACGGATTCCAGCATGGTCACCGCGGTGCGGCGGAAGTCCTGGGCCACGCCGCCCGGCACGTGGTCGAAGTAGCCGCCCTCATCAACGGGTACCGGAGCGCCGTTCGGACCCGGTTCGTGCGACTTGAGCAGGTAGAACTCGATTTCGGGGTGCGTGTAGCAGGTGAAGCCCATGTCCGCAGCCTTGGCCAGGGTGCGCTTGAGCACGTTGCGCGGATCGGCCGCGGAGGGCTCGCCGTCAGGGGTAAGGATGTCGCAGAACATCCTGGAGGTCTGCTCGGTCTCGCCGCGCCATGGCAGGATCTGGAAGGTGGCGGGGTCCGGCTGGGCCAGCATGTCGGACTCGAAAACACGGGCCAGTCCCTCAATGGAGGAGCCGTCGAATCCGAGGCCTTCCTCGAACGCACCTTCCACTTCCGCCGGTGCCAGCGCCACGGACTTCAGCGAACCCACGACGTCGGTGAACCACAGGCGCACGAAACGTACGTCGCGCTCTTCAATTGTGCGCAGGACAAACTCTTGCTGGCGGTCCATGATGGCCTCTTCTCCGGTCAACGTCCATGCTCCGGGTCCGCGCAAAGGGGAAAGCCGGCAGCAGTTCACCATCACTGTACTAATCATTCGGCGCCGATGCTTGAGCCTGCGCCGTGCGTAACACACCATTAACCTGGCGGTTGCCCAATCGGGCCTCCGTACCGGCGCCGGCGGCGGTATGCGGGCCTGATCAGGGACGCAGCTATGGCGCTTATCACCTTTTGGCGGGGATGCCCGCGGTAGCTAGGACGGCCGGTACCGCACTACGCTCATCCCATGGCTTCCAACAGCTCCGGCTCCAGCGCGTCCGCAGAAGTACCCGCCCCGTACGGCAACGGCCCCGGCGTGCCGGTTCCTGCCGAACGGAAGCCCGCCAAGGTCCGTATCCACCACCTTCAGCAGGCCAAGCGGGACGGCACCAGGTTCGCCATGCTTACGGCGTACGAACAGTACACAGCCGGGATCTTTGACGCTGCGGGCATTGAAGTGCTCCTGGTCGGTGACTCGGCGTCCAACAACGTCTTTGGCAATGAAACCAGCCTGCCGGTGACCGTAGACGAGCTGCTCCCCCTCTGCCGGGCGGTGGCGAGGTCCGCAAAGCGCGCCCTGGTGGTGGCAGACCTGCCGTTCGGCAGCTACGAGGTCAGCGCGGAACAGGCTGTCGCCGCCGGCGTCAGGTTCCTGAAGGAAGGGCTGGCCCACGCGGTGAAGATCGAGGGCGGAAAATACTACGCCCCCACGGTCCGCGCCATGGTGCAGGCCGGCATCCCGGTGATGGCCCATATCGGCTTCACGCCGCAGAGCGAGCACGTCCTCGGCGGCTACCGCGTCCAGGGCCGCGGCGATGACGCCCAACGGCTGATCGAGGACGCACGCGCACTTGAAGAGGCCGGAGCGTTCTGCGTGCTGATGGAAATGGTTCCCGCGGAGACGGCCGCGGCGGTCGACGCGGCGCTGACCGTCCCCACCGTGGGTATCGGTGCGGGGAAGGCCACCACGGGCCAGGTCCTTGTGTGGCAGGACATGGCGGGGCTTCGCGGCGGCCGGATGGCCAAATTCGTCAAGCAGTACGCGGACCTGCGCAGCACCCTGCACGACGCCGCCACCGCCTACGGGGACGATGTCCGCTCCGGTACGTTCCCCGGCCCGGAGCACTCCTTCTAGGCAGGAAGCGGCCGGTCAGTCGTCGTCGCCCTTTTCCCAGGCCTCGTTGCGCGCCTTGACCTTCTCGATGGCGTGTTCGGCTTCTTCCCGGGTCTTGTAGGGCCCAATGAGCTGGCTCCAGTCGGAGAGCCGGTCTTCTTCCACTTCGTGGGTGTTGACGTTGAACCAGTACTCAGTCATCGTTGCTCCTCGTTCCGGCGACAGGAAAGCCGCGGGGTGATCCACGTAACACAAACACTTACGTGTGCCCTCCGCCGCTTGTCGGTTGTTAGGCGTTCTGCGGTGCCTTATATGATCAATCTATGCCTTCCCTTGCCTCTACTGCACCCACCGGAACCCTCACCCCGGGTACCGTAGGCCCGCAGCGTTCCGTCCCGGCGTCCATCCCCCGTCCGGAGTACGTCGGCAAGCCTGCCCCGGCCAAATTCACGGGTTCGGAGGTCAAGTCCGCCGAAACGATCGAGAAGATCCGCGTCGCCGGGCGGATCGCGGCCCAGGCCATCGTGGAGGTCGGCAAGCACATCCAGCCCGGTGTCACCACCGATGAGCTGGACAGGGTGGGCCACGAATTCCTGCTGGACCACCACGCGTACCCCTCCACGCTCGGGTACCGTGGATTCCCCAAGTCCCTGTGCTCCTCCCTGAACGAGGTCATCTGCCACGGCATTCCGGACAGCACAGTGGTCCAGGACGGCGACATCCTGAACATAGACATCACCGCATACCTCAACGGTGTCCACGGAGACACCAACTACACGTTCCTGGTGGGGGACGTGGACGAAGAATCGCGGCTGTTGGTGGAGCGAACCCAGGAGTCACTGAACCGCGCCATCAAAGCCGTGGCGCCCGGGCGTGAAATCAACGTGATTGGCAGGACCATCCAGTCCTACGCCAAACGTTTTGGCTACGGCGTGGTCCGCGACTTCACCGGCCACGGCGTCGGGGAAGCCTTCCACACTGGACTGATCATCCCCCACTACGACGCCGCCCCCGCCTACAACACCGTGATCGAGCCGGGCATGGTGTTCACCATCGAGCCGATGCTCACCCTGGGCACGGTGGATTGGGACATGTGGAGCGACGACTGGACCGTGGTCACCCGGGACCGCAAGCGCACCGCCCAGTTCGAGCACACCCTGCTGGTCACCGAGACCGGCGCCGAAATCCTCACCCTGCCGTAGCCCCGCCCATGCCCGCTACCGGGCATGTTGCAGGTGCCACCCGGCCGCCTGCCACGGGCCGCACCCCAGCAGCCCACTATCCTGCCCGCCCCTGTCAAGAACGGAATCCCATTGGCCAAGAAGGACGAGAAGTCGC
This sequence comes from Pseudarthrobacter niigatensis, assembly GCF_030812615.1. NCBI lineage: Bacteria > Bacillati > Actinomycetota > Actinomycetes > Micrococcales > Micrococcaceae > Pseudarthrobacter > Pseudarthrobacter niigatensis. The sequence goes on along the minus strand of NZ_JAUSTB010000014.1, from coordinate 85,997 downwards.
ACAAGAACGCACCGCTGATCGGTATCGACATCGGTGGTACGGGCATCAAGGGCGGCATTGTCGACCTGAAGAAGGGCAAGCTCCTGGGCGAACGCTTCCGGGTGCCGACCCCGCAGCCCGCCACGCCTGAAGCAGTCGCCGAGGCCGTAGCCCTGGTGGTGGCCGAACTCTCGGCCCGCCCGGAAGCTCCGGAGGCCGGTTCCCCCGTGGGCGTGACCTTCCCGGGAATCATCCAGCACGGCGTGGTCCACTCCGCCGCCAACGTGGACAAGAGCTGGCTGGACACGGACATCGACGCCCTCCTCACCGCCCGGCTTGGCCGTCCGGTGGAAGTCATCAACGACGCCGACGCCGCAGGGCTGGCGGAGGCGCGGTACGGTGCCGGCGCCGGAGTCTCCGGCACGGTCCTGGTGATCACGCTCGGTACCGGCATCGGTTCAGCCTTCATCTTCGATGGAAAGCTCGTGCCCAACGCAGAGCTGGGTCACCTTGAAATTGACGGCCACGACGCCGAATCGAAGGCGTCCGCCGTTGCCCGCGAACGGGACGGCCTGTCATGGGACGAGTACAGCGTGCTCCTGCAGCGCTACTTCTCGCATGTGGAGTTCCTGTTCTCACCGGAACTGTTCATCGTGGGCGGCGGCATTTCCAAGCGCGCCGACGAGTACCTTCCCAACCTCAAGCTCCGCACCCCGATTGTCCCGGCTGTCCTGCGGAACGAGGCAGGCATTGTGGGCGCAGCCCTGGAGATCGCACTCCAGCACAAGCTGGCAAAGTAGGAGTGGTGCCGGTGGCGGCTGCGGCTTCCCCTCCGCTGCCGCCACCGGAGTTTTAGAGGGGGCTCTTCTCGGAGCTCTTTGCGGCACCGGCTGCGCCCTTGGCGCCTTCGCCGGCCTCGTGGCGGAGCAGTGCAATGGCAGTCTCGAAGTCCTCGAGGGAATCAAAGGCCTGGTACACGCTGGCAAAGCGGAGGTAGGCCACCTCATCGAGTTTCTGCAGCGGTCCAAGGATGACCAGTCCCACTTCATGGGCTTCGATTTCAGCGGCCCCGGATGCACGGATCTGCTCTTCGACTTCCTGGGCCAGCATGGCGAGGTCGTCCTCGCTCACGGGCCGGCCCTGGCAGGCCTTGCGCACACCGTTGATCACCTTGCTGCGGCTGAACGGTTCACCGACGCCGGAGCGCTTGATGACGGACAGGCTGGTGGTTTCCACCGTGGTGAAGCGGCGGCCGCATTCGGGGCACTGACGGCGCCTGCGGATGGCCGAGCCGTCGTCCGTCATCCGGCTGTCCACCACGCGGGAATCAGGGTTTCGGCAGAACGGGCAGTACATGGCGTTCCCCCTTTTCGCTCGTGGTGTGCAACGGTGTGGAAGCCAGCAGCACCGCCGGGGGGCGGTGCCGTGGCATGACCCAGTTTACGGGCAGATGTGGGGTAATAACAATCCTGTAATTACTACATGTAGTGGTCACTGGTCGCCCGGGAACCGTGCCGTGACGGCGTCCCCGTGGGCCGGAAGGTCCTCGGCCCGGGACAGGCTTACGATGTGCCCGCTGACCTCAGCCAGGGCGTCCCGGCTGTAGTTGATGACCTGGATGGCCCGCAGGAAGGTGGTCACGTTCAGGCCGGAGGAAAAAGCGGCCGTCCCGCTGGTGGGCAGCACATGGTTGGAGCCGGCGCAGTAGTCGCCAAGGCTGACCGGACTGTAATCTCCCACGAAGATGGCGCCGGCATTGCGGATGCGGGCGGCCACGGCGGGGGCGTTCCGGGTCATGATTTCCAGGTGTTCCGCGGCATAGGCGTCACAGGCAGCGATCCCTTGTTCCAGGCCGTCAACCAGCACCACGCCCGACTGCGGGCCGGACAGCGCCTCCTGCACCCTGGCCGAGTGCTTGGTAGCGGCGGCCTGCAGCGCCAGTTCAGCACGCACGGCGGCGGCCAGGTCTTCGGAGTCGGTGATGAGCACTGACGCGGCCTTGGGATCGTGCTCGGCCTGGCTGAGAAGATCGGCGGCCACCAGGGCGGGCTGGGCGGAATCGTCGGCGAGGATCGCAATCTCCGTGGTTCCCGCCTCGGAGTCGATGCCCACCACGCCCTTGACCAGGCGCTTGGCCGTGGCGACGAAAATATTGCCGGGACCTGTCACCACATCCACCGGTTCCAGTGCCGGACCAGCCTCAGCGGCTTCGATGCCATAGGCGAACGCGGCGATGGCCTGGGCTCCGCCAATGGCGTAAACCTCGGTGATGCCCAGCAGCGCTGCCGCCGCCAGGATGGTGGGGTGCGGCAGGCCGCCGAATTCCTTTTGCGGGGGCGAGGCCAAGGCAATGGATTCCACGCCGGCCGCCAGGGCGGGCACGACGTTCATGATCACCGACGACGGGTACACGGCGAGGCCGCCGGGAACGTACAGTCCCACGCGGGCCACAGGCACCCAGGTCTGGCTCACCACGGCGCCGTCGCCGAGCTCGATGTCGACATTGCGGGGACGCTGCCCGTCCGCGAACTTCCGCGCGCGGCTGATGGATTCCTCGAGTGCGGCCCGCACGGCCGGGTCAAGCTGGTCCAGTGCTGCGGCGATTGCCTCCCCGGGAACCAGCGGGTGCTGCTGCTCCACGCCGTCGAACCGTTCAGCAAGTTCTGCCAGCGCCGCGAAGCCGCCCTGCCGGACGGCGGAAATGATCTGCAGGACCTTCTCCTCGGCGTCCGCCACGGTCTGGCCCTTGGCACGCGGCACCGCGGCCCGAAGAGCCGGCAGGGTCAGGTTGCGGCCCCGAAGGTCAATGGTGCGGAAGTCGACGGCGGCTGTCACGGGGGCGGGGAAATCCGGGGATGTGGTCACCGCTCTATTTTACGGGGCTGTTCGCCCCCGCCGTTTCCATCCCGGCTTCGTCGGGCTGCCTGCCGGCCGCTGTAACCAGTTCAAGGATGAAGACCGACACGGCGGTCGCGGCGGGCCAGAGCAGGAGGACCGGCCATGCCCGCAGGGAGAAGGCGATGCTGGCATTCGCTCCGGTGTCCACGGCAGGGCCCCACAGCCGTCCGGCCAGGACCCCTGTCCCCCAGGCCACGGCGCTGCCCGCCAGCGCCCCGGCCAGCCCGGCCAGCAGGGCCACCTGCGTGTCGGAACGCTTGCCGTCGGCCAGGAACACGGCCAGCAGGCAGCCGGCCACAACCAGGATGCCTGCGAGGGTGAGGTCGCGGGGAAGCCACACCAGGGGCGCCGTTCCGGCTGCCAGGGCGGGGTCCCGGGTAATCAGGTTCAACCCGCCCGGCGCCAGGATCCACCATAGGAGTCCCGCCGGAATGCCAGCCGCCGCCGGGACCAGCAGCAGGGACCAGGGCAGCCGCCGCCTGGCGGGGCGGGCGAAGTTCGTCATGCAACACACCTTAACAAAGGTTCCTGCAAGGTCATTCGAGCCGGTCCTCCCGCCGCCTGTTTTCCGGCCATGACCGCGGGCCAATACGCTTGGGGAAAGAGTTACGCCACCTAGTCCAGGAGTTCCGGTGACCGACAACAGCGAGCCGTTCGAGCAGACGTTCAGGGAGATGTTCCGCCGCCATGCCGCGGGCGTCGCCATCATCACCGTGAATTACCAGGACGAGCCCTATGGCTTTACCGCCACGTCGGTGGCTTCCCTGTCGGCAAAGCCGCCGCGCTTCACCTTCAACATGGCGCGCAGTTCCAGGTCCTGGCCCGCCGTGGCCAACACGCAGTACTTGGGAGTGCACATGCTGGGCCTGGACAACCAGGAACTTGCTGCCCGCTTCGCCCGCCCCGGGAACCGCTTTGAAGGCAACCACTGGGAAATTGGTCCGCACGGGGTGCCCATCCTCAAGGATGTCGCCGGGTGGCTGATCGGCGAGATCCAGATGCGCCTTTCCTTCGAGAACAACGCCGTCGTGGTGGTCCAGGTGGTGGACGGCCAGGTGGGCGGCGAAGGATCGCCGCTGCTGTACCACGGGGGCGCCTATGGGCAGCCGGTGCCGCTGGACTACGAGATCTGACAGCTTCGGTGGAACGGCACAAAGGGGCGGCCGACGACGGGAGGTGATTCCCGGCGTCGGCCGCCTGTTTGTCAGGCGTCCAGGCAGGCCGGGCCCAGCAGGACCTTGAGGTCACCGAACAGCGACGGGCTGGGGTTCACCCGAAGGTGGACGGGGAGGCCCATGATCTCGGTCCGGGTGTCACCTTGCAGGTGCAGCCGGACCTCCGAGTTGCCCCGATGGGTGCGCAGCACGTCCCCAAGCTCCGTGACCACGGCCTCAGTGGCCTTGTGCGTGGGCATGGTGATCACCAGGGGCCCGTGCAGCCCTTCGCTGAGGTCCGGAACGGAAAGCTCCATGCAGTTCAGGGTGATGGCGCCGTCGTCGCGCTTCTGGAGCCTGCCTTTGACCACCACGATCAGGTCCTCGGCAAGCACGGAGGCGATGGGTCCGTAGACCTGGCCGAAGAACATGACTTCAATCGAACCGCCCAAGTCCTCAATTTCCGCACGGGCGTAGGCGTTGCCGCTGGCTTTCGCGATGCGGCGGCTCAGGGAGGTGATCATGCCCGCGATGGTGATGATGGCCCCGTCCTGCGGGCCGTCCTCGCCCAGGATCGTGGTGATGCTCATCTCGGCGTGCTGGGCCAGGAGGCCTTCGAGCCCCTGCAGCGGGTGGTCGGAGACGTACAGGCCCAGCATGTCGCGTTCGAAGGAGAGCTTGTCCTTCTTCTCCCACTCAGGCAGGTCCGGAATCTCGATGCTGAGGGACGCCTCCGACTCGGCCTCCTCGAAGCCGGCAAAGAGGTCGAACTGGCCGATCGCCTCGTTCCGTTTCAAGGTGATGACGGAGTCGATGGCCTCTTCGTGGATCATTGCAAGCGCGCGCCGGTGGTGGCCCAGGGAGTCGAACGCCCCGGACTTGATCAGGGATTCGATGGTCCTCTTGTTGCAGACCACCGCCGGCACCTTCATCAGGTAGTCCTTGAAGGACGTGTAGGCGCCTTCGCTCTCGCGTGCCGTGACCATGGCCTCGACGGCATTGGCACCGACGTTGCGGATGGCGCCCATGCCGAAGCGGATGTCATTGCCCACAGGGGTGAAGTTCAGGGCGGACTCGTTGACATCCGGGGGAAGCACCGTGATGCCCATGCGGCGGCACTCGTTCAGGTAGATGGCGGACTTGTCCTTGTCGTCACCGACCGACGTCAGCAGCGCTGCCATGTACTCGGGTGCGTAGTGCGCCTTCAAATACGCGGTCCAGTAGGAGATGACTCCATACGCTGCCGAGTGTGCCTTGTTGAAGGCGTAGTCGGAGAAGGGCAGGAGGATGTCCCAGAGGGTCTTGACCGCTTCCATGGAGTAGCCGTTGTCCTGCATGCCCTGCGAGAAGCCGGCAAACTGCTTGTCCAGCTCCGACTTCTTCTTCTTGCCCATGGCGCGCCGGAGGATATCTGCCTGGCCCAGCGAGTAGCCGGCCAGCTTCTGGGCTACGGCCATCACCTGCTCCTGGTACACGATCAGGCCGTACGTTCCGCCCAGGATCTCCTTGAGCGGTTCCTCCAGCTCCGGGTGGATGGGAATGACTTCCTGGATCCCGTTCTTGCGCAGCGCATAGTCGGTGTGCGCGTTGGCGCCCATGGGGCCCGGCCGGTAGAGCGCCAGCACGGCGGAGATGTCTTCGAAGTTGTCAGGCTTCATGAGCTTGAGCAGGGACCGCATGGGTCCGCCGTCGAGTTGGAACACCCCCAGGGTGTCGCCGCGGGCCAGGAGCTCGTAGGACGGTGCGTCGTCGAGCTCCAGGTTTTCCAGGTCCAGGTCGATGCCGCGGTTCATCTTGATGTTCTCGAGGGCGTCGGAAATGATCGTCAGGTTCCGCAGGCCCAGGAAGTCCATCTTGATCAGGCCCAGGCCCTCGGACGTGGGGTAATCGAACTGGGTGATCACCTGGCCGTCCTGGAAGCGGCGCATGATGGGGATGACATCGATGATGGGGTCCGAGGACATGATCACGCCGGCGGCGTGCACGCCCCACTGCCGCTTCAGGCCCTCGATGCCGAGGGCCGTCTCGAAGACCTTGGCAGCCTCGGGGTCGGTGGCGATCAGCTGCCGGAAGTCGCCGGCCTCGCTGTAGCGCTTGGCGTCCGGGTTCTGGATGTCCGCGAGGGGGATGTCCTTGGCCATGACTGCCGGAGGCAGCGCCTTGGTCAGCGTCTCGCCCATGCTGAACGGGTAGCCCAGGACGCGAGAGGAGTCCTTGAGGGCCTGCTTGGTCTTGATGGTGCCGTAGGTGACGATCATCGCCACGCGTTCGTCACCGTATTTGCGGGTGACGTAGTCGATGACTTCCGAGCGTCGCCGGTCATCGAAGTCGACGTCGAAGTCGGGCATGGAGACGCGGTCCGGGTTGAGGAAGCGTTCGAAGATCAGGCCGTGGCGCAGGGGGTCGAGGTCGGTGATGCGCATGGCGTAGGCCACCATGGAGCCTGCACCCGAGCCACGGCCGGGGCCAACGCGGATGCCGTTGTTCTTGGCCCAGTTGATGAAGTCGGCGACCACCAGGAAGTAGCCGGGGAACCCCATGGACGTGATAACGCCGAGCTCGTAATCAGCCTGCTTGCGGACCTCGTCCGGGATACCTCCCGGGTAGCGGTACTGCAGGCCCTTGTCCACTTCCTTGACCAGCCAGGAGGTTTCGTCCTCGCCGGGCGGGCAGGGGAACCGGGGCATGAAGTTGGCATCCGTGTTGAAGGACACCTCGCAGCGTTCGGCGATCAGCAGGGTGTTGTCGCAGGCGTCGGGGTGGTCGCGGAAGAGCTCGCGCATTTCCTGCGGGGACTTGAGGTAGTAGCCGCTGCCGGAGAACGCGAACCTCGAGCCGCCGTTGTCATAGGTGGGTTCCAGCAAAGTGGAGCCGGACTGGATGGCCAGCAGGGCCTCGTGCGCCTTGGCGTCGTGCTCGTGGGTGTAGTGCAGGTCGTTGGTGGCCACCAGGGGCAGGTTCAGGTCCTTGGCGAGCCGCAGCAGGTCGCCGGTGACCCGCCGTTCGATGTCCAGCCCGTGGTCCATCAGTTCGCAGAAGTAGTTCTCAGCGCCGAAGATGTCGCGGAACTCGGCCGCGGCCTCCAGTGCTTCGCGGTACTGGCCGAGACGGAGCCGGGTCTGAACCTCGCCGGAAGGGCAGCCCGTGGTGGCGATGAGCCCCTCTGAATACGTGTTGAGCAGCTCCCGGTCCAGCCTGGGCCACTTGCCGAAGACCGAGTCGAGGGAGGCGATGGACGAGGCCCGGAAGAGGTTCCGCATGCCCACGTTGTTGTAGCTCAGGAGCGTCATGTGCGTGTAGGAACCGCCGCCGGAGACGTCGTCCTTGCGCTGGGACTCATCGCCCCAGCGCACGCGTTCCTTGTCCGTCCGGGCAGTCCCGGGCGTTACATACGCTTCGACGCCGATGATCGGCTTGATGCCCTTGTCCGTGGCCTTGCGCCAGAAATCGAACGCGCCGAACAGGTAGCCGTGGTCGGTGGTGGCGAGGGCCGGCATTCCCAGGCGCTCGGTTTCATCGAACAGCTCCCCCAGGCGGGCAGCTCCATCCAGCATGGAATATTCGGTGTGGGTGTGCAGGTGGACAAACGAATCATTGCTGGAACTCACCGCACTATTCTAAGCGCTGCCCCCGGGCGGTCCGGCCAGGCCGGCCGTGTCAGGCCTGGCCGGACTCCAGCACTTCCAATGCGTAGGCCAGGTCCTGCGGGTACTCGCTGCTGACCGTAACCCGCTCCCCCGTCACAGGGTGGTCGAAGGCGAGTTGACGGGCGTGCAGCCACTGCCGGGTCAATCCCAGGGTGGCGGCCAGGCGGGGATCGGCGCCGTAGGTCAGGTCACCGGCGCAGGGGTGCCGGAGCGCGGAGAAATGGACACGGATCTGGTGCGTGCGGCCCGTTTCGAGGTGGACCTCCACCAGGCTGGCCTTGCCGAACGCCTCCAGGACTTCGTAATGGGTCACGGAGGGGCGCCCGTCCTCGATGACGGCGAAACGCCAGTCGTGCCCGGGGTGGCGGCCGATCGGGGCGTCGATGGTTCCGGTCAAGGGATCAGGCAGGCCCTGCACCACGGCGTGGTAAACCTTGTCCACGGTGCGCTCCTTGAAGGCGCGCTTGAGGGCTGTGTAGGCGCGCTCGGATTTGGCCACCACCATCACCCCGGAGGTGCCGACGTCGAGCCGGTGGACGATTCCGGCCCGCTCCGGGGCACCCGAGGTGGAGATGCGGTACCCGGCGGCGGCAAGGCCGCCCACCACAGTCGGCCCCACCCAGCCCGGTGAGGGATGGGCTGCCACGCCCACGGGTTTGTCGACGACGACGAAATCGTCGTCATCGAGCAGGATATTCAGGCCTTCCACGGCTTCCTCCACGACTTCAAGCGGGTCCCGCCGTTCCGGGACGGTGACCTCCAGGGTGTCCCCGGTGACGAGTTTTGCCGACTTGCCCAGGGCCTTGCCCCGGTTGAGCACGTGGCCGTCGGCAAGCAGGGAGGCGGCGACGGACCGCGAGACGCCCAGGATCCCTGCCAGGCCGGCATCAGCGCGTGCCCCGCCGTACTCTTCGGGGATAACCACGTGGTCAGTCATGGCCGGCCGTGTCCTTGTGTGCGCTCCCCAGCCGCGTTCCGTCCAGGGCGATCCCGCGGATGGTCAGGATGCAGATGATGGCGACGGCGGACACGACGGCGGAGTCGGCAATGTTAAAGATCGCGAAATTGGGGAGCTGGATGAAGTCCACCACGTGTCCCATGCCGAAGGACGGTTCACGGAAGAGCCGGTCGGTAAGGTTCCCCAGCGCCCCGCCCAGCAGCAGGCCCAGGGCCAGGGACCACCAGGCGGAGCCCAGCCGGCGGACCTGGAACAGGATGGCGATGGCGACACCGGCCATGATGATCGAAAACACCCAGGTGACGTTCTCGCCGATGGAGAAGGCAGCCCCGGAGTTCCGGATGAAGTACCAGTGCAGCAGTGGGGGCAGGACCGGGATCCGCTCCCCTTCCACCATGGTGGAAGTGACCCAGAGTTTGGTCAGCTGGTCCAGGACGTAGGCGAAGACCGCGAACCCCGCGAAGAGGGACAGCAGCACCGCCCGGCGGGGGCGCGGCGAAGGTGGGACAGGGCGTGCCGCATCGGCGGCAAGTTCGTCAGTCATGGTGCTTTCAATTCGTGGAACTTGGGTGTGAATGCCAAAAGCCGGTGGCCGAGGAATCCTCAGCCACCGGCTTTCAGAATACGTGCTGCCAGCCTTAGTTGGCTTCGCTGACTTCCGGGGTCGCGACGGAGCCGCGGGCATCCAGGTCGCGGAGCTGGCCTTCGATGTAGGCCTTGAGGCGTGAACGGTAATCGCGTTCGAAGCCGCGGAGCTGCTCCACCTTGCGTTCCAGGACGGAGCGCTGCTGTTCCAGGGCACCGAGGATCTTGCGGGACTTTTCCTGCGCGTCGTTGACGAGGCTGCTGGCTTCGATCTGCGCTTCGGCGATGATCTTGTCCTTCTGGGCCTGGCCGTCGGCGACGTGGCGGTCATGCATCTGCTGTGCCATGGCCAGCAGGCCGGCGGCGGATTCAGCAGAAGGCGTGGCAACAGCGGCGGGCGCGGCCGGTGCAGCTGCAGCCGGGGCAGCCGGCTGGACGTCCTTCTTCTTGCTGGCTTCGGCTGCCTTGGCCTCTGCCTCTGCCTTCTCGCGGGCTTCGTCCTTGTCGGACTTGGCCGGCGCAGGGACCTTCTCCACCACGGGAGCGGCGGCAGAGCTTGCCGGAACGCTGGAACCTGCTTCGGAGAGCTTCTTGCGGAGCTCGTCGTTTTCCTGGTTCAGGCGGCGGAGTTCGACGACGATTTCGTCCAGGAAGTCGTCAACTTCGTCCTGGTCATAGCCCTCACGGAACTTGGTGGGCTGAAAGCGCTTGTTGACAACGTCTTCTGGCGTCAAAGCCATCTGGTCACCTCACTGGTCTGGTTAGTCAGTAGGCCTTCCGGCCGTCAAAACTAAGGTACCTAAATTTGGTCTGCTTACTCTAATTCAACACTGCGGTGTCAAACGGGAGGTTTCTTCGCTTTACAGTAGCCGTTCCGGGAGGGAACAGGCTGCATTGCTGGGCCTGGCGGAAAAATCAGGCCAGTCCCCTGGTGACGTTCATGGCGATACTGACGCCGATGAACAGGATCAGGAAGCCCAGGTCCAGGGAGACTCCGCCAAGCCGGAGCGGCGGGATCAGCCGCCGCAGGCCCTTCAGTGGAGGGTCCGTGATGGAGTAGACGGCGTGCGCTGCCACCAGCGCAGCGCCCCGGGGCCGCCATTCCCTTGCGAACATCTGTACCCAGTCGAACACCAGGCGGATGATGAGGGCCACGAAGAACAGCAGCAGGGCGAGATAGAGAAGTCCGAAAACAATTCCCATGACTTATTTCATATCTCCATATTCATGCGGCCCGGCCCTGGCGGCGGCCGCTGTCGTACTGCTGTTGTCTTGTCTATTTCAGCACAGATGCCAGACAGGTGTCCCTGCCTGGCATCTATGAACAGCCTGTGGTGCTTAGCTTTGGTTGAAGAAGCTGGCCTGCGTGTCGCTGGCCTTCTTGTCGTCACCAATCACTTCGACGTAGGACGGTGAGAGCAGGAACACCTTGTTGGTGACCCGTTCGATGCTTCCGCGCAGGCCGAAGACGAGTCCTGCCGAGAAGTCCACCAGGCGCTTGGCGTCGGCCTCACCCATGTCCGTGACGTTCATGATCACCGGAATACCATCCCGGAAGCTCTCGCCGATGAGCTTGGCATCGTTGTAGGAGCGCGGGTGGATGGTGGTGATCTGGCGCAGGCCGGTGTTCTCTTCACGGCTCGAGGCCGCACGCTTTATGGGGGTCACAGGGGCGCGGTATTCCTCTTCAGGGGCGTAGGACGCCTCGCGGCTGACTTCGCGGACCGGCGCCGGGGCACGGCGTTCTTCGCGGTCGACTTCCATCGGTTCGTCCTCATCCTTACGTGTGGTCTGTTGCTCGGGCTCGTAATGCTCATCGCCGTCGGCGAGCCCAAGATAGATCATTGTCTTGCGCAGAGCGCCGGCCATGGTCGACTCCTAATCGTGTCCCGTAAGCGGGCCGCCCAATGATTTGACAGCACTGGAGTCCCCCGCCCATCACTTCCAATAGGACCGACGCTACCCCACGGCAGGACGGGAACCGAGAATATCGGAACCGATTCGCAGGTGTGTCGCCCCGAACTTGATGGCAGCCTCCAGGTCCTGGCTCATACCGGCTGAGATGGCACCGGCACCGGGGTGCGCCGCCACCAGCAGGGCGGAAACGGCGGCCAGTTTTTCGAACGCCGGCCCGGGCGGGGCGCCCAGCGGAGCCACTGCCATGACGCCTGCCAGCTTGAGGCCATCGGCACCGGCAATCCGCTCTGCCAGGAGTGGCACGTCGGCGGGTGCTGCCCCGCCGCGGTGCGTGCCGCCGTCGTCGTCCTCAAGGCTGACCTGGATGAAGCACTCCAGCTGGGCACGCCCACTGGAATCCATCTCGTTCCGCACGGCCTTCGCCAGGGCGTCCACCAGCTGCGGCCGGTCCACCGAATGGACGGCGGCCGCGTAGCGCGCCACGGACCTGGCCTTCTTTGTCTGCAGCTGGCCCACAAAGTGCCACGCCAGCTTTAGGTCGGCGAGCTCCAGCGCCTTGGCGGCAGCTTCCTGGTCCCGGTTCTCGCCCACATCCGTGACACCGAGGGCGGCCAGGCGCCGGATGTCAGCTGCGGGGTGGAACTTGGTGACCACGATCAGCGAGGGGAGGTTGCCACTGCGGCCCGCTTCGCCGGCCGCTGCGGCGATCCGCTTCCGCACCACAGCGAGCCTGTCGGCGAGTTCTGCGCGGCGGGGATCGTGTTCCGGCCTGTCGTCCGGCCGCTCAACCATGGCACCAGACCAATCCGGCGAAGCGGCCCGTGTTCCGGTCCCGGCGGTACGAGTACAGCGAGTCCGTTTCCAGGGTGCAGCCGCCCGCATATTCCACCTGAACCCCCGCAGCCTCCAGCTGCGCCCGGGCACCAGCGGGCAGGTCCAGCGCCGGCGTGCCCCAGGCGGTGGTGCTCCGGGTTGCCGGAACCAGGGCTGACACCTCAGCGCGCAGGGCGTCGGGGACTTCGTAACAGGACCCACAGATCGACGGACCCAGCCAGGCCCGGATACGGGCGGCGCCCAGGGACTTCATGCTGTCCACGGCGGCCGGCAGGACGCCGTTGGCGATCCCGGGGCGGCCGGCATGCACGGCGGCAAGGACGGGTCCGTTCCCGGACTCCCCCGCCAGCAGCACCGGAATGCAGTCCGCCACCATGACAGCCAGGGGCAAGCCGCGGGACACCATGGCGTCGGCTTCGGGCGCAGGTGACCCGGCGTCCATGATGGCCACGGTATTGCCGTGGACCTGGTTCATGAAACGCAACGAGCCGGGCGCCGCGGCAATGGACTCTTCCAGTCGCGACCGGCGCTCCCGGACCGCGGCGGGATCATCCCCCACGTGCAGGGCAAGGTTGCCCGCTCCCGTGTCGGTGAATGCGGCCGACACCCCGGGAAGGATGTCGGCGCGCCAATGGAACAATCCGCTGCCTACTTCAGGAAGTCGGGAACATCCAGGTCATCCGGGTGGGTTCCGGTCAGGTCCGGCTCCACCACGGAGGGCAGGTCCACGTCGAAGCCGGAGTCAGCGGGAACGGCCTGCGGACGCTGCTGCCCCCAGTTGCTCAGTCCCGCGGCGCCAACACCAGCGTGGATCGGCTGCACGTTCTGCTGGTGGTTTCCGTTGTTCGAGTGGGCCGAGGCGGGAGCAGCAGCAGGGGCAGCGGGCCGCTGGGGCGCGGCCTGCGGCTGGGACTGGTCCATGGAGGGTGAGGTGGCCTTGACGTCGTCGAAGCCTGCAGCGATCACAGTGACGCGTGCTTCATCACCCAGGGCGTCGTCAATGACGGCACCGAAGATGATGTTCGCCTCGGGGTGGGCCACTTCCTGCACCAGGCGGGCGGCCTCGTTGATTTCGAACAGGCCAAGGTCCGAACCGCCCTGGATGGACAGCAGCACGCCATGGGCGCCATCGATGGACGCTTCGAGCAGCGGTGAGGCGATGGCGAGTTCCGCGGCCTTCACGGCGCGGTCTTCGCCACGCGCGGAGCCAATGCCCATGAGGGCCGAGCCTGCACCCTGCATGACCGACTTGACGTCAGCGAAGTCAAGGTTGATCAGGCCCGGGGTGGTGATGAGGTCGGTGATGCCCTGGACACCGGAGAGCAGGACCTGGTCGGCGGAGCGGAACGCGTCAAGGACGGACACGTTGCGGTCGCTGATGGACAGCAGGCGGTCGTTGGGGATCACGATCAGCGTGTCCACTTCGTCGCGCAGCGCATCGATGCCTGCCTCGGCCGAACCGGCGCGGCGGCGGCCTTCGAAGGTGAAGGGACGGGTGACCACACCAATGGTCAGGGCGCCCAGCGAGCGGGCGATGCGGGCTACGACGGGTGCGCCGCCGGTACCCGTGCCGCCGCCCTCGCCGGCGGTAACGAAGACCATGTCGGCGCCGCGGAGGACTTCCTCGATCTCGTCCGCGTGGTCCTCGGCGGCCTGCTTGCCCACCTCGGGGTTGGCACCGGCACCGAGGCCACGGGTCAGCTCGCGTCCGACGTCGAGCTTCACGTCGGCGTCGCTCATGAGCAGGGCCTGGGCGTCGGTGTTGATGGCGATGAATTCAACACCCCTGAGGCCGACCTCGATCATGCGGTTGACTGCGTTCACGCCACCGCCGCCGATGCCGACGACTTTGATGACGGCCAAGTAATTCTGCGGAGCTGCCACGTTACGTTTCCCTTGTTCGTGTCTTATTGCGAAAACTGATGGAGAGCTTAAAGGCTGAAACCTTAACCTTCGAGTTGAAGGTTATAGTTATGTCAAGTAACTCTTGTCTGTGACGGTATTTCCTCTGGTTCCGACATTCAATAACCGGGTCCGCGTGTCGGATTAATACCGGGAAAGAAAGCGCTCAGCGCGTCACGGGGTGCCGGGGCACACTGACATCGTAGACCCTGACCGGGTTCTTGGGGTCCACCGGAGCCTTGAGGAGGGCGGCCAGGACCTTGGCCTTAAGTTCCTTCTCCGAGGCGTTGCCCCACACGATCGTCTGGCCATCAACCAGCTTGAGCTCCACGGCATCCACGGACTGCGCCGACGCATTGGACAGCTTGGCCAGGATGTCGGCCGGAAGCGCACCCAGCACTGCCGCGGTGGCGCGGAACAGGTCCTGGCCGATCGCGCCGGCACCGCCGTCGATCACCGGAAGCGACGCCGACGCCGGATCGTCCGTGGTTGCCAGCTGGACGCCGTCGACGTCAACCAGCTGGTACTGCTCCCCCTGCTTGACCAAGGCCACCGGCACCCGCTCATGCACGGCAACGGCGAGGGTGGATGGCGGCCGCGCCTCGACTGATATGGATTTGACCTGGACCAGGGACCCGAGGAGGCCCCGCACGTCGTCGTCGCTGATCTGGGGCAGCGGCTTGCCGCGCAGGGGTTCCAGCGCCGCCTGCACTTGGGCAGGCGCCACGTAGTGCGTCCCCGTGACCGCAATGGTCTGCAGGGCCAGGACCGGTGAGTAAATGGCGGCGGCCAGCAGTCCCGCCACCAGCGCCAGCACTGTTCCAGCGGCGAGCAGGACTTTCTTCCTGCGGCGCCGCCCTTTGGGCTCGGGAAAGGCCAGGACCGTTGCGCCGGAGGGCTTTTCCACCTTCGCCTGCTTGGGCGCCGACGGCTCCGGGATGCTGCGGGATGCCGTAATAACGTCAGAACCGGAGGTGCCCTTTGGGGATGTGGCGGCCCGCGCCGCTGTTTCCGTGTTGTCCGCGGCCGGCGCGTCGGGGCGGACACTCCGCTTGGGCGGGGCGTAGGTGGGCCGGCGGGAGCTAGGCACGCAGCGCCTCCACGATCAGCGGGCCGTAGGCTGTGACGTCACCCGCGCCGACGGTGAGCACCACATCGCCGTCCGCCGCGGCTTCGGCCAGGGTCCCGACGGCGTCGGACGCCGCAGTGAGCCGCCCTCCTCCGGCGAGGTGGTCTGCGATGAGCTGGCTGGTGACGCCCGGAATGGGGTCCTCCCTGGCGGGGTAGATGTCCAGGACCAGTGCGGTATCGGCAAGGTTGAGGGCCTCCGCGAACTGCTCCGCAAACTCCCGGGTACGGGAGAACAGGTGCGGCTGGAACAGGACGTGGACCCGGTGGCCGCCCGCTACCGAACGGGCAGCGGTGAGGGCCGCCCGGACCTCCGTGGGATGGTGCGCGTAGTCATCGAAGACCCTGACGCCTCGCGCTGATCCCTTCAGTTCGAACCTGCGTGAGGCGCCGGCGAAGTGTGCCAGGCCGGCGGCGGCTGCCGCAGGCTCCACGCCAAGTTCCAGGGCCACGGCAAACGCTGCCGCGGCGTTCAGCGCGTTGTGGCGTCCGGGAACCTGCAGTGACAGCCCGTACCGGGCGCCGTGTGCCTCCACCGCAACCTGGCCGGGACCGTCGTCGTGCAGGCGTATGTCCGCAGCCGCGTTGGTGCCGTACAGCAGGACCCGCGTGTTGCTCCTCGCCCTGGTCCGCTCCGCCAGGGCCAGCGCCCCCGCGTCGTCCGCGCAGGCCACCAGGAGGCCGTCGGCCGGCAGCAGGGCAGTAAAGCGGTCGAACGACTCGTACACGGCCTCAGCCGTGCCGTAGTAGTCAAGATGGTCGGGCTCCACATTGGTCACGACGGCGATGCGGGGCCGGTAATTCAGGAAGGACCCGTCGGATTCGTCAGCCTCGGCCACGAAGATGCCGGACGTGCCGTGCGCGGCATTGACGCCCAGCGCGGGGATCGTGGCGCCCACCGCGAACGACGGGTCCAGTCCCGCCGCCTGCAGCAGGACTGTGACCATGGAGGTGGTGGTCGACTTGCCGTGGGTTCCGGCTATCGTGACCACGGTGTCATCACCCATGGTGGCCGCCAGGGCCTGGGAACGGTGCAGTACCGGCAGCCCTGACTGCCGCGCCGCCGCCAGTTCCGGATTGTCGTCCCGGATGGCCGACCCCGCCACAACAGTCTCCGCATCGCCCAGGTTGCCGGCGTCGTATCCCACGGCGATGCGCGCACCGCCCGCGGCCAGGTCCGCCATTACGGGGAGGTCCTTTGCGTCGGAGCCGCTGACCGGTACGCCTCGTGCCACCATGATGCGGGCCACGGCGGACATTCCTACTCCCCCGATACCGATGAAGTGCACCCTGCCGAGGGAGGCCAGTTGGGGGGTGGTGTGGGCGTTCATGCAGATACCGCTTCCAGGACAAGACCAGCCATGCGCTGGTCGGCGTTTCGGATACCGAGCCGGTAGGACTTCGCTTCCATGGCGGCGAGCCGGGCTTTGTCGGTGACGAGCGGGACCAGTTCCCGGGCGACCCATTCCGGCGTGAAGTCCCGGTCGGCCACCAGCACCGCGCCGCCTGCGGCCACCAGGCCCGCCGCGTTCAGTGCCTGTTCCCCGTTTCCAATGGGAAGTGGCACCAGGACTGCCGGGACGCCCACCGCGGCAACTTCGCACACCGTGGCAGCCCCGGACCGGGCCAGCAGGAGGTCGGCCGCGGCGTAGGCGTGTTCCATGCCGTCGATGTACTCCACCTGCCGGTAGCCCTTGGCGGCCAGGGGTTGGCCGGAGGGGTCAAGGACGGTCTTTCCGCGGCCGGTGACGTGGAGGGTCTGGATGCCGGCGTCCGCGAGGAGCCCGACGGAAGCGGCAACAGCCCGGTTGATGCTCTGTGCTCCTGACGATCCGCCCGTCACGATCAGGGTGGGCTGCTGGGGATCGAGCCCAAGGGCCCCGCGGGCCGCTGCCTTTGCCGCTTTCCGGTCCAGGCCGGAAATTTCCTTGCGCATCGGCATGCCCACGTGTACGGCGTTGTGGAGCGGTGTGCCCTCGAAAGCCACAGCAACCCGGCCGTTCAAGAAGGCCCCCACGCGGTTGGCCAGCCCGGGGCGGGCATTGGCTTCATGGATCACGATGGGAATGCGGCGTTTCCGTGCCGCCAGGTACAAGGGGGTGCAGACATAGCCGCCGACGCCAACCAGTACGTCGGCCTGCGCCCGGTCAAGGATGGCACCGGCCTGCCGGACTGCCCCGGCGAGCCGCCCCGGCAGGCGGAGCAGGTCGGCGGAGGGCCGGCGGGGAAACGGCACGCGGTCGATCGTGGCCAACTGGACCCCGGCGGCGGGGACCAGCCGGGTTTCCATTCCCGATGGCGTTCCAACCGCCAGGATCGAGGCATCCGGGGCTTCGCTGCGCAGGGCCGCGGCGATGGCGAGGAGCGGGCTGATATGGCCGGCCGTGCCGCCACCTGCCAGGACAATGGAAGGGTGTGTCGGAGTCATAGGGGGTTAGGCACGCTTTCTGGAATTCTTGGGCTGTTTGTTGTCCCGCCCCGGCTTGGGCCTGAACTTCAGCATCCGTTTGGGCCGCATGGCAGGCGCCATTTGCTCGCGGGCCAGGGACAGGACCACGCCTACGGCACACAGTGACATCAGCAGTGCCGAGCCGCCATAGGAAATAAACGGCAGCGGAACGCCGATGACTGGCATCAGGCCGGTGACCACTGACATGTTCACTGTGGCCTGTCCCAACAGCCAGACCATGATGGTGCCGGCAAGGACGCGGTGGAACATGTCCTCCTGTGCCACCACCACACGGTAGATCGCGGCGCCAAGGATGGCGAAGAGGACCAGGACGACGACGGTTCCCACCAGGCCGAGTTCCTCGCCGATGATGGCGAAGATGAAGTCGTTGTGGGCTTCGGGGATCCAGCTGTACTTTTGCCGGCTCTGCCCCAGGCCCACCCCCAGCCAGCCGCCGGAGGCAAGGCCGTACATGCCGTTGGTTGCCTGGTAGTTCGCGTCAATGCCGTCGGCACAGGACTGCCCGGTCCACCAGGAAGTGATGCGGCACATGCGGTTGGAACTGGTGACGGCCATGACGGCAGTGCCGGCGGCCGCGATGATGCCTGCAATGCCGAAGAGGTAGAGCGGAACGCCGGCGAAGAACAGCGCAGCGGCCATGATCATCATGATGATCATGGCCGTGCCGAGGTCGTTGCCCACCAGGATCAGGACAATGACGATGGCCGCCATGGGTATGGCGGGTACCAGCACGTGCTGCCACCGGCTCAACAGCTTGCCTTTCCTCGCCAGCACCGTCGCCAGCCACAGGGCCAGGGCAAGTTTGGCCGCCTCTGAAGGCTGGAACGTGATGCCGCCAAGATCGATCCAGTTCCGGTTGCCGTTGATCTCGGTACCCACCACCTGGACCAGGCCCAGGAGCAGCACGGCTGCCCCGACGGCGGGCCATGCGAGGCGCTTCAGCCACACGACATTGATGCGTGAGAGCACGAACATGGTGAAGATGCCGATTGCGGCGAAGACGCCCTGTTTGAGGGCGTCGCCATAGGGGGACTTCCCGGCCGCGATGGATTCAACGCTTGAGGCTGAAAGGACCATCATGATGCCAATGGCCGTCAGGGCCAGGGTGGCGCCAAGAATGAGGTAATAGGTGGACCCGTTCCGGGACTTGCCGGTGCCCTCCAGCGTAGACCAGAACCGGCGGTACAAGGTGCGCAGCTGTGCAC
This sequence comes from Pseudarthrobacter niigatensis, assembly GCF_030812615.1. Lineage (NCBI taxonomy): Bacteria > Bacillati > Actinomycetota > Actinomycetes > Micrococcales > Micrococcaceae > Pseudarthrobacter > Pseudarthrobacter niigatensis. Next base: position 67,320 of record NZ_JAUSTB010000014.1, on the reverse strand, counting down.
CGGCAGCGGCGGGCTGCCGGGCGGCGGTTGAGCCGGGCCGCGGTTTGCCGCCCTTCGGCGTGGCACCCTGTTGCCGGGTGGGCGTGCTGACCATTGTTACTCCTCGCCGGTCTGGGCCTGCCCTTCCACCAGCTCGCGGACAGCATCGATGAAAGTACCACCACGGTGAGCGTAGGAAGAGAACTGATCCATGGAAGCAGCTGCCGGAGCCATGAGCACGGTGTCGCCGGATTCGGCGAGCCGGGCCGCTGAAGCAACAGCCCAGGCCATTACCTGTTCGCCGTTGCCGGGGGTACCGGCAGGGGTGCCACCGGGCGCCGAAGCAGTCTCCACTCCTTCAGTGTCACCTGCCCCCGGTTCGATCACCGGGACATCTGGCGCGTGTCGCTGCAGGGCTTCCCGAAGGTGCGAGGTGTCGGTGCCGATCAGGACAACCGCCTTGAGCCGTGCTGCGTGGTCACGGACCAGGTCGTCGTAGCTCACGCCCTTCGACAGGCCGCCGGCGATCCAGACCACCTTGCTGAAGGCCGACAGGGACGCCGACGCGGCATGGGGGTTGGTCGCTTTGGAATCGTTGACCCACAGGACACCGTTCATCCGGGCGACGGGCTGGATGCGGTGGTCGCCGGGCACGTAGTCGAGGATTCCCTGGCGGACGGCCTTGGCGTCCACGCCGTACGCGCGCACCAGGCCGGCAGCTGCAAGGGCGTTGGCCACCATGTGTCGGGGGGCCAGCGGGCCGAGGTCGGCCATCGAGGCAAGCTCCGCTGCCCTGTCCCGGCGTTCTTCGATAAAGGCCCGGTCCACCAGCAGCCCATCGACGACACCGAGCATGCTGATGGCGGGCGTCAGGGTGGTGAAGGCAACGGCGCGGCAGCCTTCCACGACGTCGGCGTTTTCCACCATGCGCTCGGTTTCCACCTGCTCGGCGTTGTAGATGCAGGCTTTCTGGGTGCGCTCGTAGACCTTTGCCTTGTCGGCCAGGTAGGAATCGTAGGATCCGTGCCAGTCGACGTGGTCTTCGGCCACGTTGAGGCACACGCTGGCCACGGGCGAGACCGATTCAGCCCAGTGCAGCTGGAAGCTGGAAAGTTCGACGGCGAAGACGTCGTACTCCACAGGGTCACGAAGGGCATCGAGGATGGGGGTGCCCACGTTGCCGACGGCGATGGCCTTCAGGCCCGCGGCACGCAGCATCGATTCTGTGAGGCCCACAGTGGTGGTCTTGCCGTTGGTGCCGGTGATGGCCAGCCAGTCCGCCGTCTTCCGGCCTTCCCTGACCCTTACCCGCCAGGCAAGTTCGACGTCGCCCCAGACCGGGATGTGCGCCCGTGCCGCTGCGGCAAGCAGCGCCTGGTCCGGCCGCCAGCCCGGCGAGGTCACGATCAGTTCCGGAAGTTCGCCATCGATCCTCGGCAGGTGGGCCACCGCGTCCGGACCCAGCAGGACATCGGCGGCGCCCACGATCTTCAGGGTGTCGGCACGTGCGCGGGCTGTGTCGCTGGTGGCGGCATCCACCACCACCACGCGGGCACCGAGCTCGATCAGGGTGTCCGCGGCGGCAAATCCGGACACGCCGATACCCGTCACGGCGACGCGCAGGCCGGCCCAGTCAGAGTCCCAGGAAACGAGGTTTGCCAGGCGCGGGGAAACAGTCACAGCAGTACAACCCATTCAGCGTAGAAAATGCCCAGGCCCGCAGCGACGAAAAGTCCGCCCAGAATCCAGAACCTGACCACGACGGTCACTTCGGCCCAGCCCTTCAGCTCGAAGTGGTGCTGCAGAGGCGCCATCTTGAACACGCGTTTCCCGCCGGTTGCCTTGAAGTAGCCCACCTGGATGATGACGGACAGCGTGATCAGCACGAAGAGGCCACCCACGATGCCAAGCAGCAGTTCGGTGCGGGACAAGATGGCAAATCCGGCCACGGCCCCGCCGATGGCCAGCGATCCGGTGTCGCCCATGAAGATTTTTGCCGGTGACGTGTTCCACCACAGGAAGCCCACCAGCGCGGCGCTGAGGATGGCGGCCAGGAGGGCCAGGTCCAGGGGGTCCCTGACCAGGTAGCAGCCGCTGCCGGCTTCCCGGGGGGAACCGCAGGCCTGGTTGCTCTGCCAGATGCCCATGAGGGTGTAGGCGCCGAACACCATGATGGAAGCTCCGGCGGCGAGGCCGTCCAGTCCGTCGGTGAGGTTGACGCCGTTGGTGGCGGCGGTGACGATCAGGTTGGACCAGATCACGAACAGCACCGCGCCCAGGACGGTGCCCCCAAAGGCAAGGTCGAGCCAGGGCACGTCCCGGACCAGCGAGATCTTTGTTGACGCAGGGGTCAGCCCGGCGTTGTTGGGGAAGTTCAAAGCGAGGATGGCGAAGATGATGCCGACGGCTGCCTGGAGGATGAGCTTTGCCTTGGCGTTCAGGCCAAGGCTCCGCTGCCGGGAAATCTTGATGAAATCATCCAGGAAGCCCACTAGGCCCATGCCGACCATGAGGAACAGCAGGATGAGGGCCGAGGCGGAGGGACCGGGGGAATCAGGGTTCATCATCAGCATGATGAGGTGGGTGAGCCCATAGCTCAGCAGGACCGCAGCCACCACCACGGTGCCGCCCATGGTGGGCGTTCCGCGCTTGGTGTGGTGCGATGTGGGGCCGTCGTCACGGATGAACTGGCCGTAGCCGCGGCGCACCAGCAAGCGGATGAACAGCGGGGTGCCCACCAGGGCAAAGAGGAGGGCAAGGCCTGCGCCGATCAGCAGAGCAATCACAGCAGAGTGCTCCTTTCGTCGGCAGGGGTCGGGGCTGGGGGTAATGCTATCCGATCGCCCAAGTGGCGAAGTCCCACGCTGTTGGAGGACTTGAACAGCACCAGGTCACCTGGCTGGAGTTCCGCGTCAAGGACGTTGTAGGCCTCATCGAGCGTTTCCGCGAAGAGGCATTCGTCGCCCCATGATCCCTCCTGCACTGCGGAGACGTAGAGGGCCCGCGCTTCCCTGCCCACCACCAGCAGCCGCGAGATGTTGAGCCGCACTACCTGGGTTCCCACGGCGGTGTGCTCGCGGATGGAGTCGTTGCCCAGTTCCAGCATGGCGCCGAGCACGGCCCAGGTTCGGCGTCCCCGGCCAAGATCGGCGAGGGTGCGGAGGGCGGCGCGCATTGATTCCGGGTTGGCGTTGTAGGCATCGTTGATGATGGTGACGCCATCCGGCCGCTCGGTGCGTTCCATTCGCCAACGGCTGGCGGCAGCCTGGTTGCCCAGGGACTGGGCGATGTGGTCTCCCGGGACGCCCGCAGCCCAGGCGGCCGCTGCGGCTGCCAGCAGGTTACCCGTGTGGTGCGCTCCAATGAGCCTGCTGCTGACGTGCCGGGGCGCGGCCCCGTCGGGCAGCAGGAGGTCGAATTCGGGGCCGCCTCCGGTGTTGGTGTCGGCGTTCAGGGCCTGCACCTGTGCGTCCGGGCGGCCTTCCGCGGAAAACCCGAGGACCGTGGCATGGGTGCGGCTGCGCATGGCTGCGACGCGTTCGTCGTCAAGGTTGATGATGGCGGTCCCCCCGGCCGTGAGGCCCTCCACCATTTCCCCCTTGGCCAGTGCGATGTTTTCCACTCCGCCGAACTCGCCGGCGTGGGCGGTACCCACTGCGAGGACGACGCCGATGTCCGGTTTGACCATCTCTGCGAGATAGCGGATGTGGCCGATGCCGGTGGCCCCCATCTCGATAACCAGGTAGCGGGTGTCGGTGCCTGCCCGGAAGACCGTGAGCGGGACGCCCACCTCGCCGTTGTAGGAACCTTTGGGTGCCACGGTGTTGCCCTGCGTCGCCAGGATGCCGGCAAGCAGGTCCTTGGTGGTGGTCTTTCCGGCCGAACCGGTAATGCCGACGACCGTCAGCTGGCTGCCGGCTTCAGCACGGGCGGCGCGGATGCGGCGGACTGCTTCGGCGGCGAGGGCCCCCATCGCCAGGACGGCGTCGGCCACCACGATTGACGGGCGGGCAGTACCGTTGGGGCCGGCCACGGGACGCTCGACCAGGGCCAGGACCGCACCGGCAGCGAAGGCCGCGTCAATGAAATCGTGGCCATCGGCATGCTCGCCCGGCTTCGCGACGTACAGCGAACCCTGGGTGGCTTCGCGTGAATCCGTCACCACCGAGAGGGGCGTAATTCCGGGATCGGCGTCCAGGCGCCCGCTGGTGATTTCGGCGATTTCCGCCGCAGTAAATGCAATCATCTCGGTCTAGGACTCTATCCGGTCGTCGTGGAGAACGTTGAATCCCCTGCCTGTCAAGGCGGTCCGCAGCTCCACCCTGTCGTCCAGGGCGATATTCACGCCCTTCACTTCCTGCCATACTTCGTGGCCGCGGCCCGCCACAAGGATGGTGTCCTGTGGACGTGCAAGGGCTACAGCGTGCCGGATGGCCTCCGCACGCGGGAAGACCTCCTGCAGCTCGGAGCCAAGGGACTCGTTGTCGAGGGCTTCACGGGCGCCTGCCATGACATCGGCGCGGATCGCCGCAGCATCCTCGTCATGGGGGTCGTCATCGGTGATGATCACGGTATCGGCGAGGCGGGCGGCGATGGCTCCCATGGCCGGCCGTTTGCCCTGGTCCCGCTGCCCTGTGGCACCGAAGACAACGATCAGGCGCGAATCCGGTTCTGGTGAGCGGACCGCTTCCAGCGCGCGCGCCAGGGCATCGGTGTTGTGGGCGAAATCCACTACGGCGGCCGGCCGGTCGGAGACCAGCTGCATCCGTCCGGGCACCGCGACCGTGAAGGGGTCCGCGGTGTCCAGCGCAGGCTGCAGGGCAGCAGTATCGACGCCGGAGGCCAGGACCATGAGGACGGCCAGGGCGGCATTGGCGACATTGAAGCTGCCGGGCAGCCCGGTGTGGACCTCGAGAATGGCGCCGCCGGGTCCGCTGAGCGTGAACCCGGTCCCGAGGCCCCGTGGCGAAGCAGCAGTGACGGTCCAGTCCGCCGGGCCCGATCCCGTGGTGCTGAGCGTGGTGACCGGCACCTGGGCGGTGCCGGCCAGCCGCCGGCCCCACTCGTCGTCGACCGTTACAACTGCCCGCCGGGCACGGCCCGGCGTGAAAAGCTCTGCCTTGGTGGCGAAGTACTCCTCCATGGTGTTGTGAAGGTCCAGGTGGTCCTGGGTGAGGTTGGTGAACCCCGCGACGTCGAAGAGGAGCCCATCCACGCGCTGGTATGAAATGGCGTGCGAGGACACTTCCATGGCTGCAGCGTCGAGCCCACGCTCGCGCATCAGGGCAATAAGGCCGTGCACCTCGGTCGACTCCGGAGTAGTCAGGAGGCTTGGAATCGGCTCCCCGCCGGCCAGGATCTCGATGGTGCCGATCAGCCCGGCCTTCCGGCCCAGGGCGCGCAGCAGCGAGGTGATGAAGTAGGTGGTGGTGGTTTTGCCGTTTGTACCCGTGACACCGAAAAGCTGCAACGGGTCCCCGTCTGAGGGCTGGCTCCCATAGATCATGGCCGAGAGCGGCCCCACCACGTTGCGCGGTTTCTCGACGACGAGCACGGGTACCGGCGTTTCCGCCGAGAGCGCGAGCAGGCGCGCTCCGGCGTCGTCCGTCAAAACGGCCACAGCCCCGGCGCCGATGGCGTCAGTGGCAAAGTCGGCCCCGTGCCTGCTGGCACCGGGCAACGCCACGTAGAGGTCCCCGGGCTCCACGGTGCGCGAGTTGAGGGATATGCCGGTGATCTCCATGTCGGCGGCCGGAGCGGGTATCGCCACGCCGAGGGCCTGCCCGACGGCGGCCAGCGGAACGGGCGCTACGGCTGCAGGGCGGAAGCGGCCTGCTTTCTCATCCCGGGCAGCGTCGCTGCCGGGCGTGGTGAACTCTGACAAGGGGATCTCCGATGGTGCTAGTTCGTGCCCGGCATGGTTCTCCCCGGGCACTGTGATGCGCTGGATGCTGCTGGTACTTCCGGCCTGGAACAGCTGCTACTTGGCGTACTGGGGCAGCCTGGCCGGCTCGCCGGTTGAAGGCTGGACGTTGTAGGTCCGCAGCGCCTGGCTCATCACGGACCGGAACACCGGCCCGTTGGTGATGCCGTAAATGCTGCCCTTCGGCCGCTGGAGCACCACCTCCACAATAAACCGCGGATCATCCATTGGTGCCATTCCCACGATGGAGGCGGTGTAGCCGCAGTAGCCGGGCTTGCCGTCGTCGCAGGGCGATTCGGACGTACCGGTCTTGGCCCCCACCCGGTAACCGTCAATGCCGGCATCCTTGATTTCGCCCTCGGTGACGGCACTTTCCAGGATGTCCTGGACCTGCTGGGCCGTGCTGTCCGAAACGACCTGCCGGGACGGCTGGGCGGGCACTTTCTCCTCGGTGCCGTCCGGCGAAATGTAGGAATCGATCAACCGCGGCTGCAGCATGACGCCGTTGTTGGCGATGCTTTGGTAGGCGCGGACCGTCTGGAGCGTGGATTGGGAAACGCCCTGCCCAAACAGGACGGTGTACTGCTGGCGCCCGTCCCACTGGTCCGAGGGTGTCAGGATGCCCGATGCGGTGGCGGGCAGCCCGATATCCGGGGCTTCGCCAATGCCGAACTTCTTCAACCAGTCGTAGCGCTGTTCCTTGCTGAGCCGCTGGCCCGCCATCACGGTCCCGGTGTTCATGGAGTACCCGATGATTCCGGCCAGCGTCCGTTCCTCCGTGCCATGGGTGAACGCGTCGCTGAACGTCTGGCCGTCAACCGTGTAGGTGGGTGGAATGGTGAACGTATCCAGCGGCTTGGCCAGGCCCTCATCGATCACGGCTGCTGCCGTCATCATCTTCTCAACCGAACCTGGCTCATATGCCGCGGTCACGGAACGGACTCCGCGGTCCTTGGCGGCCACAGCGCCAGGGTTGTTGGGGTCGGGGGCGTTCGTGTCGGCCAGGGCCAGCAGGTTTCCCGTCTTGGCATCCATCACGATGATGACGCCCCACTCAGCGCTCAGTTTGTCTGCCTGGCTCTGGATGGCCTGCTGGGCAAAGTACTGGAGATCGGAGTTGAGGGTGAGTTTGACATCCTTGCCGTTCTGGGGCGGCGTCAGCTCGTCCAAACCAACCGGGATGCGGAGCCCGTCGGCGCCGATCTCGAACAGTCTCTTGCCGTCCGTTCCCTTCAGCTTGTCATCCTGCGTCTGCTCAATGCCGGCCTGCCCGGTGGTCCCGTCCTGGAGGAATCCCACTACTCCTCCGGCCACGGCGCCGTTGGGGTATACGCGCTTGCTGACGCCCTCGGCGACGATGCCTGGAACCTGGAGCTTGGAGATCCGGTCCTCGACGTCTGGCTTCACGTCCTTGGCCACAATGTAATACGGCTGCGTTCCGGTGACCGCGTCGCGGACGGCATTTGTGTCCATGCCCAGCGCGCCCGCCAGCTCCGAGATGGCCTGGTCCCGGCTGACATCCACCAGCTTGTCACGGCCGTCAGCCTGCGGCTCATACCGCTTGTAGGAGTCGGTCTTGGTGTTGACCCGCTGGTCAACCACGATGTTGTAGCGGATCACACTGTTGGCCAGGACGGTGCCCCGCGAGTCCAGGATGCTGCCGCGCTCGGCGGGCAGGATGGCCGAGGTCATGCGGCTGTTCAGGGCAGCTTCGGCCATGCCGCCGACATCCAACCCCTGGACCAGGAAGAGCTTGCCGCCCACCACCAGCAGGAGTGTGAGCATAATACCCAGTCCCAGGCGCAATCGCTTTGTGGCGTTGGGTACCTTGCTTTTTACTGCTTTGCCGGTCGTCTTCGCCACCGTGAATTTCCTTGCTGCTCGACGCTGCTGCCTGGCCTGCGTGCCAGCCTACTGGCCGGGGACCTTTTGCTGGGGAGCCGGCACCGAGCCGCCGTGAAGTTCAGGGGCCGGAGTTGCTGCCGCCTGTGCGGCTGCGGCCTGGGCAGCGGCCTGGGCCTGTGCTGCCGCCTGGGCCGCTTCCGCCGCGGGGGCGGAGGAAGTGCGGCCTGCAACGGGAGCTGGTGCGTTGCCGGCGGCGGCGTCCTTGGCGGACGGTACGATCAGCTGCCCTGCGACGGCCGGCGCGGGGATTACCGCTCCCGCGGGTGCCCCTTTGACTGCGGGGGTGGCTTTTCCAGTTACCGAGAGCGTGGAGAGGTCAATCTGGCCCTTGACGGTGGAGGCGACCATTCCGAGCTCGGTGGCCTTGGCAGCGAGGTTCTGGGGAGCTTCGAAGCTCTGTACCTGCTGGGTCAGGTCCTGGTTGGTCTTTGTCAGCGAGCTCTGCTTGGCGCGCAGCTCCACCAGCTGGTACTGGGCGGTGGACACCGAGATGTTCAGGACCAGCACTGCCACCAGGGCCACTGCGAGCATGGCGAAGCACAGCACGACGAAGGGTGCACGGCGCTTCCGCGGGGCCGAGCGGACCACGGAGAGCGGTGTGCGGGCCTTCTGTCCCCCGCCGGGTTTGCCCGCCGGCCGGGTGGCGGGCGCCGAGCTACCGGAAACAACGGGAAAGTTCTTGACGGCGGCGGTGCTCATGCAGCTCTCCTGGCTCTGATTCGTTCTGCCGCACGAAGCCTGGCGGAGGCAGCACGCGGGTTTTCGGCGATTTCGACGGCGGTGGGCACCTCGGTGCCTTTGGTCAGGGTCTTGAGTTCGGGTTTGTGTTCCTCCAGTTCCACCGGAAAACCGAGCGGAGCCGAAGACTTGGAGCGGGACTGGAAGACGCCTTTGACGATCTTGTCTTCCAGCGAGTGGTAGGACATGACCACGATGCGTCCGCCCAGGGCCAGGGATTCGACGGCGGCAGGAACGGCCCGTTCCAGGACGTCGAGTTCTTCGTTGACCTCGATCCGCAAAGCCTGGAAGGTCCGCTTGGCGGGATGTCCACCCGACTTGGCAGCGGAGGCCGGCACCACGGAACGGATCTGTTCCACGAGTTCGCCGGTGGTGGTGAATTCCTTCACGGCACGCGCCGCCACGATCCTGTTGGCGATCCGGCCGGCGAACTTCTCCTCGCCCCATTTGCGGATGATCCGGACCAGGTCTTCTTCGCTGTAGGTATTGACCACGTCCGCGGCGGTTTGGCCACGGCTGGTATCCATTCGCATGTCCAGTGGCGCGTCGAAGGAGTAGGCGAATCCCCGCTCACGTTCGTCAAGCTGCAGGGAGGAGACACCCAGATCCATGAGGATTCCATGTACCTTGGCCACGCCGAGGTCGGCCAGGACATCCTGGATCTCGTCATACACCGCGTGGACCAGGTCAGTCCGCGCTGCGCACGGTGCCAGCCGCTCCCCGGCGAGTGCCAGGGCTTCCTCGTCGCGGTCAATGCCGATGAGGTGGAGGTCAGGGAACCGCTGGAGCATGGCCTCCGAGTGGCCGCCCATGCCCAGCGTGGCGTCGACGGCAATGGGGGTTTCGCCGCGCAGTCTCGCCGCCTCGAATCCAGGTGCCAACAAATTAATGCACCGGTCGCGAAGGACCGGTACATGGCGTTCGGACGTGGGCTTGGGTTGATCGGTCATGCCTTGTCCTTTCCCGCCGTCGTTGTCCCCTGCTGTTCCTGGGATCAGATCCCCATCCGCGCCTACCGTCCTGCCCGCCTGGCTCCGGGGAAGGTGAGCCAGGTTGGCAGCCGATGGGCCGGCTGGAGATCTCATCCAAGAAACGTCCCTGCCGCTCCCTCCGGGATTCAGAGAATGCCCGGGATGGGATCGTCAGTTTCGGAAAAGGCTGTTTCCTTCTCCGCGAGGTATTCATTCCAAGCCTGGGCATCCCAGATCTCGGCGCGGGAACCGGCGCCGATGACGGCAAGTTCCCTTCCGAGTCCTGCATACTCCCGGAGCGCCGGTGGAATAGTCACGCGCCCCTGCTTGTCAGGTACCTCGTCCGAGGCTCCAGAGAGAAAAACGCGGATGTAGTCACGTGCCTGCTTGGAGGAGATTGGAGCCTCCCGCATCTGCTCGTGGACCCGCGCAAATTCCTTCTCGCTGAAGACGTAGATGCAACGTTCCTGGCCCCTCGTGAGCACCAGGCCGCTGGCAAGTTCATCGCGGAACTTAGCGGGGAGAATGATCCGTCCCTTTTCATCCAGACGCGGCGAGTGAGTGCCCAGAAACACTGGCCCACCGCCTGTCCGCCGTCAGGAACTGCACATCCCCTATGTTGCAACCACCCTCTTATGTCCTCCACATTACTCCACTTTCCACCACAGTCAACGCAAAACCGCCCCCGACGAGGGCAAATATTGGGAATCATCCCGCGAAATGCCGCGGATTCGAGGCGGTGGTGGGAAGTGGAGGAATTTCCCGCCAGCGGCGCCCGCGGATTGCGGCGGGACTGAGGGGCAGGCGGTATTCGCAGGAAATTGCCACTTAAATGCGAAAAGACCCGCCGGAGCGGGTCTTTTCGCATCAATCCCCATGGTCAGGGGAGCGAAATGGAGGAGCCTGGAGCCGGAACGCGGCCAGCCCCGTGCCGGGGGTTAGGGTTCACCCCTGCGACGTTCATCCCAGCGCTCTTCCAGGCTGCTCATGAAAGAACTGCGCTGCTTGCCGGTCTTTCCGCCCCCCGCCTTGGATCCGGGTTTGCCGCGGGAGCTGCGCATAGTGGCGAAGTAAACCCCGCCGCCCATCACCACAAATCCCAGCACACCCACAAGGATGCTCTGCAGCGTGACGCCCACCAGCAGCAGGAACACGCCGGCCAGCGCAGCGAGGACGCCGATGACCACATGCCTGGTTGACCATGAACGCCCGGGATCCGAACCCATGGAGTTCGCGAATTTCGGGTCGTCCTCGTGAAGCTGCTTCTCAAGCTGCTCAAGCAGCTTCTGTTCGTGCTCCGACAGCGGCATCACGACCTCCTTTTGTAGGCCAACGTCCGGGCTGATCCCAGCCACTACTTCTACTCCGTAGAACGCCTGCCATTGCTGGAAAGTTCCCGCCTGGCCGGCCTTGGCCAACAGGGGAACCCAGCATGCGGTCGCGGGAGCGGGAGCATGTCCAAGAGGGTCCGGCAGTAAGTCCATTCACTCGAAACTATGTATCTATAAGGATAGATTGTCGAGGGCTGATCTGAAAGACGGCAATGACTTCGGCGGACCCCGTCAGGCGGGCCGTTCGGTACTGCCGTCCGGCCGGTTTCCGGGCTCCATCAGACGGGCGGGAAGGACCGATTTGTCGCCGAATTTAAGCGCCACTTGGTCGAGTACCTGCTCGGCCATGCGCCAGTTGTCATCCCTGCGGTCGATGCTCAGCTGAAGCGAGGTCCGTGCTGCTTCCTCAAGCTGTTCAGCCCTGACTCCCACCAGCCGCACGGCCGTGGCCCTGGTTCCGACGGACTCGAGGAGCTGGAGTGCCACGGCGTAGAGCAGTTGGGCGCTGTCCACCGGGGTCTGGACCGTCCGGCTGCGGGTGATGGTGGAGAAATCGGCGAAGCGCAGTTTCAGGGCCACAGTGCGGGCCACCATTCCGGAACTCCGCAGGCGGCCGGCGGTGCGGTGGGAAAGGCGAAGCAGCTCCCGTCGAAGGAGCGCATCGTCGTCGGTATCTGTGGCAAAGGTCTCTTCCGCGCCGATGCTCTTTTCAACCCGCACCGGCGTCACCGGTCGGGGATCGATGCCCCAGGCGAGCTGGTGGACGTGCTCCCCCGTTGCGCCGAGGACCTTCTTCAACGATGACACTGGAGTTGCGGCAACGTCAGCCACGGTACTGATTCCCATCTTCGCCAGCACCTCCTTGGTCTTGGCGCCCACCCCCCAGAGGGCACCCACGGGCAGGCTGTGCAGGTACGGCACCGTCTGGTCAGGGCCGATGAGCAGCAACCCGTCCGGCTTGCACCGGGTGGACGCGATCTTGGCCACGAACTTGGTCTCCGCAATGCCCACCGAGGCGGTGATGCCGAGCTCGGCTGCCACCCGGCGTCGGATCAGCTCCCCGATGCCGCGGGGCGGTCCCAGCCTGCGGAGCGCACCTGTGACGTCAAGGAAGGCCTCGTCAACGCTGAGCGGCTCGACCAATCCGGTGATGGATTCAAAGATGGCCATCAGCTGCCCGGAGACTTCGTAATAGAGCTTGTGCCGCGGCTCGATCACCACGGCCTGAGGGCACATCCGCAGCGCCACAGCCATGGGCATCGCAGATTTAACGCCGAAGTCCCGGGCCTCGTAGGAGCCGGAGAGGACTACTGAACGCTCACCAGGGAAGCCGACGATCACCGGCTTGCCACGCAGTTCGGGCCGCGTCCGCAGCTCCACCGAAACGAAGAAGGCATCCATGTCGACGTGCATGATGCAGGTACGCCGGCGGCCCTGAAGGCGCTCGGCGGATACCTGGTTCATACCTGCTGGCCCCACGGCTGCAATCCTATCCGTTTGTCAGGGCGGGACCGGTTTGTCGGGAGCGCATTGCATGCTGGCTAAACTGGAGGCTGGTTCCGCCAACAACACCAGGAGGAAAGTCTTCGTGACGGCTATTGGATACTTGAAGCCAGCTGGCCTGGCCGCGCTTGCCGCTGTTGGGGCGCTGGTCCTGGCCGGATGCAGCCAGACACCGTCCGGACAAGCCCAGCCGTCCCCGTCCGTCTCCGCCTCCCAATCCGCCCTTACGGCTTCACCCAGCCCCTCGGCGTCGCCCAATACGTCCGCCACCGTGGGCGCCGTGGTGGCGGGCTTCCCGCAGCAGCTGCTCCCGCTCATGACGGGGGCGACGGTGGTATCCAGCAGCTTTGACAAGGGTTCCACTCCAGCAACGGCGGCACTTGTGGGCACTGTGACGGCTCCCACCGCAGCCGTTATCGACTTCTACACCAAGGCTCTGGAAGGCCAGGGCTTCAAGGCCGTCCCCGGAGACAAGGTGGGCGGCGTGGCCTCCAAGGATTTCGTCCGCGGTGACAACGAGACTGTCAACCTCTCCGTGGTTGAAGCCGCGGGCGTGTCCACTTTCACCATCGGTGCCAACGTGGCAGCTGAGTCAGCCAAGTGACGGCCGCCGAGCAGCTGAGGAACGAACAGGCCGACTTTGTGGCGGGGGTGGCCGGTGAACTCACCGGCTTCCTGACGGCACGGCAATCCGTGATGTCCGGCATCTCCCCCGACATCGAACCCATCATGGGCTCGATCTCCAACCTGGTGACCGGCGGGAAGCGCCTCCGCGCCCTCATGTGCTACTGGGGCTGGCGGGGCGCCGGCGGCGAGGCGGGTGCGGGGCAGGTGGTGACGGCCGGCGCAGCGCTGGAGCTGTTCCAGGCGGCCGCCCTGATCCACGACGACATTATCGACCGTTCAGACACCCGGCGGGGCGGCCCCAGCGTGCACCGCCGTTTCAGCCAGCTGCACACCTCGCAGGGCTGGGCCCTGGACAGCGAACGGTTTGGCCAGGCGGCTGCCATCCTCGCGGGCGACCTTTGCCTGTCCTTCAGTGAGGAGGCGTTCACTGACATCGGCGAGCGGGCCGCATCCGGAAGCAGGGCGCGGCTGATCTTCAACCTCATGCGGGCCGAGGTCATGGCGGGCCAGTACCTGGACATCCTGGAGGAGGTGGCTGGTCCGGTCCGGGACCGGGCCGGTGCCGTTGGAAGGGCACAGTCGATCATCCGGTTCAAGAGCGCAAAGTACTCCACGGAACACCCCCTGGCCCTGGGCGGGGCCCTGGCGGGCGCCACCAACGATCTGCTCCGGGGCTACTCAGCGTTTGCCCTGCCGCTGGGCGAGGCATTCCAGCTGCGGGACGACGTCCTGGGTGTGTTCGGCGATCCGTTGACCACCGGCAAGCCCGCGGGCGATGACCTGCGCGAGGGGAAGCGGACGGTCCTGGTGGCACTGGCCCTGGACCAGGCGTCCCCGGAGGAGTCGGCCTTTATTGATGCAAGCCTCGGCAGCCCCGATTTGTCTGACGCTGACATCCTGGAAATCCGGCGGATCATCGAGGATTCCGGTGCACTGCAGGCCACCGAAGTCCTCATCAGCGAATTCGGCGCGGCAGCTTTCGAGGCTCTCGACGGGCTTGAATTGGAAGACTTGCCTAAAACCGCCCTCCGGCGGCTGGCTGAGGCAACGGTCAGCCGAGCCTCCTGAAGGAGGCTGTTACCAGGCCAGGGTTTGGGCCCGGCGCCGGATTTCCGTCTTGCGGCCTTCCCGCAGGGCGTCGATGGGACGGCCGCGGAGGGATTCGTCCTCGGTGAACAGCCACACGATAAGGTCTTCATCCGAGTAGCCGGCATCGGCCAGCACCACGATGGTTCCCTTTAAGCTGTCCACCACCTGGCCGTCCTGGATGAACTCCGCGGGCACCGACCGGATTTTCCGCTCGCCCACGCGCAGGGCCGCCAGGGAACGCTCGTCAATCAGGCTGTGCACCTTGGTGACTGAAACATCCAGCAAACGGGCGACGTCGGGCAGCGGCAGCCATTGGCCCACCAGGTTTTCTACATTGCTCACGGATCAAGGTTGCCACGCCGGCCGCCCCGGCGCCTAGTCGGGGCAATGGAATGCGCCCTTGGCCTGCGGACACTCCCGAAAAGAAGCCTTTACCCGAATTCTGAAACTTCTTGTGCTATCCGCAAATTCATGAGAGATTCACACACATCACAGTTGTAACACTATTAACTTAAGTCACAGTAGTATCAAGATTGACAGCGGCATCCCCGTCCGCATCCGCACCCGCAGTTGAGAAGAGGATTCTTTCCGATGACGATGTCCCGCTCGCGCAAGCAGCCCCCCAAGCCGAGTCTGCCCATGATTGCCGCTACCACAGCGGCGCTGCCAGCGGTCGTCCTGTCATCATTGGCCCTCGCCGAGCCGGCCACGGCCCAGCAGCCCGTGAGGAACATTCCCAGCAGCCTCGCGGCGGCAATGCAGGCCCAGGCCGAAGCGAAAGCGGCCGGTGCCATCATTCCTGCCGCCGTTGTCTCCACCACCATTCCCGCAGCGTTCCAGCCCGCGCAGCCGGCAGCACCCGCGGAGTACACGATCGTCCGCGGGGATACCGTCAGCGGGATCGCCGGCCGTTTCGGGCTGGCTACCGGGGACATCCTGAAGCTGAACAACCTGCAGGCCAACACCATCATTTACCCGGGCCAGAAGCTCAAGCTGTCCGGCTCGGCGGAGCCTGCCGCTCCCGCATCGGCCGCGGCCCCTGCAGCGCCGGCACCCGCGGGCGGGGCAACCTACACGGTTAAGGCCGGGGATACCCTGGGGGCCATCGCCGCAAAGCACAACGTGTCCCTTTCGGACGTCTTTGCCTGGAACAACCTGTCCATGCGCTCCATCATCTATCCGGGACAGAAGGTCAAGGTGGGCGGCGGCGACGCCGCTCCTGCCCCCGCAGCCCCGGCACCGGCAGCCCCGGCCGCGCCGGCACCTGCGCTGGCGAACACCTCCGCTCCGGCAACAGGCTCCTACACGATCAAGGCCGGCGATACACTCTCCGCCATTGCGTCCCGGCACGGCGTCAAACTGTCGGACCTCCTCGCAGCCAACAAGCTGGGAATGACCACCGTCATCTACCCGGGCAGCAAGCTGGTCATTCCCGGGGGCGCCAGCCAGCCGGCTGCACAGCCCGCGGCAGCACCCCAGCCGGCTGCCGCACCCCTGGTGCCAAGCTCCTTCCTGGGATTCAGCTACCCGGCCGCTGTTGTCAGCTCAGCCAACGAAAACAAGGCACTCCTGAACGCTTCTCCCGTTCCTTCCCGGGATGAAATGAAGAACATCGTTGCCGACACTGCACGCCGCATGGGGGTGGATACCTCGCTGGCCCTGGCTTTCGCATACCAGGAATCCGGTTTCAACCAGCGGTCCGTCTCGCCGGCCAATGCGATCGGCACCATGCAGGTCATTCCCAGCTCCGGACAGTGGGCCTCTGACCTGGTGGGACGGAAGCTGAACCTTCTGGACCCGTATGACAATGCCACGGCCGGCGTGGCCATCATCCGGCAGCTGCTGGCCACCAGCAAAGACCAGGACACCGCCATAGCTGGTTACTACCAGGGCCAGTACTCGGTAAGCAAGTACGGCATGTACGACGACACCAAGGCGTACCTCGCGGCCATCAAGGCACACCAGAAGAACTTCAGTTGAGCTTCGGCCACTGACAGCTGCAAGTCTGCGGGTCCGAACCGTTACCGGTTCGGACTCGCTTTCATTTCGGACGCGTTTTGCTGCGGGACTAGGATCGTAAGGTGCAGGAACACGTGTCAGACCCAGTTGCAGGGACGCTGGTGGACAACCGCTATGCAGTCACTTCCAGGCTTGCCCGTGGCGGGATGTCCACCGTCTACCTGGCGGTGGACCAAAGGCTGGACCGTGAGGTGGCGCTGAAGGTGCTCCATCCCCACCTCGCTGCCGACGAAAACTTTTTGGGCAGGCTGGGCCGTGAAGCCAAAGCTGCTGCCCGGCTGTCCCACCCGCACGTGGTGGGAGTCCTCGACCAGGGCAACGACGGCAATACCGCCTACCTGGTCATGGAATACATCAAAGGCCATACCCTCAGGGACCTCCTCAGGGAGAGGGTCGCCCTGACACCCCGCCTGGCGCTGGCCCTGATCGATCCGGTGGTGGAGGGCCTGGCTGCCGCCCACGCGGCCGGCTTCATCCACCGCGACGTTAAACCGGAAAACGTCCTGATCGCCGACGACGGCCGGATCAAGATCGGTGACTTTGGCCTGGCCCGTGCCGTCACCAGCTCAACCAGCACCGGCGCCTTGATTGGAACAGTGGCGTACATCTCGCCTGAACTGGTCCTGGGCAAGCCGGCGGATGCCCGCAGTGATGTCTATGCCGTAGGCATCATGCTGTACGAAATGTTGACCGGGCGGCAGCCCTTCGAGGGTGAAGTACCCATCCAGGTGGCGTACCAGCACGTCAACGACGTGGTGGGACCGCCGTCGGACCTGGTCCCGCGGTTGGCCGGTGAGGTGGATGAACTGGTGCAGTGGTGCACCGCCAACGATCCGGAGAACCGGCCCGTGGACGGCAATGCGCTGCTCCAGGAACTGCGCCACATCCGCACCAACCTCACCGACGCGGAACTGGACCTGCAGCCGCCGGCAGCCGCGGCGGCTGCCGGTTTGCACCAGACCGAGGTCCTTGGCCGCGCCGGCAACCCGACAACCCTGATGCCCCCCTCCCGGCCGGCTGCACCCGCCTACCCGCCGCGGCAGTACCGGCAGGCGGAGGCCAACCCGACGGAGCAGGTGGCCTACCACCAGCGTCCGGGACTTACGCTGCCCGACGACGACGATGCCGGCAGCGGCTGGTCTCCCCCGCCGCCGCGGCTGGGCAAGCGGGCACAACGGAAAGTGGACCGGGAAAGCGAGAAACTCCGCGCCGCAGCGGCCGCCACACCGGTGCGAACGCTGCGGGAGGGAAATCCGCACCGGCGCGGCCTCGTGTGGGTCGTGATCCTTATCCTCGCGGCCCTCCTGGCAACGGGTGCGGGATGGTTTTTCGGCATGGGTCCCGGTGCAGCCGCCGCGGTTCCCGCGGTGGCCAACAAGACCGTGGCCCAGGCCCAGCAGCTCCTGGACACGGTGGGCTTCCACTCCACCACGAGCGACGTCTTCGACGACGACGTGCCCACGGGACTCGTCGTGGGCAGCGAGCCGGCGGCGGGAACGGAAATACGGAAGTTCCAGCCGGTCTCCCTGCTGGTGTCCAAAGGTCCGCAGCTTTTCCCCCTGCCGGACCTCACCCACGGGAACCTGGACGACGCGAAGATGGCCCTCAACGGGGCGGGGATGGCGCTGGGGACGGTCACGGAAAAGTTCGACGACCAGGCAGCGGCCGGAAGCGTCCTGTCCCAGGATCCAGCCGCCGGCACTCCCGCCCGCCACGGGACACCGGTGGGGATCACCGTTTCCAAAGGTCCGCAGCCACTTCCGGTGCCGTCGGTAGTGGGAAAGAAGGGGGACGATGCCGTTGCGGCCATTGAGGCAGCAGGCCTAACGGCAAAGGTGGCACCGGACCGGGTGTTCGACCGGAATGTTCCGGAGGGCGCCGTCGTCAGCCAAACCCCGGCTGACGGGACACTCACCCGGGGCGGAAGCGTTACCCTGACCCTTTCCAAGGGGCCCAAAATGGTGGCGGTCCCCAGCTTTATCGGCAAGCAGGCCGCCGAGGCGGAACAGGCCCTGAAGAAGCTGGGATTCGAAGTCCGCCGGAACAACATCCTGGGCGGCTTCTTCGGCACAGTCCGGGACCAGTCGCCGGTGAACCGGGAAGTCCCGGAGGGCTCCGTGGTCACCATCACCGTGGTGTAGTCCGGTGGGCCGGCCATGCCTGCCCACCGGGACGCGCGGGCTCCGTCCCTAGTGCTTGGCCAGGGCGCCGGCCACCAGGAAGGCCATCTCGAGTGACTGCATGTGGTTCAAACGTGGATCGCAGACAGATTCGTAACGGTCCAGGAAAGCATCCTGGTCGATCGGGTCGGCGCCGCCCAGGCACTCTGCCACGTCGTCTCCCGTCATCTCCACATGCAGGCCCCCCGGTACCGTGCCCAGTCCGTGGTGCACTTCGAAGAAGCCTCGCACTTCGTCGATGACGTCGTCGAAGTTGCGCGTCTTGTAGCCGTTGGGCGAGGTGACCGTGTTGCCGTGCATGGGGTCGGTGACCCACAGGACCTGTGCCCCGGAGGCGGTGACTTTCTCGACGACGGCGGGCAGCTTCCCGCGGATGTTGCCCGCGCCCATGCGCGTGATGAAGGTCAGGCGGCCGGGTTCGCGTTCCGGGTCCAGTTTGTCGATGAGGCGCAGGGCGTCGTCCCCGGTGGTGGAGGGCCCCAGCTTCACACCGATCGGGTTGCGGACACGGGAGAGGAAGTCGACGTGGGCGTCCTCGAGTCCGCGGGTCCGCTCCCCGATCCACAGGAAGTGGGCGGAGGTGTCGTAGGGGAAGCCGGTGCGGGAATCGATGCGGGTCAGTGCCCGCTCGTAGTCCAGCAGCAGGGCTTCATGGCTTGCGAAGAACTCCACGCGCTTGAGGGCTTCGAAGTCCGCACCGCAGGAGGCCATGAACTTGATGGCACGGTCAATGTCCCGGGCCAGGGATTCGTAACGGGCATGCGCCGGGTTTTCGGTGAAACCCTTGTTCCACTGGTGAACCGAGCGCAGGTCCGCGAAGCCGCCCTGGGTGAAGGCCCTGATCAGGTTCAGCGTGGAAGCGGAGGTGTGGTAGGCCCGGAGCATCCGGGAGGCGTCATGGCCGCGGGACTCGGGAGTGAACTCATAGCCGTTCACAATGTCCCCGCGGTACGCCGGCAGGGTCACTCCGTTGCGGGTTTCGTCATTGGATGAACGCGGCTTGGCGAACTGGCCGGCCATCCGGCCCATCTTGATGACCGGCATCGCGGCGCCGTAGGTGAGCACCACTGCCATCTGGAGGATGGTCTTGACGCGGGCGCTGATCTTGTCCGCCGTAGCGGCATCGAAGGTCTCCGCGCAGTCGCCGCCCTGCAGCAGGAACGCCTTGCCCTGGGCGGCGGCGGCCAGCCGCTCGCGCAGGACATCCACTTCACCTGCAAACACCAGGGGCGGAAGGATCGACAATTCCTTCACGGAAGCCTCGAACACATCCCGGTCCTGCCAGCTGGGTTGCTGGGAGATGGGGAGGTCCCGCCAGTGGTCCAGTCCGGGATAGTTGGCCGCTCCGCTCTGGGCGGTGCTGGACAGAGAAAAGGCTGGTTTTGCAGATAGCTCAGTCACCCTCTAAGACTAGCGGCAGCGCGGCAGCGGCGGGCACCGGACCGTCACGCTGCCCACTGTCCCCGTCACAACTGCCGCCGGGCCTGCCAAAGGGTTCCGCTATCACCTGGCCTTGGTGCCGTCGTCGTCCTTGACCGCCGGCTGTGGAGCCGCTTCGCCGGCACCGGCCTCCTGGACGAACCCTGCGCCGGAGGCCGCAGGGGCGGCAAGGGGCTCGGCCGCCGCCTGGGGTTCCACGGGCTTGCCGGCAAGCCGCAGCTTCACCACGGCCGCATATTCATCCACGTACTCCTGGCCGGAGAGCCGCAGTAGCCTGGACATGATCTGGTCCGTTACCTGGCGCTGCACTGCCCGGTCCTCAGCCTGGTCCCGGTACTGGGTGAAATCCAGCGGTTCGCCAAAGATCATGCCAATCCTGCGGATATTGGGCAGCCGCTTGCCAATGGGCTGGACCTTGTCAGTGCCGATCATGGCAACCGGGATCACGGGGACCCCCGCCTGCAGCGCCAGCCTGGCAACCCCAACCTTTCCGCGGTACAACCGCCCGTCCGGGCTTCGCGTGCCCTCCGGGTAAATGCCCAGCAGGCCGCCGGCCTCCAGCACGTCCATCCCGGCATTCAGGGACGCTGCGGAAGCGGCGCCCCCTGAGCGGTCCATGGGCAACTGGTTGGTCAGGCGGAAGAACGCTGCCGTAAGCCGGCCCTTAATACCGGTTCCGGTGAAGTATTCCGACTTGGCAAGGAAGACCACCGGGCGCCGCACCATGAGCGGCATGAAGATCGAATCCGAGAACGACAGGTGGTTGGAGGCGATGATGGCGGCCCCCTGCGCCGGGATGTTGTCCAGGCCCTTGACCCACGGCCTGAAAAGCAACTTGATCACTGGACCGAGGAAGATCCGTTTCATGACCCAATAGAACACGTGGTGAACCTCTCCGGAAGGCAGCCCCAGGCCCTGCGTCGGGCCTGGCCAGCGATTCAATGCAACCCTACTCTAGTGAGATTTGGCTGGAACAGTGACACGATGGACTCATGACTGAAAGCAGCACCCCGTCCCGTCCGGCCGCTTTCAGTTACCCGGGCCATGGCGCCAATGCGCGCACCGGGGTCGCCATTTGCCACGGTTTTACCGGCAGTCCTCTGAGTGTCATGCCGTGGGCAGAGCACCTGGCGGACCTGGGATATGCAGTCTCCGTCCCCCTCCTGCCGGGGCACGGCACGGACTGGCGCCAGCTCGCGCGGACAGGCTGGCGGGACTGGTACCGCAGCTACGAGGAGGCCCTGCAGGATTTGGCGGACCGGACCGATTCCTGTTTCGCCGCGGGCCTGTCAATGGGCGGCGCCATCGCGCTGCTTGCGGCGTCCCGCCATCCGGTGGCCGGGGTCAGCGTGGTCAACCCTGGCCTGAGCTTCTACGACCGGCGGGTCCGGATCATCGGACTCCTTAAGTATGTCCAGCGCACCACCGTCCCCCTCCAGGAAGACCAGACCGGCGCCCCCGCCACCGACGACGGCGACTATTCGCTGACCCCGCTGGCCGCCGTGCATGAGCTCAAAAAACTGTTTGGCGCTGCCGTACGCTCCCTGCCAGCCGTGGACGTCCCCGTCCAGGTCTTCAAGTCGCGCACGGACGCTGTGGTCCCGCCGACGTCGCTGGCCTTGCTGCGGAAAGGGCTGGGCGGAAACCTCGCCGAGGTGGTGGACCTTGCCAGCAGCGGACATGTGGCTACTCTGGACGTGGACGCGCCCTCGATCTTCGCCAAGTCGGGCGAATTCGTCGCCGCCCATGCCCGCCGCACCAGTACCTTGGAGACGCCATGACCTCCGGACCGGACCACAGCCCGTTTTCCAGCGCCTTCAGCGGCGAAGGACCCCGCGCCGGGGTGGTGCTGTCCCATGGGTTTACGGGAAGCCCCCATGGCCTGCGCGCCTGGGCGTCGGCGTTCGCTGATGCGGGCTTCGCTGTCCGGATGCCGCTGCTTCCGGGCCATGGCACCACGTGGCAGGACCTGGCACGCACCCGCTGGCAGCAATGGCACGGCGCCCTGGATGACGCCTTCCTGGAACTGGATGCCGAATGCGACCAGGTGTTCGCGGCCGGCCTGAGCATGGGCGGAGCCCTGGCACTGCGCATCGCCGCCACGCGGTCCGTGGCCGGAGTGCTCCTGGTGAACCCGTGCCTGATGATCGACGACCCCCGCGCGCCGCTGGCAGGAATCCTGAAGCTGGTGCTCAAAAGCACCCCATCCATCGGCAATGACATCCTCAAGGCCGGGATGGAGGAGGGCGCGTATGCGCGCACGCCTGTGGCGGCTGCCCACGAACTGAACAAGATGGTCCGGGATACGGCCCGGCTCCTTCCCAGGGTTACCGCGCCCGTGCAGGTCTACCGCTCCACCGTGGACCACGTGGTGTCGGACGCCAGCATGAACGTCCTTCGGCGGGGGCTCACCCACGCTCCGCTGGAAGTGGTGCGGCTGGAGAACAGCTACCACGTGGCCACCCTCGACAACGACGCCGACCGCATCTTCGAAGGGTCCGTGGACTTCATCAAGCGGGTCCTGCGCGACTCAGCCGGCCGCCCGGCGGGACCGGGCCAGGAGGTCCGCAGTGAACAGGCCTGACTCCGACCAGCCGGACCAGGGCGCCAACCAGGACGACGCCGTGTGGCTGGACCTCGTGGCCCGCCTCGAATCGGACACCGTGGCCATCCGGCCCGATGCCGCCCCGCGGGAACAAGCCCCCACCGGCACGGCGGCGGCTGCGCCCGATGCGCCGGCACAGCCCTCCTTCCGCGACTTTGACCCCCTCGGGCTGGCGGGGACTCCGCCTGCCGAAAAGCCTGCAGCTGAACGCGGGGCGGGGCCGCAGGCCGGCCCTGAGCCGGATGTGCCCGCAGCGGGCCCCAGGGACTATGACGTGGACGACGACGGCGGGGAGTTCGTTCCGGAGGAGCCGCCCAGCC
Source organism: Pseudarthrobacter niigatensis (assembly GCF_030812615.1). Classification (NCBI taxonomy): domain Bacteria; kingdom Bacillati; phylum Actinomycetota; class Actinomycetes; order Micrococcales; family Micrococcaceae; genus Pseudarthrobacter; species Pseudarthrobacter niigatensis. The sequence continues at coordinate 44,690 of NZ_JAUSTB010000014.1, read as the reverse complement.
TGGCCGGCACGGATCCCCTGACCATGCTCGCCTGGCTCGGGGCCGTGGGCGGACCAGTGGCACTGCTGCTCTCGGCCATGTTCTGGCGGTCGGCACCCCTGCTGGCCATCGTCGGCATCGTGGCCGTCTTCGTGCTGGCAACGGTGTACCTGATCATGAAGCTGCCACAGGAAAAGAACGGCGACGACGACGGCGCAAGGGTTTAGCGCCCCTGCAGCCAGCCAGCCGTCGTCGTCAGCCGTGGACGCGGCTGTTGACGCGGGACAGGTCGGCCGCTCCGATGAGGCCCGCATTGGGGCCCAGGGCCGCCAGTTCGATCCCTGCCGCCGGGCGGAATCCCCGCCCTGTCAGGTTCCGCGCGAACGCCTTGCGGGCCGGCCCCACCAGCAGGTCACCGGCAGAGCACAGCCCGCCGCCGATGACGAACAGGCCAGGGTCCAGGGCCGCGGCCAGATTGGCCAGCCCGAGCCCGAGCCATTCACCGACCTCTTCAATCAGCTCCCGGGAGGCAGGGTCCCCCGCCAGGGCCAGCTCGGTCACGATGGCTCCGGTGATTGCTTCGGGATGTCCGTCCACGGCCGCCAGCAGGTCCTGGGCTACCGGCGAATTGGACCGGGCCAGTAGCCGGGCTTCCCGTCCCAGGGCGTTGCCGGAGGCGTACTGTTCCCAGCAGCCGCGGTTGCCGCATTCACAGCGGTGGCCGCCCGGCATGATGATTTGGTGGCCGAACTCCCCTGCGACGCCGAACCGGCCCCGTTCCACCCTGCCGTCCATCACCATGGCCCCGCCGATGCCGGTTCCCAGAGTGATGCAGACCAGGCGGTCCTCCCCCCGGCCGGCGCCGAAACGCCATTCCGCCCAGGCTGCCGCGTCGGCGTCGTTGGTCAGGAGCACCGGGCGCCGGAGGAGCCGTTGGAGGTTTTCACGCAGCGGCTCGTTGCGCCAGGCCAGGTGGGGGCTGAAGAGGACGGTGCCGCCGGCCAGGTCCATCCAGCCGGCAGCACCGATGCCTACAGACCAGATGCGGTGCCCCCGGCCCAGTTCCTCCACGAGTTCAACGATGACCTGCTCCACCGCCCGTGGATCGGTCCCGGGGGTGGAGCGGCGGGCCTCGCTGAGGATCCGGCCTTCGGCGTCCACCACGCCTGCGGCCACCTTGGTTCCGCCGATGTCGATCCCGATGGCCAGTCCCTTGCGGCCCAGTCGGAGGTGCCCGCCGACGCCCCCATGCAGTTGCCCGGCACGGTGGCTCGCGGGACGTCGGCGCCAGGGTGCCGGTCTTTTCAGGGGGCCGGCCTGATCGCCGGGCAACGGTCCGTACATAGTCCACCATTCTAGGCCGGGAGGCAGGATTGCCTTGACAAAAGCCGTGCTTCGCGGTGTCCATTGACGCATAAGTTACTGGCCAGTAGGTTTGTGTACTGCACTGTTCCGGCCGGGGTACTAGTCTTTAGGCAACCCCTGCGCGGGACTTCAGATATCAAAGGAGCTATAGTGCGCGAATTCAGTGTTCCGCCCCTGGTTGTTGTCCCACCCGAAACCAACATCACGGATCTGGTGTTGCGCCAGGCGGTCAAGCCCAGCAACCCGGCACTGTTTTCGCGCCTGGATGCTGCGGGCACTTGGCGCGACGTTCCCGCCACCGAGTTCCTCGCGGACGTCAAGGCCCTGGCCAAGGGGCTCATTGCCAGCGGAGTGGGCGCCGGCGACCGGGTCGGCATCATGTCCCGTACCCGCTACGAATGGTCGCTGGTGGACTTCTCCATCTGGTTCGCGGGTGCCGTCTCGGTTCCCATTTACGAAACCTCCTCCCCTTCCCAGGTGGCCTGGAACCTCGGTGACTCCGGTGCCGTTGCAGCCTTCGGCGAATCCGCCCACCATGAAAATGTCATCCGGCAGGCGGTGACAGCCGAGGGGCTTACCGACGTGCAGCATGTCTGGCAGCTGGAGGGCCAGGGACTGGACAGCCTCCGGGAGGCGGGGCGCGGCGTCAGTGACGAAGACCTCGAGGCACGCCGCAGCGCAGCCGGGCTGGAGGACGTGGCCACCATCATCTACACCTCCGGAACCACGGGACGCCCCAAGGGGTGCGAACTCACGCACGGCAACTTCGTGGAACTCTCGGACAATGCCCTGGCCATCATCGGCGAGATCGTCCATGAGAAGGCCAAGACCATCATGTTCCTGCCGCTGGCGCACGTGTTTGCCCGGTACATCTCGGTGCTGGCCATGGCTGCCGGAACCACGGTGGCCCACACCCCGGACATCAAGAACCTCCTGGCTGACCTGCAAAGCTACGAACCGACGTTCATCCTGGCGGTGCCCAGGGTGTTCGAGAAGGTCTACAACTCGGCCCTCACCAAGGCCGAAGACGGCGGCAAGGGCGCCATCTTCCACCGGGCCGCCGAGACTGCCATCGCCTACTCGAAGGCCAGGCAGGACGGACGCGTGGGGCTGGGCCTGAAGCTGCGGCACGCGTTGTTCGACAAGCTGGTCTACGGCAAGCTGCGGGCGGCCATGGGTGGGCACGTTGCCCACGCCGTGTCCGGTGGCGGTCCCCTGGGCGAGCGGCTGGGGCACTTCTTCCAGGGCATCGGCCTGCAGGTGCTGGAGGGATACGGGCTTACTGAAACCACCGCGCCCATCACCGTGAACACCCCGTCGCGGATCAAGATCGGCTCCGTGGGCAAGCCCCTCCCGGGCAACTCCGTCAGGATTGCCGACGACGGCGAGATCCTGGCCAAGGGAGTGTGCGTGATGCGGGGGTACTACAGGCGTGACGACCTGACCGCGGAAGCCTTCACCGACGGCTGGTTCCATACCGGGGACATTGGACAGCTCGATGACGAGGGGTTCGTCTGGATCACCGGCCGCAAGAAGGAAATCATCGTCACCGCGGGCGGCAAGAACGTCATCCCGGCCCTGCTTGAGGACCAGATCCGCGCCGACGCCCTTGTGTCGCAGGTCCTCGTGGTGGGCGACAACAGGCCTTTCATCGGCGCCCTGGTGACCCTCGACCAGGAAGCCCTGCCCGGCTGGCTCCAGCGCCACGGCCTCCCCGCGGACACCACCCTCGAGCAGGCAGCGGCCAACCCGGTAGTGAAGGCGGCAGTCCAGGATTTGGTTACCGCAGCAAACGCCTCGGTCTCCCAGGCCGAGGCCATCAAGTCCTTCCGCATCGTCCCGGCCGACTTCACGGAAGCCTCCGGCCACCTCACCCCGTCCATGAAGGTGAAGCGGGCGCAGGTGATGAAGGACTTCGAAACGGTCATCGAGGAGATGTACTCGGCCCCGCGCCCCTGACGCCGGCAGCGATGAAAGGGTCTTTCCGCAAGGGAGGGCCCTTTCTCCTTTAACTGTCCGCCCCTGGCCGGGGATCGGGGACTACAGTGGTGGCATGGCTGCCAGCCGCAAACCGCTCGAAGACCTGCGTGAAACGCTCGGCCACCTGGCCGATCAGCTCAAGCTGCCCGGATCGGAGCGCGTGGACGATCTTGTGGGCGACCTCATGGGTGCCAGGCCCGGGCCGGCCCGGCCGCTGTCCGAGCTGCAGGCGGAGCTCGACGCGCTGGTTGGGCTGGAGACTGTGAAGGAACAGGTGCGCGCCCTCGTCGCACTGCTGCAGGTCCAGGCGCGCCGCAAAGCGCACGGCCTGCCGGAGGTGGCCACCTCCCAGCATCTGGTGTTCCTCGGAAACCCGGGCACCGGCAAGACCACCGTGGCGCGGCTCCTGGCCGAGATGTACCGGGCGGTGGGCCTGCTGCAGAAGGGCCACCTGGTGGAGGTGGACCGTTCGGGCCTGGTGGGGCAATACGTCGGGCAGACTGCCATCAAGACCGACCGGGTGATCAGGCGTGCCCTGGACGGAGTCCTGTTCATCGACGAAGCCTACGCGCTGGCCCCGGAAGACGGCAGGATGGACTTCGGCCCCGAAGCGATCGAGGTCCTGCTGAAGCGGATGGAGGACCACCGCCACCGCCTGGTGGTGATCGTTGCCGGGTACCCGCGGCTGATGGAGTCGTTCCTGCTCTCGAACCCCGGGCTGCGCTCCCGCTTCGCCCGCGAGATCACATTCCCCGACTACTCTGTTGAAGCACTCCAGACGATCTTCCACCAGATGCTGGCCCAGCACGAGTACATGCTGGAGCCGGGGGCGGACCAAATGCTGCGCCGCATCTTCACCGGGCTGCACGCGGGCGAGGACTCCGGCAACGCACGGTTCGCGCGCACGTTGTTTGAGCAGGCCCTGAACCGCCAGGCCCTGCGGCTCTCGCTCGACGAGGACCAAAGCCTCGAGTCGCTTGACCGGGAAGCTGTCATGACCCTTACGGCCGACGACATTGCCGGAGCCGCAATGGCCCTGGGTGAGGAGCCGGAGCTGGAAGCTGATCCGGTACCGGAACCGGGGCAGTCAAAGTGGTGGCGCTGGCTGGCCTGACCGGCCCCCGCCCCGGTTGCACGCAGCCCTGGATTCGCGGATAGAGCCCGTCATGGAACTGCTCCCCGAAGACTGCACTGGATTACCCGGTGCAGTCTTCGGGGAGCAGCCAACGAAGGGGATGATCCCTTCGGCGCCTTCGGGCCCCTCCTACTGTTCGATGACCAGCAGCAGGTCCCCGCCCTGGACCTGCTCTACCGCGGAGATGGCGAGGCGGGACACCTTGCCGGCCACCGGCGTCGTAATGGATGCTTCCATCTTCATTGCCTCGATGGTGGCCACGGTATCTCCTGCCTTGACCGTCTCCCCCGGCTTGACGGTGACAGTGACGGCTCCGGCGAAGGGAGCGGCCACCTGGCCCGGCTGGGCGGGATCGGCTTTCTCGGCGGCCTTGACGTTGCTGACCACGGAACGGTCGCGGACCACCACGGGGCGGGACTGGCCGTTGAGGGTGCACATGACGGTGCGCATGCCCTTCTCGTCCGGCTCCGACACCGCCTCGAGGGAGGCTATCAAGCGCACGCCACGCTCCAGCTGGATCTCGTGCTCGGTGCCGCGCTGCAGCCCGTAAAGATAATCACGGGTATCCAGGACCGAGATGTTGCCGTACGTCTCCACGCTCTTGAGGTAGTCCTTGGTGGGGCCCTCGAAGAGCAGCCGGTTCAGCGTGTGCTGCCGTGTCTTGGAGTCGGACTTGAGCGCTGCGCTGTCCTCGGCGCTGAGCTCCACGTCGCGGACCTTCACGCTCCTGCCCTGCAGGGCCTTGGTGCGGAACGGCTCCGGCCAGCCCCCGGGAGGGTCGCCGAGTTCGCCCGAAAGGAAGCCGATGACGGAGTCCGGGATGTCGTAGTTCTGCGGGTTCGCTTCGAAGTCGGCGGGATCGGCGTTGAGGCCCACCAGGTGCAGGGCGAGATCGCCAACCACCTTGGAGGACGGCGTGACCTTCACCAGGTGCCCCAGGATCCGGTCCGCTGCGGTGTACATGTCCTCGATCGCCTCGAACTGCTCCCCCAAGCCAAGGGCCATGGCCTGCTGGCGCAGGTTGGAAAGCTGGCCACCCGGGATCTCGTGTTTGTACACGCGGCCGGTGGGGCCTGGCAGGCCGGACTCGAACGGGGCATAGACGCGGCGGACCGCTTCCCAGTAGGGCTCGAGCGAGCTGACGGCATCCAGGCTGAGGCCGGTGTCCCGCGGCGTGTGGGCCAAGGCAGCAACAAGGGCCGACGCCGACACCTGGCTGGTGGTTCCCGCGAGGGATGCGGAGGCCACGTCTACCGCGTCCACGCCGGCGTCGACAGCGGACAGGAGCGTAGCCAGCTGGCCACCTGCGGTGTCGTGGGTGTGCAGGTGGACGGGCAGGTCGAAGCGCTCACGCAGCGCGGCGACCAGCTTGGCGGCGGCAGCGGGCCGGAGCAGCCCGGCCATGTCCTTGATGGCAAGGATGTGGGCTCCGGCGTCGACGATCTTCTGTGCCAGCCCGAGGTAGTAATCCAGGGTGTACAGCTTCTCTTCCGGGTCCAGCATGTCGCCGGTGTAGCAGAGGGCCACCTCTGCCACGGCGGTGCCGGTGGCCCGGACGGCGCGGATGGCCGGAGCCATCTGGCTGACATCGTTCAGGGCGTCAAAGATGCGGAAGATGTCGATGCCGGTGGCGGCCGCCTCGTTGACGAAGGCTTCGGTGACTTCTTCCGGGTAGGGCGTGTAGCCGACAGTGTTGCGGCCGCGCAGCAGCATCTGGATGCAGACGTTCGGCATCGCCTTGCGCAGGGCCGCGAGCCGGTCCCAGGGGTCCTCGCCCAGGAAGCGCAGCGCGACGTCGTAGGTGGCGCCGCCCCAGGCCTCGACGGACAGCAGCTGCGGCATGAGCGCCGTCACGGCGGGGCCGGCGGCGACGAGGTCGCGGGTGCGGACACGCGTTGCCAGCAGGGACTGGTGCGCGTCCCGGAAGGTGGTGTCGGTGACGGCAACGGCATTCTGTTCGCGCAGTGCCTTCGCGAAGCCTTCCGGGCCCAGCTCAAGGAGCTTCTGGCGTGAACCGGGTCCTGCTTGCAGGTCCTTGACGTCGGGCAGCTTTCGGGCGGGGTCCGAGTGCACCGCCAGGTCGCCGTTTGGCTTGTTGACAGTGACGTCGGCAAGCCAGGTCAGGAGCTTGGTTCCGCGGTCGGCCGAGACCCGGGCCTTGAGCAGTTCCGGGCGCTGGTCGATGAAGTTGGTGGCCACATCCCCGGCGATGAAGTCAGGGTCATCAAGGACAGCCTGGAGGAAGGGGATGTTCGTGGAGACGCCGCGGATGCGGAACTCCGCCAGGGCGCGGCGGGCGCGGGCAACCGCGGCAGGATAATCCCGGCCGCGGCAGGTGAGCTTGACCAGCATGGAGTCGAAGTGCGGGCTGATCTCGGCGCCGGAGTAGACCGTGCCGCCGTCCAGGCGGACACCGGCTCCACCGGCCGAGCGGTAACCGGTGATCTTTCCAACGTCCGGGCGGAACCCGTTGGCGGGGTCCTCGGTGGTGATGCGGCTCTGGAGGGCAGCGCCGCGAAGCCGGACCGTGTCCTGGGACAGGCCAAGATCGGCAAGGGTCTCGCCGGCGGCGATCCGCATCTGGGCCTGGACCAGGTCCACGTCCGTGACTTCCTCGGTGACCGTGTGTTCCACCTGGATACGCGGGTTCATTTCGATGAAGACGTGCTGGCCCGCCCGCTCGCCTTCGGTGTCAACCAGGAACTCGACGGTACCGGCGTTGACGTAATTGAGCGCCTGTGCAAATTTCACCGCGTCCCGGTACAGGGCCTGGCGGATGTTCTCGTCCAGGTTGGGGGCAGGCGCGATCTCAATGACCTTTTGGTGCCGCCGCTGGATGGAACAGTCACGCTCAAAGAGGTGCATGACGTTGCCCTCTGCGTCCGCGAGGATCTGCACTTCGATGTGCCGCGGCCGCAGGACCGCCTGCTCCAGGAACATGGTGGGATCGCCGAAGGCAGCATCGGCTTCGCGCATGGCCGACTTAAGGGCTTCGGGGAGTGCCTCACGGGTATCAACGCGGCGCATGCCGCGGCCACCGCCGCCTGCAACGGCCTTGGCGAAAATGGGGAACCCGATCTCATCGGCCGCAGCCAGGAGTTCGTCCAGGTCCTTGGACGGCTCGCTGGACTTAAGGACCGGCACGCCTGCCTCGCGGGCGGCCTTCAGCGCCGCCACCTTGTTGCCGGCAAGCTCCAGCACCTCGGCGGGCGGACCCACGAAAGTAATGCCGGCCGCCTTCGCCGCACGTGCCAGTTCCGGGTTTTCCGAGAGGAAACCGTAACCCGGGTAGATGGCGTCTGCGCCGGCCTCTTTCGCGACCCGCACCACCTCTGCCACGTCCAGGTACGCCCGGACGGGGTGACCTTCCTCGCCAATCAGGTAGGCTTCGTCCGCCTTCTGCCGATGGATCGAGTTACGGTCCTCCTGGGGAAAAACGGCAACGGTCTTTGCGCCCAGCTCATAGCCGGCGCGGAAGGCCCTGATCGCGATCTCGCCGCGGTTGGCCACCAGAACTTTGGAAAACATACTTCTCCTGCATCATTGCGGGTGGATCGATGAGTGGTCACAGTGTCTAGGACCTGCAAGGACAAACACAAATCTTTGTGGCCACGGTCACAGATTTTCCCGTCATGGACCGAACGCTTTGAGCCTGGCTGGCGGAAACCGCCCCGGCAGCACAGTCGGTGCCATGCCGACGCCCGATAAAGCAGGATTCGCCGACGCATCAACATATGATGAGTAGGGCGGCAGGACCGTCCGGCTTCGGCTCTGCCGAGGCAAACATTACCCCCAACACGGCATCCGGCGTTAGGTTTTGGTCTCTCAAGTGCAAGTAGTCAGCATCAGCAGCCTCAAGGGTGGAGTCGGCAAGACTTCCGTCACCACAGGATTGGCGTCTGCGGCGCTGGCCGCAGGAGTCCGCACGCTGGTGGTGGACCTCGATCCGCACGCCGATGCCACCACGGCCCTCGGCGTCCAGCCAGGCGACCAGCTGGATATCGGCAGAATGCTGAAGAGCCCGCGCCGGGCCAGGCTGGCCGAGAATGTAGTGCGCAGCAGCTGGGCCGACCGTGCCACGTCCAACGGTTCCGGACCTGCCGTCCTCGACGTCGCCGTCGGCTCTGCCTACACCGGAATCTATGACCGTCCGGACCTGGGCCGCCGCGATCTCCGCCGGCTGTCCTCCGTACTCGCCGGCGCAAACGATTACCAGCTTGTCCTGGTGGACTGCCCTCCCTCGCTCAACGGCCTGACCCGCATGGCTTGGGCAGCGAGTGACAAGGTTGCCCTGGTCGCCGAGCCCGGCCTGTTCTCGGTGGCCGGTACCGAACGGACCATGCGAGCCATCCAGCTGTTCAAACAGGAGTTCGCGCCCAACCTTTCACCCGCAGGAATCGTGGCCAACAGGGTCCGGAGCGGTTCCTCGGAACACACCTACCGGCTGGCGGAGATGGAGTCGATGTTCGGCGAACTCCTGCTCAGCCCGCGAATTCCCGAGCAGGCCAACTGGCAGCAGATCCAGGGCGCCGCCCACCCCGTGCACAACTGGCCCGGCGATTCGGCCAAGTCCGCAGCCGCCCTGTTCGATGACCTGCTGTCCAACCTGATGGCTGCAGGATCCGGGCTGCGCAGCCGCGCCCGCTAGGAACACGTCCAACGAGTAAGGGCCACCCTCCATCAGGAGGGTGGCCCTTACTTCCTGTACTCTGTGTCAGCTGATTTTCCGCGCTGCCCGCCGCTTGCTCAGTTCGTCGTCCGGAAAGGACTGCTCGGCGGCGTGCTCACTGGGCAGCGAGGCAAGGCTTCCTTCGACCTCGCGCCATACACGTCCTACGGCGATGCCGAAGACGCCCTGGCCGCCTTGAACCAGGTCAATGACCTCGTCAGCTGAGGTGCATTCGTAGACGCTGGCACCGTCGCTCATGAGCGTGATCTGGGCCAGGTCCTCAACTCCACGTTCCCGCAGGTGTTCCACGGCGGTGCGGATCTGCTGCAGGGAGACACCGGTGTCCAGGAGCCGTTTGACCACCTTGAGCACCAGGATGTCGCGGAACCCGTAAAGCCGCTGGGACCCCGATCCTGCTGCGCCGCGGACAGCAGGCTCGACCAGGCCGGTGCGCGCCCAGTAGTCGAGCTGGCGGTAGGTGATACCGGCGGCCTTGCAGGCGGTGGGACCCCGGTAGCCGGCGTCCTCATCCAGTACCGGCAGGTCTTCGGTGAACAGGAGGCCCTGTGCACCGCTCACGGGCACAGCAACACCGGCCGTGGGCTGTTTAAGCCCGCCTGCTTCGCCTTTGGGACTCACCTGGATCCTCCTTGTCGTACGCTCCCCCGGAACTGGCACAGCAGCCGTGGCAGTAAGGCCATGGGTGTAATTTCTCCGCGGGGCGCACTTTCCAGTGTGACTTGCGCGGCTGCCGTAAGCAAGGGAACTTGATACGTCGACGTTATGCCCGGCGGGCCCCGAGGTCAAAGACCTCGGCGCTTAGAAGAGGCGTGTCGAAACTTTCAGCCTCAACTTAAACCTTAACGTGACCTTAGCCGTCGAAATCCTCGGGTTCGACGTCATCCAGGAATTCCCGGAAACGCCGCAGTTCACGCTCCTCATCGACGGTGGGACCCGGCTCGGCGTCTTCGCCCTCATCGTGCTCCGTAATGCGCACCCCGGCCTCGTCCATCACGGAATCGGCGCACCAGATCCGGCACTTGGCCCGCAAGGCAACCGCCAGCGCATCCGAGGCGCGGGAACTCACCGTGGTGCCATTTTCAAACTGCAGCTGGCCATAGAAGATGTTGTCCTCCACGGCGACGATGTTGACGCTGACCACGGAGTGGCCCAGCGACTCCACGACGTCCACGAGGAGGTCATGGGTCATGGGCCTGGGCGGCACCACGCCCTGCTGGGCCAGGGCGATGGCACTGGCTTCCGGTGTGCCAATCCAGATCGGGACGTGGCGTTCGCCATGCATCTCCTTGAGCAGGACCAGGGGCTGGTTGGAAGGCAGTTCAATGCGAACGCCAACAATCTCGACTTCGATCATCAGATGTCCATGCGTGAGATATGGTCCTGCACCAGGGCCCGGTGCAAGGTGAGGCAAAGATCGCTGATCTCGCGCGCCGCCTCAGCCGCGCGTGCCTGTGATGCCGAGTCCTTGCGGGAGGCTAGGGGTGCGACAGCACGCTCCACCAGGCCGAATTCCCGTTCGGCTGCCGCCTGGAAGGGCCTGAGGTGACGGGGTTCCAGTCCGTGGCTTTCCAGCTGGACGCAGGCGCGGGCAACCTGCAGGGCATGCTCGTCAAACTGGCCGTTGCTGTGGCTGATGAGGCCGAAGCTCAGGAGCGACTGCAGCAGGGGGACGCTGGCACCGGACTCGGCGCGAAGCTGCTCCTCGCTCAGTTTGCGGCCCCGGTTCTGCAGTTCGGCAGCCAGTTCATCGGAAACAATGCGGGGGGAAACCACGACGCCGGGCGGGAGGTTCTCCGGCCGCTCGCCCCTGTCGATGGCGTCAAGGTAGTCCTTGATGACCTTCAGGGGCAGGTACTGGTCCCGCTGCAGGGCCAGCACGAAGCGCAGCCGCTCCACATCGCCGTCGGAGTACTGACGGTAGCCCGCAGGGGTGCGGCGGGGGTTGATCAGTCCCTTTTCCTCAAGGAACCTGATCTTCGACGCGGTCATGCCGGGGAAGTCGGCGCTCAACTGGGCGAGGACCTCACCAATGTTCAGGACCTGGGGGCCCCGGCGTTCCGGTTGTGCCATTGCCACAGGCAGCGGTCCCCGGTTCAGCTGCGGCCTGCAGCCGTGGCAGGGCTCAGATAGAAGGTGAGGCGGAACTTGCCGATCTGGACTTCGCTGCCGGACTTCAGTTCCACGCTGTCCACGCGGTCGTGGTTGACGTAGGTGCCGTTGAGGCTGTTCTTGTCCACCACTTCGAAGCTGCGGGCGGTGCGCCGGAACTCCACGTGGCGCCGCGATACCGTGACGTCATCCAGGAAGATGTCCGCATCCGGGTGGCGGCCCGCAGTAGTGACATCCGAATCCAGCAGGAACCGGGCACCGGCGTTGGGGCCGCTGTGGGCCACCAGCAGCGCCGAGCCGGCAGGCAGGGCCTCCACCGAGTTGCGCTCGTCAGAGGAGAGCCTCGGGGTGATGGTGGGTTCGTCAGTGACGGGGGTGAGGTGGATCGAGGTGGTCTCCGACGCCCTAGCCGCACCCGTGCCGTAATCCCCATCGGCAGGGTTGTGTCTGTGGCCAGCCATGGATTCCTCCTCTTAGACGTTGCGGGCATGGAACCTGCAACTAACGGTTAGTCTCCGGCCCTGCCCGGCAGGTCCGGCACCGGCTCCCGATCCGGGCTCTGACGTGCGGAGACGCCGTGCCCGCGACGCGGGGCCGGACCGGAAATACCGGTTAGCTTTAGCCTACCTGTTGTTCGTACTCGGATGCACTGAGCAGGGACTCAACGGCGTCAGCTTCGGCCAGTTTGATCTCGATGAGCCAGCCATCACCGTAGGGATCGCTGTTGATCAGGGCCGAATCGCTGTCCAGGGACTCGTTGCGGGCCACAACTTCACCGGAAACCGGGGCGTAGATGTCGCTGACGCTCTTGGTGGACTCGACCTCGCCCACCACTTCGTTTGCCGTAATCTTCGTGCCAACCTCTGGCATCTGGGCGTAGACGACATCCCCAAGGGCGTCCTGGGCAAAATCGGTGATTCCCACGCGGACCACGCCGTCGGCATTCGGGGAGGTGACCCACTCGTGTTCGGCGGTGTAGGACAGGTCTTCGGGAATGTTGCTCATGGGAGGCCTTTCATCGGTGTACGCGCCTATGTCACAAGGGGCCCGGAAATCGGGCCGCCGCTGAAAGTATAGGCACATCTGCCAGGGCCGGCACCGGCGTTTCTGACAAGATGGGAGCCATGAGCGCAAGCACCGGTGCAGCATCCTTGGGACAGTGCAGGTAGGCCATGCCGGAACTGCCTGAAGTCGCCGGCCTCGCCGGGTTCCTTGACGAACAGCTGCGGGGCTGCGTGGTCACCAAACTGCAGGTCGTCTCCTTCGCCGTGCTCAAGACGGCGGATCCGCCCTTCGACGCCCTTGAAGGGCGCACGGTCTCCGGCGTCCGGCGCTTTGGGAAGTTCATCAGCATCGATACCGGCGGCATTTCCCTGGTGTTCCACCTGGCGCGCGCGGGCTGGGTGCGCTTCACCGACTCCCCCGCCGACAGCCAGCTCCGAATGGGCAAGGGCCTCATCGCAGTCCGGTGCGCGTTCTCAGGGCCCAACGGACCGCGCGGCCTGGATCTGACGGAGGCGGGGACCAAGAAGAGCCTGGCCGTCTACGTGGTGCGTGATCCGCAGGAGGTACCGGGTATCGCCTCGCTGGGTCCCGATCCTTTTACGGAAGCGTTCGACGCCGACATGCTGGCAGAGATCCTGGGCGGCAGTTCCCAGCAGATCAAGGGACTCCTGCGCAGCCAGAGCGTGATTGCGGGAATTGGCAACGCCTACAGCGACGAGATCCTTCACGCCGCCCGGATCTCACCGTTCGCCATCGCGAAGTCACTCGACCGGGAGAGCGTGCAGGTGCTGTACGAAGCCATCCACAGCGTCCTGGGCGAAGCCCTCAAGGAGGCTGCGGGCAAGCCGCCCAAGGATCTCAAGGACGTCAAACGAAGCCACATGCGGGTGCACGCCAGGGCCGGCCAGCCCTGCCCCGTGTGCGGCGACACTGTCCGGGAGGTGTCGTTCGCGGACACCGCACTGCAGTACTGCCCCACCTGCCAGACCAAGGGGAAGATCCTGGCTGACCGGAGGACGTCGAAGTTCCTGAAGTAGGAAGATTCGGGACTTCCGGTCCTGCCCGGGCACGCCCCCCGGGCGTAGCGTCTTGATCAAGGCTCGCAAGTCTCGGTCAACACGAAGGGGCAACCATGCGCAGGTCTCGACCCGCCGTCCTCGGAATGGCCTTGGCCATCGCCCTCGGCGGTGCCCTCGGGGATGCGGCCCTGGGCCAGCCGGCGGCCAGTGCGTCAGCGGCAGCCTCGCAACCAGGCGTTCCGGCGTCTATGGCGGTCCTGCAGGTTGGCGACGACGCCATCATCCAGCACTATGAGCAGCTCGGCGGGGGCGCATCGTTCCTCGGCACGCCTGTCGGCAGCCCGTACGATATCGCTGGGGGCCGCGCCCAGAGATATACAGGCGGCACGATCTACTGGAGCCCCGGCACCGGAGCCCACGAAATACACGGCTCAATCGGCGGACACTACGCAGAACTCGGCGGCCCAGCCGGCTTCCTCGGCTTCCCCCGCACCGACGAAACCGGAACCCCCGGCGCCGCCGGCCGCTACAACAACTTCGCCGGCGGGTCCATCTACTGGAGCCCCGCCACCGGAGCCCACGAAATACACGGCTCAATCGGCGGACACTACGCAGAACTCGGCGGCCCAGCCGGCTTCCTCGGCTTCCCCGTCACGGACGAGACCGGAACCCCCGGCGCCGCCGGCCGCTACAACAACTTCGCCGGCGGGTCCATCTACTGGAGCCCCGCCACCGGAGCCCACGAAATACACGGCTCAATCGGCGGACACTACGCAGAACTCGGCGGCCCAGCCGGCTTCCTCGGCTTCCCCGTCACGGACGAGACCGGAACCCCCGACGGCGTTGGCAGGTTCAATCACTTCGCCGGGGGCTCGATCTTCTGGAGCCCCGCCACCGGAGCCCATGAGGTGCATGGAGCCATCCGGGGGCAGTGGGCGGCCCTGGGTTGGGAGCACAGCAGGCTCGGCTACCCGACCAGCGACGAGTACGGCATCACGGGCGGACGCCGCAGCGACTTCCAGCACGGTTCGATCCTGTGGCACCAGGCCAGCAGCAGGATTGAGGTCATCCATGCCACTATCCCTGCGGCACTCCTGGGCGTGGACCTCGAGCGCATTCCGACTACGCAGAAGGTTGTCGCGCTCACCTTCGACGCCGGCGCCAACGACGCCGGCCTCCGATCGATCCTTGCCACCCTCGCAGCCAACGGCGTCCCCGGCACGTTCTTCCTCACGGGAGACTGGGTCAGCCAGTTCCCCTCCGACCCGGCGCTTATCTACAACGCGGGAAACAGGATCGGCAACCACTCCATGACCCATCCGGACTTCACCACCTTGACCGACGCCCGGATCGCAGCCCAGATCAGCAGCGCGCAGGGGACCATCGAAGCCGCTGGAGGTGACCCGCTTCCGTTCTTCCGCTTCCCGTTCGGTGCCCGCAATTCCGGCACGATCGCGGCCGTTAACGCCGACGGCTACGCAGCGATCCGATGGACAGTTGACACCCTCGGCTGGCAAGGCACGATGAACGGAACGCGCGGCCCGGACTTTATCGTCCAGCGCGTCATGGCTTCAGCGCAGCCCGGTGAGATCGTCCTGATGCACCTCGGCTCCAACCCGGATGACGGCTCAACGCTCGACGCCGCGGCCCTCCCCCAGCTGATCTCCCAACTCCGGGCTGCAGGCTACGGCTTCGTCACCCTGGACGCCGCCCTCGGCTGACCAAAAAAGCGGAAAGCGCCGGAGAAATTCTCCGGCGCTTTCCGCTTTCTGGTCGGGCTGACAGGATTTGAACCTGCGACCCCTTGACCCCCAGTCAAGTGCGCTACCAAGCTGCGCTACAGCCCGCTGGTTCCGCCGTTCTCCGCTGAACCCAACCCGAAGGTTTTCATCAGCAGTCCGGCCGAACCACCTAGAAGAGCTTACACGATCCGAAGGGGTGCCAGTGACACTTTCCGGTGATCAGCCCCAAGGTGTGTCGCAATTAACGCTTGCGGCCACGCTTCTCGCGGACGCGCATGCTTACCTCGATCGGCGTGCCCTCGAAACCGAAGGTCTCCCGCAGGCGGCGGGTGATGAAGCGGCGGTAGCCCGGGTCCAGGAATCCGGTGGTGAAGAGCACGAACTTCGGCGGGCGGCTGGAGGCCTGGGTGCCGAAGAGGATGCGGGGCTGCTTGCCGCCGCGGACCGGGTGGGGGTGGGCGGCAACGAGCTCACCCAGGAAGGCGTTGAGGCGGCCGGTGGGAATGCGCCGGTCCCAGTTCTCCAGGGCAAGGTCCAGGGCCGGGACCAAGCGGTCCTTGTGCCACCCCGTCTTTGCGGAGATGTTGACCCGCGGCGCCCAGTCAACATGTGCCAGGTCCTGTTCGATCTCGCGTTCCAGGTAGCGGCGGCGTTCGTCGTCCAGGAGGTCCCACTTGTTGAAGGCCAGGACGAGGGCGCGGCCGGATTCGATAGCCAGCTGGAGGATGCGGACGTCCTGTTCACTGAGGACCTCGTCGACGGCAAGGAGCACGACGGCGACTTCCGCCTTCTCGAGCGCGGCCTGCGTCCGGAGGGAGGCGTAGTAGTCCGCGCCCTGCGCCATGTGCTGGCGGCGGCGGATTCCGGCGGTGTCCACGAAGCGCCAGGTGCGGCCGCCGAGCTCGATGAATTCGTCCACGGGGTCGCGGGTGGTGCCGGCGGTGTTGTCCACCACCACGCGTTCGGATCCGGCGAGCTTGTTCAGCAGCGAGGACTTGCCCACGTTCGGGCGGCCGATCAGTGCGATACGCCGCGGACCGCCGGAGCGTTCCACGCCTTCAACGGTGGAG
Source organism: Pseudarthrobacter niigatensis (assembly GCF_030812615.1). Classification (NCBI taxonomy): domain Bacteria; kingdom Bacillati; phylum Actinomycetota; class Actinomycetes; order Micrococcales; family Micrococcaceae; genus Pseudarthrobacter; species Pseudarthrobacter niigatensis. Next base: position 28,596 of record NZ_JAUSTB010000014.1, on the reverse strand, counting down.
AACTCGGGCAGGACATCCATAACGTGGTCCAGGAGGTCGGCCACGCCGCGGCCGTGCAGGGCGGACACCGGGTAGGGCTCGCCGAAGCCAAGGCCCCAGAGTGCTGCGCTGTCGGCTTCCTGGGCAAAGTCGTCCACTTTGTTGGCCACCATGATGACCGGCTTCTTGCTCCGGCGCAGCATCTTCATGACGCCTTCGTCCGTGGCGGTGGCGCCGACAGCGGAGTCCACCACGAACAGCACGGCGTCAGCGAGTTCCACTGCCATCTCGGCCTGCTCCGCGACCCTGGCGTGAATGCCGCGGGCGTCGTGTTCCCATCCCCCGGTGTCCACCAGGGTGAAGTTGCGTCCGTTCCAGTTCGCGGAGTACATCACGCGGTCGCGGGTGACGCCGGGGGTATCCTCAACCACTGCTTCGCGGCGGCCCAGGATGCGGTTCACCAGCGTGGACTTGCCCACGTTGGGACGGCCGATGATGGCGAGGACAGGGTCCAGCTTGAGGGGGCCTTCGAGGTCCTCGTCGCCGTACTCACCGCTCAGCAGGGCGGCGTCGTCCTCGTCCAGCTCGTAGTCCTCCAGCCCGGCCCGGAGGGAGGCGGCGCGGAGCTCGGCCTCGTCGTCTCCAATCGCCGCCAGGCGCTCTGCAACCTGGTCGGTTCCGGTGGGCGTGTATTCGTCGTCGGCGCCGGAGTGCCCGGTAGCCTGGGTGGTGTCGCTCATTGCACTGTCCTTAGGGGTCATCTGCCGGCGTCCCCGGCTACTGCTGTCAAGTCTTGGTCTCCAGCGGACGGCAAGGGCTGCCCGCTGAGTTGAATGGTGTCCTGGACGTGCCCAGCCAGCGCTGCACGGATGTCCTGCGCGGCCCTGTCCATTGAAGCACGGCCGGTTTCGCCGGCGCGGCGGGCCAGGGTAAGGGCCGCTCCGAAGCTGACGTGGAAGCGGCGCCCGGGCCGTGGAACGAAGTCAAGGTGCTCATCGCCCTGCCGGGTGCCCAGGATGGCGACCGGCACCACGGGGGCCCCGGAATTCAAGGCCAGCCACGCCACTCCACCGTTGATGTCCGAGGCTGCGCCGCTCCCCCGCGTACCTTCCGGGAGAATCCCAACGCAACGCCCGGCGTCGAGCACGTCCTTGCAGCGCTGCAGCGCGGCACGGTCGCCGCGGCGGTCCACGGGCAGCTGCCCGGAAGCGGTGAGCACCCGGCCGAGCAAACCCTTGAACATCTCCTGCTTCACGAGGATGTGCATGGGCCGCGGCGCGGCGCCGAACATCACCGGCCCGTCAAGGAAGCTGATGTGGTTGCCCGCGAAGATCACCGGCCCGCCCGTGGGCACGTTGGTCCTGCCGGTCACCGTGGTCCGGTAGACCAGATGATCCAGGATCCATCCCACCGGCCTGCTCCACGCCATGGTCAGCCCGGACGGCAGGCCGGTGCCGGCGTCAGTCACGGTTGAGGACCTTGGTGACAATCACGAGGGCTGCATCCACGGTCTGTTCGAAGTCCAGGTCCGAGGAGTCCAGAGTCACGACGCCGGAGGCAGCCTGGGTGAAGTTCACTACGGTGGAGTCCTTGGCGTCCCGGTGCGTGACCTGGGCAGCCAGCTGCTCGGCGTCCTGCGTCCCGCCCAGCTGGAGGCCGCGCCGGCGAAGCCGGGCTTCCTCGCTGGCGGTGAGGAGCATGCGCACCTCGGCCCCGGGCGCGACGACGGTGGTGATGTCCCTGCCTTCCACCACCATCCGGCGGTGGTGCTTTTCGATCAGGTCCCGCTGCCGCCGGATCAGTTCTGTCCGTGCGCCGAGGGTGGTGGCGACCGCACTGACGGCGGCCGAGATGGCCGGCTCCCGGATGGCGTCCGTGACGTCTACGCCCCCCACCCGGACATATTCCTCCAGCGGGCTGGTGCTCAGTTCAAGCACAAAGTCCCTGGATGCCTGCTCCACGGCAGCACCGTCCTCGAGGTCGATGCCTTCAGTGACGCAGTACCAGGTCAGGGCCCGGTACATCGCACCGGTGTCCAGGTAGGCCAGCCGGAGCCTGCGGGCAACTTCCTTGCTCACGCTCGATTTTCCGGAGCCGGACGGCCCGTCGATGGCCACCACCAGCGGGCGGCCGATGCGCAGGGCGCGCATGGATTCGAGGAGTTCCTGTGTCATTACTGAAGTACCCGCCATCCGCGGTCGTTAAGGGCTTCGATCAAATGGTCGTGCTTGTTCGGCAACACGGAGATTTCCACCATACCTACGTTTTGGCCCGACGAGTGGTCCAGCCGCATGTCCTCCAGGTTGACGCCGATCTCGCCGATTTCGGTAAGCAGCTGTGCGATCTGGCCGGGCTTGTCATCCACCAGGACGGTGAGCCACGCGTAGGCCTGCGGGGGCCCGCCGTGTTTCCCGGGGATCCGCGCCTGTCCGGCGTTCCCCTCGCTGATGAGCTGGGCGAGGTCCAGCCTGGCGCCGGGCGCGGCAGGATTCTCCAACGTGCCGATCAGCCGGTTCAGGTCGTCCCGGACATCGTAGAGGATCTCCACCACCTTGGCCGCGTTGCCGCCGAGGATCTGGACCCACAAGGTGGGGTCGCTGGCTGCGATCCTCGTGACGTCGCGCAGGCCGTTGCCCGCCAGGGACAGTGCGTGCAGCGGAGTTCCCTGCAGCCGGCTGGCCAGCAGCGAGGACATGACCTGGGGCAGGTGCGAGACCAGCGCCACAGCTTCATCGTGCTCGTCGGCGGTGAACTGCGAGACGACAGCCCCGAGGTCGGAGGCGAGCGATCGGGCCACCTGCAACGCGTGGCCGGAGGTTTCTTCCGAGGGGCAGAGCACCCACGGCATGGACGTGAACAGCTCGCCGCGTGCAGCTACCGGGCCGGACTTTTCGCGTCCTGCCATGGGATGCGTCCCTACGTAGCGGGACAGGTCGACGCCGGATTCCCGCAGCCGGGCCAGGATGTCCGCCTTCACACTGGCGATATCGATGACCACGGCATCCGGGTAGCTGGACAGCGCGGCAAGGACGACGCCGGCCGTGACGTCCGGCGGAGCGGCCACCACCACCAGCTGCGGCGACGCGTCGCCCAGTTCCGGCAGCGGGCGGCCGGCACCGATGTCCACGGCCACCGCCTGGTTGGTGGGCGACGGGTCCGACAGGAACACGGGTACGCCACGCCCCCGCAGGCCCAGCCCAATGCTGGTGCCCAGCAGCCCGGTGCCGATGACCACCACCGGGCCATCCAGATGGCCGCGGCCCTGGCTTTTGAACGCGGACATGCCTTAGAGCCCTACGGATGCCAGCAGGTGGCCGACTTCCTGCTTGCCAAGGTTGCGGATGCTGCCCTGTCGCTGGTCGCCGAGCCCGATGGGGCCCACCTTGACGCGGACCAGCCGCTGGACCGGGAAGCCAACAGCGTCGAACAGGCGCCGGACAATGCGGTTCTTGCCGGAGTGGAGCACAACCTCAATCAGCACGTGGCCCGGGGTGGAGTCCACCAGGCGGAAGGAGTCAACGGAAGCGAACCCGTCCTCCAGTTCGACGCCGGCCTTCAGCTGGGCGCCGACGCCCTGCGGGAACGGCCCACGCACCTGTACCAGATAGGTCTTGGGTACCTCATAGGAAGGGTGGGTCAGCCGGTTGGCGAGTTCGCCGTCGTTGGTCAGCAGCAGCAGGCCTTCGGTGGCGACGTCGAGCCGGCCAACGTGGAAGAGGCGTTCGCCGGTATTCTTGTTGTTCTTCAGGAAGTCGCTGATGCAGGGCCGGCCTTCGGGGTCCTCCATGGTGGACACCACGCCCTTGGGCTTGTTGAACACCATGTAGACCAGGTTTTCGTCCAGCTGGATCCGCAGCCCGTCAACGTGGATGACGGCAGTCTTGGGGTCCACGCGGACACCGAGTTCGGTGACTACCTGGCCGTCGACTTCGACCCGGCCCTCGGCGATCATCTCCTCGCAGACGCGCCGGGAGGCAACCCCTGCGGAGGCCATCACCTTCTGGAGGCGGACGCCGTCGGCATCGTGGAGTTCAGACTGGGGAACGTTGCCCCGGGGGCCTTTCTTCCGGACGGGCTTTCGGACCGGACCCAGGTTCTGGCCGAAGCGTTCGCTGCCGAAGGCACGTGAGGCGGCTGCACCGGGTGCGCCGGTACGTGGCTTGGGCTTGGGGGCACCCGGCGTGCCGGGAGCCTTCTTGGCACCGGGCTTGCGGGCAGCCGGCTTGCGCGACGACGGCTTGGCGCCCCGGGCAGCCTCAGCTCCGCGTCCCTGCTGGTCCCCTGCCAGGTCGGGATCGATGAATCGCTCTTCGCGCGGCTTGGGCGCACGGTGTGAGCGGTCCCCACCGAATCCTGCGGCACGTTTGCCTGCTCCGCCGCGGGAGCCCCCGCTGAAGCTGCCGCCCTGTGCCGGGTTGCGCTGGGAACTGTTGCGTTCGTTCCCGCCGCGTCCCGAACTGTTACGTGGTGAACCCTGGCGTCCCGCCTGTGTCATGACCCGTCCTTCAATATGTTTTGGCCGGCTGAGATGTCCAAAAACAACCTTAGCCAGCCGCGCAGACTTCGTCTGCCCTGATAAATAACCCTTGCTGGATGGATGGTGCGGGCAGGGGTGTCCTGCCTACATCGTCCCGGCGTCGTAGAACTCTGCGATCCCGTCGAGCCCCGGAAGGTGCGGCGACAGGTTGGGCAGGTCCTCCACTGAACTGATCCCCATCCGTTCGAGGAAATACGAGGTAGTCCGGTAGAGGATTGCGCCGGACTCGGGATCCGTTCCCGCGTCCTCGACCAGCCCCCGTTGGGCCAGCGTTCGTACGACAGAGTCAACATTGACCCCGCGAATTGCAGACACGCGCGCCCGGGAAACGGGCTGGCGGTACGCGATGACTGCCAGTGTTTCCAATGCCGCCTGGGTAAGCCTGGCAGTCTGCCCCTCAAGCACGTACTTGCCCACAATGTCGGCAAATTCCGCGCGGGAGTAGATGCGCCAGCCACCGGCGATGTTCCGCAATTCAAAACCCCGGGGACTGGATCCGATACCAGCGCTGCTGGCACTCTCCACCTCCGGGGCTTTAACAGTATAGCCGTTATACTCGCGTTCCAGTTCTGCCAGCAGGGAGCGGACCGCGTGGACCGTCAGCCCTACTCCCGCCGCCAGCTCCTCCTCAGTGGCCGGCTCGTCCAGAACCATGAGGACCGCTTCCAGGGCAGCCTTGGCCCCGCCGGGAAGGTGGGCGAAGTCCGGCCCGTGGCCGGTGGCGTCCTGCTGCGGCGTGTCCTGTGACGGGTTCACAGTTGCTCCTCGAATTCTTCGCTTAGGTTTTCCGCCGACCAGTCCGGGCGGTCGGCCGTCCAGTGGACGGCGAGGTCCGCCAGCGGGGACAGCTGGTCGAATGAGACGGCCCGGTCCCGGAACAGTTCCAGGAGTGCCAGGAACCTGGCCACGACCACCAGGGTAGAACCGGCATCGGCAATCAGCGAGCGGAAGGTCAGCGGCGACTCCTCCCGCAGCCTGCGGCCCAGCACTTCGGCCTGTTCTTTGACGCTGACGTTGCTGCCGTGGAGGTGGCCGAGCGCTACCTGCGGTGGCTGCGCAGGCGACTTGGGCCTCAGGGCCGCCTCGGCCAGGGCAGCGAATTGGTGGGGTGTGTGCTTCCAGACGAGTTCGGGAAGCATGGCCGCAAAATGCTCTTCGAGGGCCACCTGGCGTGGAAAACGGCGCCCTTCCTGGTCCAGGGTTTCGCCCAGGATTCCCGCCACCTGCTTGAAGGCCTTGTACTGGAGCAACCGGGCAAAGAGCAGGTCCCTGGCCTCCAGCAGGGCGATGTCCTCGTCGTCCTCGACTTCACCTGCCGGGAGAAGCCGAGCCGCCTTGAGGTCGAGGAGGGTAGCGGCTATCACCAGGAACTCGCTTGCCTCGTCCAGGGCCCATTCTTCACGGAGCTGCTGCAGCTTGCGGATGTACTTGATGAACTCGTCCGTAACCGTGGCGATGGCTACTTCGGTGATGTCCAGCTGGTGCTTGGCAATCAGTCCCAGGAGGAGGTCGAACGGACCCGTGAAGTTGGCCAGCCGGACCTCGAAGCCGGGCTTGGATTCGGCCACGGCGTGCTTAGGGTGCGCCGCCGCGGGAGATCAGCTCCTTGGCGAGCCGGCGGTAGGCGTCGGCACCCACGTGGTTTCCGGCATAGCTGGTGATGGGCTCGGCAGCCACGGTGGCATCGGCAAACTTGATGGAGCGCTTGATCACGGTTTCGAAGACCTTGTCGCCGAACGCCTCCACCAGCCGGGTGATCACTTCGCGGCTGTGCAGGGTCCGGGCGTCGTACATGGTGGCCAGCACGCCGTCCACCTGAAGCCGGGGGTTCAGCCGGTCCTGCACCTTGTCGATCGTTTCCACGAGGAGTGCAACGGCACGCAGTGCGAAGAACTCGCAGATGAGCGGAATGATGACGCCGTGGGCCGCCGTGAGCGCGTTGACGGTCAGGAGCCCCAGGGAAGGCTGGCAGTCGATAAGCACGACGTCGTAGTCGTCTTCGACCTTCTTCAGCGCACGGTCCAGGACCTGTTCGCGCGCCACCTCATTGACCAGCTGCACCTCTGCCGCGGAAAGGTCGATGTTGGCCGGCAGCAGGTCGACGTTTTCGACACCGGTCTGGTGGATGGCGTCGCGGATATCCACCTTGCGGTCCATCAGGACGTTGTAAACGGTGAGGTCAAGCTCATGCGGGTTGACGCCGAGGCCCGCGGACAACGCGCCCTGGGGGTCGAAGTCCACCAGCAGGACACGGCGGCCGTACTCGGCGAGCGCGGCGGCCAGGTTGATGGTGGAGGTCGTCTTCCCGACGCCGCCCTTCTGGTTAACCATGGCGATGACGCGGGCCGGACCGTGGGAGGGCAGCGGCGCAGGTTCCGGGAACTCGCGGTATGGGCGTCCAGTGGGGCCCATCACTGCGTTTTCCAGGTCGAATTCCGTGCCCTCCAGAGTTACTGAACCCTGTTCGCTGCTCACGTATCTGTCCACACTTTCGATGACGGTGATTTCCTGCCGCTGGCGTACCAGCGCCGTTCGTTCTGCTCCCTAGGCTACAGCGCCCGACACGGTATTTGACGGAGCTTGACTTTCCGCGAATGTTGAGCCTTGACCCTCTAGCTGAGGTCGAAGGTTCGTCGCGGGGACAACGTAAAACCGCCCCCGCAGCGTGGCTGCGGGGGCGGTTCCGTGTCGTTGAGCGGCTGGGGCTACGCCTTGGCGGCTTCCCGTGCGCCCTCTTCCTTGGGTGCCATCCCGCCGTGGCCGGCGATCATGGTCTGCTCGTCGAAGGGAACCTCGCCAGAGAGGACGCGGGCAACCTGGCCGCCGTCGATCTCCTTGACCCAGGTGCCCACCAGGACGGTGGCCACGGCGTTGCCGGTGAAGTTGGTCAGTGCCCGTGCCTCGGACATAAAGCGGTCGATGCCGACGATGATGCCCACTCCCCCGAGCAGTTCGGGGCGGTGTGCCTGCAGGCCGGCTGCGAGGGTGGCCAGGCCGGCGCCGGTGACGCCTGCAGCCCCCTTGGAGGCGATGATCATGAAGACCAGCAGGGAGATCTGGGCACCGAGGTCCAGCGGGGTGCCCATGGCGTTGGCCACGAAAAGGGACGCCATGGTCAGGTAGATGGCGGTGCCGTCCAGGTTGAAGGAGTAGCCCGTGGGAACGGTGACGCCGACGACGGGCTTGGAGACGCCGAGGTGTTCCATCTTGGCAATCAGGCGGGGCAACGCCGCTTCGGAAGACGAGGTGGAGAAGATGATGAGGTATTCGCGGGCCAGGTACTTCATCAGCTTGAAGATGTTCACGCCGGCAACAACCTGCAGCAGGCCGCCCAGGATGACGACGATAAACAGCGCACAGGTGATGTAGAAGGCGATCATCAGGGTGAACATGCTCACGATGGCCTGGACGCCGGTGGCTCCGACGACGGCGGCGATGGCGCCGAAGGCGCCAACCGGGGCGAGCCACATGATCATGATCAGGATGCGGAAGACAAGGGCCTGGGCGTGGCCGATGGCCTTGAGGATGGGGGTGCCCTGGGCGCCCATCTTCTGCAGTGCGAAGCCCACCAGGATTGCGGCCAGCAGGGTGGGCAGCACCGGAATGTCGCTGGGAATGATGCCCATCAGGAAGTCCACGGTGCTGTCCGTGGCGGCCTTCTTGTTGGGATCGTAGGGCGTCAGCTTCAGGCCTTCACCCGGATGGATCAGGTTGCCCACCACCAGGCCGATGGCCAGCGCGAAGGTGGACATGATGATGAAGTAGCCCAGGGCGAGGCCGCCCACCTTGCCGACGGTGGCCGCCTTGGCGATGGAGCCGATGCCCAGGACGATGGTGCAGAAGATGACCGGCGCGATCATCATCTTGATGAGCTTGACGAAGCCGTCACCCAGGGGCTTGAGCGACTTGCCAACCTCCGGGAAGAGCAGGCCCACCACCGCGCCAAGGACGACGGCGGCGATGACGGCAATGTAGAGGTAGTGGGACTTGTCCAGTCCCTTGCGCCGCGGCGTCGCGGTCTCGAGCGACTCTCCTCGTTGAGAAGCCATGATGTGTCTCCTTGTGGATATTCTGATAGACGCTGCGGCGCAGTCTCTGGGCTCAACACGTCCGTACAATGTGATATCCATCATTGGGCACCCCGTGATCCAGCTCACCGTTGCGTTCATATTGGTCGCAGTAGTCCAGGGATTCAGATGGAGGCAGCATGATCCACCGCTGGAGTATCGCCCGCCGGCTCTTCCTGGCGAACCTGCTGATCGTCGTATCCTTCATTGCCATTGTGGGGACTGCGGCCTACGTGGATGCACGGGACCGTACGTATGACGAAGCGGGGCGCCGCATGGAAGGAGTGGCTGCCTCGATCGCAGCCAATCCCCTGGTGCTCCAGGCCGCTGCCACGCCGGACCCGTCCGCCCTGCTGCAGCCTTACGCCAAGGACGTCACCAGCGCTGCCCACATAGATTTCATCACCATCATGGCTCCGGACCGGACCCGCTGGACGCACCCCCGGGACGAGGAGCTGGGCCGGCCCTACATCGGCTCCATTGATGAAGCACTGCGCGGCCACACCTACACCGAAGTCACCGCCGGCACCCTTGGCCCTTCGGTCCGGACCATTGTTCCGGTCAAGGACGCGGCGGGAACGGTTAAGGCCCTGGTGGCGGCCGGGGTGACCGTCCGCAGCGTCGATGTTGCGTTCACCGGCCGCCTGCCGGTCCTGCTCGCCGTCGGCATTGCCTTGCTGGTGGGCGGATCCCTTGCGTCCTGGCTGCTGGGCAGGTACCTCCGCCGGGTGACGCGCGGCTGGGGGCCGGAGCAGCTGGCGCAGCTTTTCACCTATTACGAATCGGTCCTGCACTCGGTCCGCGAAGGGCTGATCCTTATCGATGCCAGGAAGCGCGTGGTGATGTACAACGACCAGGCTGCCGAACTCCTTGGCCTGGCCGACACCGGCAGTAACGATCCCACCCGGCCCCCGTCGCTGGCGGACCTCCCGCTGGACAGCGAACTGCGCGCCCTGTTTGATTCCGGGCGCACCACCAAGGACGAGATGGTGCTGACCGGTTCGCGCGTGCTGGTGGTGAACCAGGGGCCTGCCCGCGGCCCCGAATCCCCCGTTGCGCGCGGGAAGGTTCCGGTCTACGGGACGGTGGCCACCCTCAGGGACCGGACGGAGATCGAAGCCCTCGGGAACGAACTGCAGACCATGCGCACGCTGTCCGACGCGCTGCGGGCCCAGACCCACGAACACGCCAACCGGCTTCACACCATGGTCTCGCTCCTGGAACTTGGCCGGACCGGGGAAGCCCTCGATTTTGCCACCCGGGACCTGGCCTTGAGCCAGCAGCTGACGGACGACATGGTGAGCTCGATTGATGAACCGGTGGTGGGCGCACTGGTCATGGGCAAGGTGGCCGAGGCCCACGAGCGGGGCGTCCAGCTGGATGTCTCCACCCTCGGCTCCGGCGCGGCACCCGGGATTGCAGTGCAGGACCTGGTGACGATCCTGGGAAACCTGCTGGACAACGCCATCGATGCGGCCGCGGATGCGCCGCCGCCGCGGCGCGTGGTGCTGACGCTGGAGGCGGACGACGAGGGGCTGGACATCGCCGTGAACGATTCCGGGGCTCCCATCGACCCCGGGGATTCGGAAAAGATCTTCCGGCACGGATTCAGCACCAAGCCTGCAGGGGCTGGCGGCCGCGGCATTGGCCTGGCACTGGTCCGGCAGGCGGTACAGCGTTTGGGCGGTACGCTGGCCACTAACGGCCGGCGCGGCGCCAAGTTCGAAGTATTCCTGCCTGCAGCGGTGTCCGCGGAGAAGGAGCACAAACAGTGAGCAGCATCCGGGTCCTCGTCGTCGAAGACGAGGCCATCGCTTCGGCGGCCCACGCCGCCTACGTGGGCCGGCTGGACGGTTTTGAGCTGGCGGGCACCGCCCCGGACGGCCAGTCCGCACTGCGGCTCCTGAACGAATTCGTCGCGGCGGGCAAGCCGGTGGAACTGGTCCTGCTGGACATGAACCTGCCCGACCTGCATGGCCTGGACATCGCCCGGCGGATGCGGTCGGCGGGGATCCTGGCGGACATCATCGCCATCACCGCCGTGCGTGAGCTGGCAATTGTCCGCAGCGCCGTTGCCATCGGTGTGGTCCAGTACCTGATCAAGCCGTTCACGTTCGCCACGTTCTCCGACAAGCTGGAGAACTACCGCCAGTTCCGGCAGCAACTGGCGGATCCGGGCAGCGGTCCCGGCAAGGGCGGCGCCTCGCAAAGCGAAGTGGACCAGGCGTTCGCCAGCCTGCGGGCGCCGTCGGAACTTCCGCTCCCGAAGGGCCTTTCCACCTCGACCCTCGGCTCGGTCCAGGAGTTCCTCCGGGGCCAGCCCGACGCAGTGTCCGCCACCGAGGTCATGGATTCGCTGGGCATGTCCCGGGTGACGGCGCGGCGCTACCTGGAGTATCTGGCCGACGCCGGCACGGTTTCCCGGACCGCCCGCTACGGAACCCCGGGACGGCCGGAAAACGAGTACCGCTGGAACGCCCGCTGACGAATTGCAGGGCTGGATTTCCCGGCGGTGCCGTCAGCCGGCGTCCGTCCCGCCCCGGAGGGCGCCGATCAGCTGGTCAATGACGCCCGGATCCTCGATGGTGGAGGGCACCGTATATTCGTCGCCGTCGGCGATCTGGCGCATGGTCTTGCGCAGGATCTTTCCGGACCGGGTCTTAGGCAGCGCGTCCACCACCGTCACATGCTTGAAGTCCGCCACGGCACCGATGTCCCGCCGAACCAGTGCCACCAGGTCCTTGGCCAGGACGTCTTCGGGGATGTCGACCCCGGATTTGAGCACCACGTAGCCGCTGGGGCGCTGGCCCTTGAGGGGGTCGGCGAGCCCGATCACGGCGCACTCGGCGACGGCAGGGTGCTGGCCGATCACCTGTTCCATGGCGCCGGTGGACAGCCGGTGGCCGGCAACGTTGATGATGTCGTCGGTGCGGCCCATGACGAACAGGTACCCGTCCTCATCGCGGTAGCCGGAATCGCCTGTGGCGTAGCAGCCGTCGAAAGCCTGGAGGTAGGACGAGATGAAACGTTCGTCGTTTCCCCACAGGGTGGTCAGGGTGCCCGGCGGAAGGGGCAGCCCCAGCACGATGTTGCCTTCGATCCCCGGTTCGACTTCCCCGCCCCCGCCGTCAAGGACCTGCAGCCGGAACCCTGGCATCGGAACGGTCGGGGAACCAGCCTTGATGGGCAGCGGCTCCAGTCCACGCGGGTTGGCGCAAATGGCCCAGCCGGTCTCGGTTTGCCACCAATGGTCCACCACGGGCACGCCCAGGACCCGGGAGGCCCAGTGGAACGTGTCCGTGTCCAGCCGCTCGCCGGCGGCGAACAGCGTCCGCAGGCTGGAGACATCGTAGTTTCGCAGCAGCGATGCTTCAGGATCGGCCTTGCGGATGGCCCGCAGTGCCGTTGGTGCGGTGAACAGCACGTTGACCCGGTGGTCCTGCACCACGCGCCAGAACGCCCCGGCGTCGGGCGTGCCAACCGGCTTTCCTTCGTACATCACGGTGGTGGCCCCGGCCAGCAGCGGCCCATAGACGATGTAGGAATGCCCCACCACCCAGCCGACGTCCGACGCAGTCCACATGACGTCACCGGGGCCGATGTCGTAGATATTTTCCATGGTCCAGCGCAGGGCGACGGCGTGGCCGCCGTTGTCGCGAACCACCCCCTTGGGCGCGCCGGTGGTCCCGGAGGTGTACAGGATGTAGAGCGGGTCCGTGGCCTGCACGGCGACAGGGGCCACAGGCTCGGCCGAGTCCATGGCCGTGTCCCAGTCCAGCCAGCCGGCGTGGTCCGCAGCGGCCGACACGAAGCCGGCGCGTGCCTTGACCAGGACTGGGATGTCCGGCGCGCCGGCCAGCCCAAGGGCCTCGGCGACCGCCGGGAGGTACTCGATGCGCCGGGACGGTTCGATGCCGCCGGACGCGGTGACCACCGCAGCGGGCGCGGCATCGCGGATGCGCGCGGCAAGCTCCTTCGGTGCGAAGCCGCCAAAAACCACTGAGTGCACCGCACCAAGCCGGGCGGTGGCCAGCATGGCGATGGCAGCTTCCGGGATCATGGGCATGTAAATCACCACACGGTCTCCCTTGCCGACCCCGTGGCTCCGCAGCACGCCGGCAAAGCGTGCCACGAGGTCCGTCAGTTCCGCATACGTGTAGCGCTGCTGCGTTCCCAGCATGGCGGAGTCATGGATCAGGGCGTCCTGCCCTCCGCGGCCTTCTGCCACGTGCCGGTCCAGGGCGTTATAGCAGGTATTCAGGGCCCCGTCAGGGAACCAGCTGTACAGCGGCGCCCGGCTGGCGTCCAGGGCCCTGCCCGGCGGAGACGTCCAGGAGATTTTTTGCGCTGCCTCCAGCCAAAATTCTTCCGGCTGTTCGACACTGCGGCGGTAGCTGTCCCGGTAGCTGTTGGTGACCATGAGGTTATCCCGTCCACGACGTTGTGATGCTGCCCATGGTAGACGCCGGCAGGGGCAGCCGACAAGAGTTTTGTATACAGAGTTGTGCCTAACTCCGCTATTTCTGAAAAATGCTGGTCTCTTTTCTTCGGCTGTGTATACACTGATGGTGTCACCGAGGAAGGAGGACACCATGCGAGCCAGCGACAAGGCCTACGCGGCGCTGCGGGACGACATCATCGAATGGCGCCTTGCGCCCGGCACCGTCCTGGCCGAGGTGGAACAGTCCGAACGCCTTGGCGTCTCGCGCACACCGCTGCGGGAGGCGCTGGGCCGCCTCACGGCGGAAGGGCTCACGACGGCGGGCGGCCGCGGCGTCGTCGTCACCGACATCTCCCTGGAGGACATCGACGAACTGTTCGAACTGCGCCAAACCCTGGAGGGCAAGGCCGCGGCACTGGCTGCCCGGCGCGGGGATACCGCCACCTTTGAGCGCCTGCAGTGCGAACTGCTCAATGCCCCCGCGCTGATCAACGGCGGGGACCCCGCCCTGCATGATTACTACGAACTGGTGGGCAGGCTGGACACAGCCATCGACGCCGCCATCTCAAACTCCTACCTGGCCCAGGCCATGCGCAGCCTGCGCGTGCACCTGGTCCGGATCCGCCGGCTGGCCGCCGACGACGCCAACCGCCTGACCGCCGCGGCAGCCGAGCACGCCGCCATCGCGGAGGCCATCGCCGCCGGCAACCCGGCACTCGCCGAGGCGGCAACGATCGTCCACCTGCACCGCAGCCTCTCCCACGTCAAAGCGACCCACGCATCCCACCCGAAGGAGCACCATGGTTAAGGAACACCACGTCCGCGTCTACAAGAGCGAAGAAAACCTCCCCCGCGAGGACCAGCTTGCCTACAAGATCGCCCAGGTGGCGGCAGATCCCGTCGCCGTCACGGACGAAGTGACGGACATGGTGATCAACCGCATCATCGACAACGCCTCGGTGGCCATCGCCTCACTGAACCGTGCTCCGATCGTCGCGGCCCGGGCCCAGGCCCTTACCCACGGTCCCAGCACCGGCGGCAAGGGCTCCAAGGTCTTCGGCATCGAGGAACGGGTTGCACCGGAATGGGCTGCCTGGGCAAACGGGGTGGCCGTCCGCGAACTCGACTACCACGACACTTTCCTGGCAGCCGAGTACTCCCACCCCGGTGACAACATTCCCCCGATCCTTGCCGTTGCCCAGCACGTTGGCGCCAGCGGCCACGACCTGGTCCGCGGCATCACCACCGGCTACGAGATCCAGGTCAACCTGGTCAAGGCGATCTGCCTGCACAAGCACAAGATCGACCACGTCGCGCACCTCGGCCCCTCGGCTGCCGCAGGTATCGGCACACTGCTGGGCCTCGACGTGGAAACCATCTTCCAGTCGGTGGGCCAGGCACTGCACACCACCACGGCGACCCGGCAGTCACGCAAGGGCGAGATCTCCACCTGGAAGGCCCACGCCCCGGCGTTCGCCGGCAAGATGGCCATCGAATCAGCCGACCGGGCCATGCGCGGCCAGACTTCACCGGTGCCGATCTACGAAGGCGAAGACGGCGTCATCGCCTGGATGCTCGACGGTCCGGACGCGTCCTACATGGTCCCGCTCCCCACCCCGGGCGAAGCCAAGCGTGCCATCCTGGACACCTACACCAAGGAACACTCCGCCGAGTACCAGGCGCAGGCCTGGATCGACCTGGCACGCAAGCTGCACCGTGAACATCCTGAGGTGACTGACCCGGCCAACGTCGAATCAGTCCTGATCAAGACCAGCCACCACACCCACTACGTGATCGGCTCCGGCGCCAACGACCCCCAGAAGTACAGCCCCACCGCCAGCCGGGAAACCTTGGACCACTCCATCCCGTACATCTTCACCGTTGCCCTGCAGGACGGCGCGTGGCACCACGTGGACTCCTACGCACCGGAACGCGCCGCACGGCCGGACACCGTGGAACTGTGGCACAAGGTGACCACGGAGGAGGACGCGGAGTGGACCCGGCGCTACCACTCCCTGGACATCGCAGAGAAGGCCTTCGGTGGTTCCGTGGAGATCACGCTGAAGGACGGTACGGTCATCACCGACCAGATCGCCGTCGCCGACGCCCACCCGCTGGGCGCCCGGCCGTTCGCCCGCGAACAGTACGTCAACAAGTTCCGCACCCTCGCCGCCGGGCTGGTGGAGGAGGCTGAAATCGAAAGGTTCCTCGCCGCCGTCGAACGCCTCCCCGAACTGGCCGCCGGCGAGCTGGACCAGCTGAACATCACTGCAGCGCCCGGGGTCATCGACCTGGCGGCGGCACCGAAGGGACTCTTCTGATGCTGTATTCGAAGACCACCCCCGAGCAGAAGCGGATCCGGTTCCGGGAACTGCTGTCCTCCGGCACCATCCAGCAGTTTCCGGGCGCGTTCAACCCACTCTCCGCCCGGCTCATCGAGGAAAAGGGCTTCGCCGGGGTCTACATTTCCGGCGCGGTACTTGCCAACGACCTTGGCCTGCCGGACATCGGCCTGACCACCCTGACCGAGGTAGCCACCCGGGCCGGGCAGATCGCCCGCATGACCGACCTGCCTTCGATCGTCGACGCCGACACCGGCTTCGGTGAGCCGATGAACGTGGCCCGCACGGTGCAGGAGCTGGAAAACGCCGGCCTGGCCGGCCTGCACATCGAGGACCAGTTCAACCCGAAGCGCTGCGGCCACCTGGACGGCAAGAACGTGGTGGACCTGGATACCGCCACCAAGCGGATCCGGGCCGCAGCGGATGCCCGCCGCGATCCGAACTTCCTCATCATGGCCCGCACCGACATCCGCGCCACCGATGGGCTGGAGGCGGCGCAGCAGCGGGCCAAAGCCCTGGTTGAAGCCGGCGCAGACGCGATCTTTCCCGAGGCCATGAAGGACCTCAGCGAGTTCAAGGCCATCAGGGACGCGGTGGATGTGCCGATCCTGGCCAACATGACCGAGTTCGGCAAGAGCGCACTGTTTACCGTGGACGAATTGGCCGGCGTGGGCGTCAACATGGTCATTTATCCGGTCACCCTGCTCCGTAGTGCCATGGGCGCTGCTGAGCGTACTCTGGAATCGATCAAATCCGACGGCACCCAGGAGGCACAGGTTCCAAGCATGCTGACCCGTGCCCGGCTCTACGACCTTGTTGACTACGAGGCCTACAACCACTTTGACACCGGGGTCTTCAACTTCCGGATCCCCGGAACCTGACATCCGCCCTGGCACCACACCGGAACGCCGGCACCTGCCGGACACCTGGCTTTAGGAACAAAGGAGTTTCAGCAATGGCTGAAAATGAGATCAAAAAGGGCCTCGCCGGCGTCGTGGTGGATTACACCGCCGTCTCCAAGGTCAACCCTGACACCAACTCCCTGCTCTACCGCGGGTACCCGGTCCAGGAGCTGGCCGCCCGGTGCAGCTTCGAGGAAGTGGCCTACCTGCTCTGGAACGGCGAATTGCCCACCACGGAGCAGTTGGCGGAGTTCACCGCGAGGGAACGCGCGGGCCGCGCCCTTGACCCGGTGGTCAAGCAGGTTATCGACGCCTTGCCGGTGACCTCGCACCCGATGGACGTCTGCCGGACCGCGGCCTCCGTGATGGGTGCCAGGCATCCGCAGGCAGAGGACTCCTCGCGCGAGGCCAACATGGCCAAGGCCGTTGACCTGTTCGCCGCCATGCCGGCCGTGGTGGCCTATGACCAGCGCCGCCGCCACGGCCAGGAGCTCGTGGAGCCGCGCGATGACCTGGGCTATTCGGCCAACTTCCTGTGGATGGCCTTCGGCGAGGAGCAGGTTCCGGAGGTGGTGGAGGCCTTCAACGTCTCGATGATCCTCTACGCCGAGCACTCCTTCAACGCATCCACGTTCACCGCCCGCGTCATCACCTCGACGCTTTCGGACCTGCATTCGGCAGTGACCGGAGCCATTGGTGCACTCAAGGGACCGCTGCACGGCGGAGCGAACGAAGCTGTGATGCACACGTTCGACGAGATCGGCATCCGGCAGGAGGAGTCCCTCGAGGAGGCTGCGGCGCGGGCGAAGGCCTGGATGGAGGACGCCCTGGCGCAAAAGAAGAAGGTCATGGGCTTCGGCCACCGCGTCTACAAGCACGGCGATTCCCGGGTTCCCACCATGAAGGCCGCCCTGGACAAGATGATTGCCCACTACGGCCGCCCCGAACTGCTGGGCCTGTACAACGGCCTGGAAACTGCGATGGACGAGGCCAAGGCCATCAAGCCGAACCTGGACTACCCGGCCGGGCCCACCTACCACCTGATGGGCTTCGACACCCCAACCTTCACTCCCCTGTTCGTGGCCAGCCGGATCACCGGCTGGACCGCGCACATCATGGAGCAGCTGGACGCCAACTCCCTGATCCGGCCGCTGAGCGAATACAACGGCGTGGAGGAACGGCACCTTCCCTAGCGCTGGCGTGGAACGCCCGACGGCGGGGCGGGCACTTTGGTGCCTGCCCCGCCGTCGGCGGTTTCGCTGTCCAGTGGGCGGCCCGCCTGGCCCAGGAGGCTGCGCGATGAGGCGACCGACTCATTGTCTGTGGCCATGGTGACCACCACGTTGACCTTCCGGCCTTCCAGCACCACCGGAAGCCAGTGGTCCGCGTCCTGCCACATCCGGTCCACGGGAAGGGTGTCCACGCGGAACCAGCCGGGGAGGATTTCGTCGCTGGGTTCCGGTTCGCCCTCCCAGGTGCGGGCAGTGAACAGGCTGGTTTCCATGTCCCACTCAGGCCGGGACGGGAAGACAAAGTGCACGCTGCCGGCATCACGGAGGTCTTCCTGCCGCAGGACCACACCGGTTTCTTCCAGGACTTCCCGCACCACGGCCTGCGCGTGCGACTCCCCCGGTTCCACATGGCCGCCAATGCCCACGATTTTGCCTTTGCCAAACCCTGTCTGCTTGAGCCCCAGAAGGACCTCGGAACCGTTCTCCCCATCACGGAGAAGGAAGCATAGGGTCACAGCGGCTGCGGTCATGGCTCCAGCTTAATGTCAGGGCGTGCGCCCGTGAGCGCTCCGGCCGTTCGCGTCCGCGGGTCCTAGCCCAGTGCCCGTGGGTGGGCCGCGGCGTAAATCTCGCGCAGCGTATCGGCGGTGACCAGGGTGTACACCTGGGTAGTGGTCACGGATGCGTGGCCCAGCAGTTCCTGCACCACGCGGACGTCCGCGCCGCCTTCCAGAAGGTGGGTGGCGAAGGAGTGGCGCAGCGTGTGCGGTGACACGTCGCGGGTGATGTTGGCTTTCTCCGCCGCCGCCTTCAGGATGGTCCAGGCACTCTGGCGGCTGATCCGCCCGCCGCGGGCATTGAGGAACAGCGCGGGCGTGCCTTTGCCTTTGGCGGCAAGCAGCGGACGCCCGCGGACCAGGTAGGCATCGAGTGCCCGGGCCCCGTAGGAGCCCAGCGGCACCAGGCGTTCCTTTGACCCCTTGCCGAACAGGCGGACGATCGCGGGCCCGGATCCCGGTTCGGCGAGGGAGATGTCGTCAACGTCCAGTCCCACCGCTTCGCTGATCCTGGCCCCGGTGGAGTATAGGAATTCGAGCAGGGCGCGGTCCCTCAGCCCGGTGGCGGTGTCAGTTCCTGCCGCTTCGAGGATGCGGGTCACTTCAGCGACGCTGATGGCTTTGGGGAGCCGCTTGCCGGCCATGGGCGGGTGTACCTCGCTGGCTGGATCCGCCGTGGTGTGGCCCTCCAGGGCCCAGAACTTGTGCAGGCCCCGGACGGCCACGACGGTCCGGGCGGCGGAACGCACGCCCAGGGCCGAGCCGCCGTCGGACCCGTCCGAGAGGGCACGGACGTACCCCGTCACATGGTGCCGGGTGATGTCACCGGGGCGTGTGCAGCCGGCTCCGGCGAGGTAGCGGGCGTACCTGGCCAGGTCCCGCCGGTAGGCTGCGAGCGTGTTCGCGGCCAGCCCGCGTTCGACGCCGAGGTGCTGGAGATAGTCGGTGATTCCACGGTCGATCGCGGCCGGGACGGGTTCCGGGGCGCCGCCTGCTGTTGCCCCGTCCGCTGAGGCGGCGTCCGGGGCCCGCTCGGCCTCCGGGACCGCTTCAGCCGATGGACCAGGCACCATCAGCGCTGGCTGGGGTGGGCGGGCCAGGGGGCGTCGGCGGGGCGGAGTCCCTCATAGCTGGAAGAACGGGCAGCGGCAGCGGCAAGGATCCCGACGACGGCGGAAGGGTTATGCAGGCGGCCGGCCAGGACGGAGGCCACGGCATCGTCCAGGCTGATCCAGTGGAATTCGATCTCCGCTTCCTCGTCCGTCCGCTCGTGGCGCTCGTGGTGCGGCACCTCGGTGAGGTCGCGGGCCAGGTAGATGCGGATGGCCTCGCTGGACGATCCGGGGGAATTGAAGACGTCGGCCAGGACGTTCCAGGTGCCCGCCGCCAGGTCCGCTTCTTCGGCGAGTTCCCGCGCCGCCCCCACCACGAAGTCCTCGCCTTCGACGTCCAGCAGGCCCGCGGGGACTTCCCAAAGGTCCATGCCAACGGGATGCCGGTACTGCTTCAGCAGCAGGACCTGGCCTTCGTCATTCATGGGCAGGACAGCGACGGCGCCCGGGTGGTCGATGTAGTCGCGGGTGAGGGCGTCGCCGGACTCGGAGAGCTGGAAGGTGTCACTGACGACGTCCCAGATCCTGCCCTGGTAGACCTTCTCCGTGGACAAAAGACGGCGCGGGCTTGGTGCATCCGAAACCTGTTTGGCAGGGGTGGCTTCAGGTGTACCAGGCATCGCGCCGTCCTTTTTGCTCTGTTGACTACTTAGCGGTAACGCTACCCGATACTGCAGGCTCCTCCGCCGCGGGGGCAGCCGTGTCGGCAGTGGCCTGCTGGCCCGCGCCCTGATGGTCCAGGGCAGCCTTGATCAGGCCGGTGAACAGCGGGTGCGGGCGGGTAGGCCGCGAGCTCAGCTCGGGGTGCGCCTGCGTTGCGACGTAGTACGGGTGGACGTCGGCAGGCAGCTCAACGAATTCGACGAGCTTGCCGTCCGGGGAGGTGCCGGAGAAGACCAGGCCCTTCC
Source organism: Pseudarthrobacter niigatensis (assembly GCF_030812615.1). Lineage (NCBI taxonomy): Bacteria > Bacillati > Actinomycetota > Actinomycetes > Micrococcales > Micrococcaceae > Pseudarthrobacter > Pseudarthrobacter niigatensis. The sequence goes on along the minus strand of NZ_JAUSTB010000014.1, from coordinate 8,519 downwards.
CGGCAATCTGCTCGCGGTACTTGTTGTTGACCTCGTAGCGGTGCCGGTGGCGTTCGCTGACCGTGGTCTTGCCGTAGGTGCCGGCGATGACCGAGCCCTCGGCCAGCTTGGCTTCGTAGAGTCCGAGGCGCATGGTGCCGCCGAGGTCGCCGCGGCCTTCGACGAACTCCAGCTGCTCTTCCATGGTGGCGATGACCGGGTACTTGGAATCCGGCTCGAACTCGCTTGAGGAGGCACCTTCCAGGCCCACCACGTTGCGGGCATACTCGATGACCATGCACTGCAGGCCAAGGCACAGGCCCAGCACAGGCAGCTTGGTTTCGCGGGCGAACTTCAGGGCACCGAGCTTGCCTTCGAGGCCGCGGATGCCGAAGCCGCCCGGCACGCAGATGGCGTCCACGCCGTCGAGCGCCTTGATGGCACCCTCCCGGGTTTCGCACTCGTCTGAGGGAACCCACCGGATCTTGACCTTGGCCTCGTTGGCGAAGCCGCCGGCGCGGAGGGCCTCCGTGACCGAGAGATAGGCATCCGGAAGGTCGATGTACTTGCCCACCAGCGCGATTTCCACCTGGTGCTTGGGGTTGTGGACGGCCTCCAGGAGGCGGTCCCAGCTGGTCCAGTCCACGTCCTTGAACGGCAGGTCCAGGGCACGGACGATGTAGGAGTCCAGGCCCTGGGAGTGCAGCGTCTTGGGGATGTCGTAGATGCTGGGAGCGTCCGGGCAGCCGATGACTGCTTCGAGGTCGACGTCGCACATGCGGCCGATCTTGGCGCGCATGGCCTCGGGGATCTCGCGGTCGGACCGGATCACGATGGCTTCGGGCTGGATGCCGATGGAGCGCAGCGCTGCCACCGAGTGCTGCGTGGGCTTGGTCTTCAGTTCCTGCGACGGTCCGATGTACGGGACCAGCGAGACGTGCACGAAGAAGACGTTGCCGCGGCCAACATCCTGGCGGACCTGGCGGGCCGACTCGAGGAACGGCTGGGACTCGATGTCGCCAACGGTGCCGCCGATTTCGGTAATGATCACGTCCGGGGCGTTCTTGCCCTCGGCGGGCAGCCGCATGCGGCGCTTGATCTCGTCCGTGATGTGCGGAATGACCTGGACGGTGTCGCCGAGGTATTCGCCGCGCCGTTCCTTGGCGATCACAGTGGAGTAGACCTGCCCGGTGGTCACGTTGGCCGAACCTTCGAGGTTTTCGTCAAGGAAGCGCTCGTAGTGCCCGATGTCCAGGTCCGTCTCGGCGCCGTCGTCCGTGACGAAGACCTCACCGTGCTGGAAGGGGTTCATCGTGCCCGGATCCACGTTCAGGTAGGGATCGAGCTTCTGCATCGTGACGGACAGGCCGCGGGCCCGGAGCAGGTGACCGAGGCTGGATGCCGTCAGTCCCTTGCCGAGGGAGGACGCCACACCGCCGGTGACGAAGATGTGCTTAGTCATCTTGGAGGAGCCCGGGAACCGGGAATTTACACGGGAATTTGATCGCTGCACCACGGAATTCGAGCCTATCATCAATTGCGCCGTCCCGTGGCTGTTCCCGTCAGGCCCGCTGCGGCAGGAGCTTGGCGTCGTCCAGCAATTCCTGGGCGTGCGCCCGGGCGGACTCGGAGTCCTCCTGGCCGGCCAGCATGCGGGCGAGTTCACGCACGCGTTCCGGGCCGTCAAGGAGGCGGACGTCACTGGAGGTGAATCCGGTGGCGGTGCCCCCGTCGGCTCCCCTGGTGGACGTCTTGGTCACGGTGATGTGCTGGTCCGCAAAGGCAGCAACCTGGGGAAGGTGGGTGACCACCAGAACCTGCACGTGCTGCGCCAGCATGGCCAGGCGGCGCCCGATCTCGACGGCGGCGCGTCCGCCCACACCGGCATCCACCTCGTCGAACACAAACGTGGGAACGGGGTCGACGGCCGCCAGCACCACTTCGATGGCCAGCATCACGCGGGACAACTCACCGCCGGACGCGCCCTTGCCCAGCGGACGGGCCGGGGCACCGGAGTGCGGCTGCAGCAGGAAGCTGATGTCGTCCGCACCGTGCGGACCCAGCTGCCCGGCGGGCTCGAGGTTGATCACCAGGGTGGCGTCTGCCATGGCCAGCGCCTTCAGCTCGGCGCTGACCCGGGAAGAAAGGTCCTTGGCCGCCTTGGTGCGGATCTTGCTGATGGCTGCGGACTGCTTGGTCAGTTCCGCTTCGGCGCGGACCACGTCCGCGTCCAGGGCCTCGATGCGGGAGGAGTCGTCCTGCAGTTCGTCGTACCGGACGCGCGCGGTTTCGGCCCACGCCAGCACCTCATCGATGGTGGGGGCATACTTGCGGACCAGCTTGGCCAATGCTGCCCGGCGGTCCTCGATTTCGGCGAGCCGTTCCGGCCCCTCGGTGTCCAGGCCGGCCTGGTAACTGGCCAGTTCGGTGGCGATGTCGTTGAGCAGGAAGCCAACTTCCGCCAGCCGGGCTGCCGCCGAGCCGAGTTCGGCGTCGTGCTCGGCCACATGCTCCAGGGTGCGTTTGGCGGAGTCCACCAGGGTGGTGGCGTCACCGGTTTCGCCGAAGTCCTCGGCGATGAGGGCCTGGTGGGCCGTGCTGGCCGCGATCCGGAGCTCCTCCACGTTGGCCAGCTTGACGGCCTCCGCCTTCAGGAGCTCGTCCTCCCCCGGCTGCGGATCCACCTCGTCTATTTCGGCGAGGGCTGCCTCCAGGGATTCTGCCTCGCGCAGCCTGTCCCGCGCGGCGCTCCGCAGGCTGTCCAGTTCTGCCTGGTTGGCCTTCCACCGGCTGTACAGCTCCTGGTACGCGGCCAGGGGGCCGGCGAGGTGGTCGCCGGCGAACTTGTCCAGGGCTTCCCGCTGGGCTGTGGCGCTTTTGAGCCGGATCTGGTCCGACTGGCCGTGCACCACCACCAATGATTCGCCGATTTCGGCCAGGACGCCCACCGGGGCAGCCCGCCCACCGAGGAAGGCGCGGCTGCGCCCGTCGGCACCCAGGCGGCGGGCCAGGATCAGCTCGGCGCCGCCGTCGAACTCTTCCGTGTCGGCGCCGGCGTCAAGGGCCCGGGCAATGGCCGGGTGCCCGGCGTCGAGCTTGAGCACCGCTTCCGCGGTGGCACTTTTCGCGCCGCTCCGAACGGCTCCGGCGTCAGAGCGCGCCCCCAGCAACAGTCCGACGGCGGTGACCACCATCGTCTTGCCCGCGCCGGTTTCACCGGTCACCACGCTCAGTCCCGGGCCGAGCGGGAGCGTTGCATCGGTGATGACGCCGAGGTCGCGGATTCTCAGTTCTTCAAGCATGGATTCACTTCGCAGTCGACGGATCGGGATCGCTGCCGGGGTTCTCCGCATTCGGGACCGGCAGCGGCGGCATGGGCCGGGGCGTCCGCACAATGGGGATAGGGCCGGTGTGCACGGCATCGGACTTGGGGACCGGGCCGCGCCAGCCGTGGATGGGCAGCTCGAACTTGCGGACCAGCCGTGCCGAAAAGGGCGTCTGGTGGGTGCGGGCCAGGCGGACCGGGGTGGCCGACTTGGTCACTTCCACCCGCGCGCCCGGCGGCAGGTCCACGGAGCGCCGGCCGTCGCACCACAGCACCCCCTGGGCGTCGGTGCGGCCCAGCACCTCGACGGCGAGCCTGGACCTGGGCGACACGACAAGGGGCTTGGCGAAGAGCGCGTGGGCACTGATCGGCACGATCACCAGAGCCTCCACCTCCGGCCAGACCACGGGTCCACCGGCGGAGAACGCGTAAGCCGTGGAGCCCGTGGGGGTGGCCAGCACAATGCCGTCGGAGCCAAAGGACGTCAGCGGGCGCTCGTCCACTTCCGTGACGACTTCCAGCATGCGTTCCCGGTTGGCTTTTTCGATGGCGGCTTCGTTTAAAGCCCAGGTGTGCCAAATCTTCTGGCCGCGGACCCAGACCTGGACATCGATGGTCATGCGCTCTTCGACGGTGTACTCCCGGCTGGCAATCCATTCGACGGTCTGGGCAAGGTCCGCCCGCTCACTTTCCGCCAGGAAGCCCACGTGGCCCAGGTTCACGCCCAGCAACGGCACATCCACCTCGCGCACCAGCTCCGCGGCCCGGAGGATGGTTCCATCGCCGCCAAGGACCATGACCAGTTCCACATCGGGCAGCTGGACGTGGTCGTGGAGCACCTCCACCGGCTGGGCCAAGTGCCCGAAGAACCGTTCCATGTCGCCCAGTTCGGACTCCTGCATCACGGGGACCATGCCTGAAGCATGCAGCAGGGCGCAGGCCTCCCAGGCGGCTTTCAGTGACTCCTCGCGGCCGGTGTGGGCAAGGACCAGTACACGCCTGCTCATCAGGTTCCGCTCTCTAGTGGTTCGGCCAGATTTGTCGGAGCAAAGCAGCAGCTGCTGCCTCACGCTCTTCGATCTTAGGCAAGTCTTGGGTGATCCTGCGTTTTATCCACAGGAAGTATTCGACGTTTCCGTCCTGGCCGGGCAGCGGACTGGCCGCCAGCCCGCACAGGTCCAGTCCGGCGTCGAGCGCTGCCCTGGCCACCTTCTCCACGGCCAGCCGCCGCTCGCGTTCCGACGTGACCACGCCGGTGCGTCCCAGGCGGTCCTTGCCGATTTCGAACTGCGGCTTGACCATGAGGACCAGGTCGCCGCCGGGCTCCGTGCAGTCCGCCAGCGGCCGCACCACGAGGGTCAGGGAGATGAAGGACAGGTCGGCGACGGTCAGTGCGGCCGGGCCGCCGATGTCTTCGGTCGCCATGTAGCGCACGTTCATGCCCTCGTGGACCTCCACGCGGGGATCGTCGCGCAGGTGCGGCACCAGCTGGCCGTGCCCGACGTCGACCGCCACCACGTGTGCGGCCCCGCGCCTCAGCAGGACGTCCGTGAAGCCGCCGGTGGAGGCACCGGCGTCGAGGCACCTTTTGCCTTGGGCCGAAACGTCCGGGAATGCGTCCAGGGCGCCGGCCAGCTTGTGCCCGGCACGGCTGGCGTAGGTGTCCTGGTCATCGTGCTCGACGGCCAGGTCCCTGCTCTCGTCGACCTGCAGGGATGCCTTGCCAAGGACCTGGCCACCGGAACTCACTTTGCCTTCGGCGATCAACGAGGCTGCATGCGTTCGCGACCTGGCCAGCCCGCGGGCCACCAGGGCCTGGTCGAGGCGTACCGGCATCAGGCAGCCCCGCCATCCGGCCCAGTGCCTGGGAAAGCAACGTCTGCGGGATCGCTGTTGAGCGCGGCGAGCAGGTCATCGTGAAGCAGGTTGTAGACGGACTCGTGGTCCGCTGCGGGAAGCCCGGGCAGGTCCAGGAGCCGGGCGACGGACTGCGCCACCTGCGGATCCGTTAGGTCCTGCCGGTCGGCCTGCGGCCATTCCGGTGCCGGCTGGATTGTCGGGTCTTCCGGTTCAGTCAGCTCGGTCATGGAACCAGTCTAGTGATCCAGCCACACCAGCTTGGGCGCCTGCGGGGCTGCGGCGTCAGGCGTCGCGGCCCACCAGGCGGCACACGCCGCCCGCCACGAGTCCAGGTTGTCCTGGCCGCCAATGATGCCCACGGCTCCGTTGGCCACGCGCGCCGTTGACTGCCCGCAGGTGTAGGTGCCGTCGTCGTGCGTCACGTCCGGATATGGACGGTGCAGGTCGGCAAGGTTCGCAATGATGTATTCGGGGCGTTCCGCCGCCCTGGCCGCCAGGATGGTCTCGCGCGTGTCGACCCCGGTAAGGACCGCCACCGTGGCGAAACCGGCGTTATTGCCGCCCAGGATGTCCGTGTCCAGCCGGTCGCCCACCACCAGGGGACGCTCGGCCCCGAGGCGCTTGGCTGCCGAATGGAACAGCGGCGCCTCCGGCTTGCCCGCAACCCGGGGCTGCTGGCCGGTGGCTGCGGCGACTGCGGCGACCAGGGTGCCGTTTCCCGGCGCTATGCCCCGCGCCTGCGGGATGGACATGTCCGTGTTGGTGGCCACCCATAGGGCACCGGCATTGACCACATAGGTGGCTTCGGCCAGGTCCTTCCATCCGATGGCGGGGCTGAACCCCTGGACCACGGCGACCGGGTCCTCATCCTGCCCGGCTACCGGTACCAGGCCCACCAGCTCAATTTCCCGGGCCAGGGCCGGGCTGCCTGTGATAAGGATCCTGGACCCAGGCGCGAGCATCGAGGCAAGCAGCTCGGCCGCCGCCTGGGACGAACTCACCACCTGGTTGTCCTCTGCGGGTGCACCAAGCTCACGGAGATGCGCTGCCACGTCCGCAGGTGACCGGGATGCGTTGTTGGTGACATAGCCCAGTCCGATGCCCAGCCCCGAAAGCTGCTTCAGCGACTCAACAGCTCCGGGAATGGCGTGGGGACCGGCGTAGACCACGCCGTCCAGGTCGGCGAGGAGTGCGTCGAAGCGGGAAACCAGGGAAACATCGCTCATCTGTGTTCAGTCTTCCTGGCGCTCTTCGTCATGTCCTACGCCTGCGTTGTCCTCCGCATGGGCATCGTCAGCACCGGCGTCGTCGGCGGGCACGGAGTGGAACTCGTCGTGTTCTACCGAGTCCTGGTCCGATTCTGCGTCGTCGGAAACGAAGTAGTCGGCATCCTGGTCGTCGATGCTGCTGTCTTGCGAGGACTTCGCCTCGGCTGCGCGGGCGCTCCTGGCAGCTGCTTCCGTGGAACCTGCTGCGGGCGTTTCGGCCCCAGCGCCCTTGGAGGCCCGGTCCAGCAACCGCCGGCGTTCTGCCTCTTCCCGGGCTTCCTCTTCCTCGTCCCAGCCGAGGTCGATGATTTCGGGTTCTTCGTCAGCGCCCAGGCCCAGGGCATTTTCTGCCACGACGGCCTGCCGGCTCCACTTCTGCGACTCGTCTTCGCGTCCCACCGCAGCCAGCGCATCGGCATAGGCGCGGAAGAGGCGCGGGCTGTAGGAGAACGCGCGGTTCATGTCCAGCTGCGGGATTTCAAGTTCGGCTACTGCCGCGTCAAGCTGGCCCAGGTCGGTGCGTGCCCCGGCAGCGACAATTGCCAGCTCTACCTTGCCGGGAGCATCCAGGTCCTGGGCTTCCTCCGAGCGGGCTACGTCGAGGGCGCGGTCCGGGCGGCCCAGGCCACGTTCGCAGTCGGCCATGACGGGCAGGTGAACGTTGGAGCCGCTGATACGGCGGAAGGTGCGGAACTCGCGCAGCGCCTCACCATAGTGGCCGGCTGCGTAGGCCGTGAGGCCCACGGCTTCGCGGACAGCGGCGAGCCTGCCCCCACGACGGCTGGCGGCGAGTGCGTGCTGGAATGCCAGCTCCGGCTCGTCGTCAATGAGGCGGCCCGCCATCACCAGGTGGCGTGCCACCCACTCTGAGCTTTTGGCTTCAAGGGTCTTGATCTGGTGCTGCGTGGCGCGGTCCAGTTCCTTGCCCGTGACGTCTTCATCAATTTCGGGGGAACGTTCCCGGTCCGGACGGTTGGCGCTGCGGAGGTCGGCAGCGTTGGGCACGCGGACAGGACGGTCTTCCTGCCGGTCGCGGCCAAAGCTGCGGGGTCCGGAGCCACGGCCTGACTCGGAGCGGGAATCACCACGGTCGAAGCTGCGGGGCGCGCGGTCCTGCCGGTCCCCGAACGGCTTGCGGTTATCACCGCCACCAAAACCACGACGATCACCCTCACCATCGCGACGCGGACGGTCACCAAACGGCTTACGGTCACGATCACCGCCACCAAAACCACGACGATCACCCTCACCATCGCGACGCGGACGATCACCAAACGGCTTACGGTCACGATCACCGAACGGCTTACGCTCGCCACCACCGGCACCGCCACCAAAACCGCGACGGTCACCCTCACCCTCGCGACGCGGACGGTCACCAAACGGCTTACGATCACGATCACCAAACGGCTTACGGTCACGGTCACCGAACGGCTTACGCTCGCCACCACCGGCACCGCCACCAAAACCGCGACGGTCACCCTCACCATCACGGCGCGGACGATCACCAAACGGCTTACGATCACGATCACCAAAGGACTTACGCTCGCCACCACCGGAAGAGCCGCCGCGCGAGAAATTGTTGCCATCGCGGTCGGAGCGGGACCGGAATCCGCGGGGATCGCCGCCGGAGTTGTTGTTGCCGCGGAACGCGCCCCGGTCGTTGCCTCGGTTGCCACCGTTATGCTCGGCCATTTGGATTCCTCCTGTTGTGAGCCGACCACTGGCGCAACTGCAGCCGCTCTTTTCGTTTCCTACGCAACCCGAAATGAAGCGCTTCGAAGTCCGTACATCTTCATCAATTCTAGTGGAGCCACCAAATCCCCCCGGACAGCGCGGGCCCTGGGAGCGGTATCGTGGCCATCTTCACAACGGCGACACCTTGCGGTGGCCGTTGCCCGCTGCAACCGAGCCGCCGGCATGAACTCCGCCCGCCGGACGCCGCTGGCAGCTCCCGCGGTGTTTTTCGGGTTAAATGTGGGAGGCCCCAACCGCGTGGTTGGGGCCTCGACCATGAATAGTTGTTCCGGCGGTGACCTACTCTCCCACACCCTCCCGGGTGCAGTACCATCGGCGCTGTGGGTCTTAGC